>SKXR01000010.1 GCA_007128275.1 Kiritimatiellia bacterium
ATATGCCAAACAGATGGAGAATCTATATCGCGCGATGAACTTTCTATCCAGTTGATTATGCCTCTGAAGTAGGCCCATTTGCGGGCGTCCGGGCAGGGAGAAAATCGGCGTTTTCCAATGCTTGGAAATTTCGGGCCAAAAGTTTCCAACGATGCGGAGTCCCATTATAAGTGCAACAGCAAGCGGCATCATTCATCCTTCGAGTGGTTCGACCAAGAAACACATCGAAAGGAGAAGAGGATGCCGCATAGCTACGAGCATATTAACCGGACAGAGCGGGAACGCATAGCCATAATGATTTCAGGAGGGTCCAGCGATGAATCGATCGCAACAGCACTGGGTCGCCACCGAACGACGATCTGGCGTGAACGCCGGCGCAACAGTACGAGTGGGCGCTATTTCCCCGGCCTGGCCCATGCGAATGCAGAAAGGCTTCGGCACATGGCTCGCCGTCCCCGGAAGTTAAGGACTGGGCCTGCCGTGGCTGCGGTGAAGGCGGGGTTGAGGGCTGCGTGGTCTCCGGATCAGATCAGCGGCCGCGGTCGTTATGAAAACCGAGAGGTCCCGTCGAGAATGACGATTTACCGGTGGATCTATGAGGATCAGACACATATGAAATATTTGCGGGGTCCGGATCGCGCATCGCGGCAGCGGCGACAAAAACATCAACGAATTCATGATCGCGTGATGATTGATGATCGCCCCCGGGTTGTTTCTGAGCGGATGCGAGTGGGCGATTGGGAGAGTGATACGGTGCGCGGCCCGATGAAATCGAAGGCGTGTGTGGCGACGCACGTGGATCGCAAGAGCCGCTACCTGGTGGCGGGACTTCTGGAGGAGCGGACAGGGAAGCAGATGAACGTTCAGGCGATTCGGGACTTGAGGGGGCTACCGGTTCATACGCTGACGGTGGACAATGGAATGGAGTTCGGAAGCTTTAAGAAGTTGGAAAGCGCATTGAAGGCGGAAGTGTACTTTGCGCACGAGAAGTGCCCGTGGGAGCGAGCCCTGAATGAAAATACCAACGGGTTGCTTCGATGGTTCTTCCCAAAGGGAATCGACTTTGCCGAGGTCAGCCCGGCGCAGCTGCGCCGGGCTGTGGGCCTGTTGAATAACCGACCCCGAAGAGTCTTGGGATATCGAACACCGAAGGAAGTGATGGATGAATGCTTGTTGCAGTTGTAACTTGACTCCACATCGTTGGAAAAAATCCGGTATGGATCTCGTGGAGCCAGCTGTCGGATTCGAACCGACGACCTGCTCATTACGAATGAGCTGCTCTACCAACTGAGCTAAGCTGGCTAACATAGGAAGCGTGGGCAGTATAGGAGCCCGCGCTCGAAAGTCAAGAATCTGCTGTTTGGGGGGTCTCGCTCCCGCTCACCGCATCGTGCCATTTCTCAAAATGGGGTAGGGCGGAGTGGCGCGTGAGATCGAAGCCGAGCGGGGATAAAGAGACATAGCCGTCTTCCAGCGCGTTCAAATCCGTGTTGGCCGGATCTTCCAGCAGCGCCAGTTCGCCGTCCATCCAGTAATACACGTTGCCGCGCGGGTCCATGCGTTTCTCGAAGGTCTCAATGTACCGAGACCGGCCCATGCGCGTGATGCGCGTCCCTTTGAGTTCTTCCATCGGAATATTGGGGACGTTCACGTTCAACAAGGTCCCTTCCGGCAGGCCGTCTTGCGCCAGGCGCGCCAACATTTCGCGGGCCACCTTCTTGGCGGTATCCCAAAGGGGATCGGCGAATGTGTTCAAGGAAACAGCCATGCTTGGGATCCCCAGGATGGTTCCTTCCGTCGCGGCCGAGACGGTGCCCGAGTAAATGACGCTGATCCCGGCGTTGGGGCCTAGATTGATACCGCTGATCACAAAATCCGGGGGCCCGGGCATAAGGGCGCTGACCGCGAGTTTCACGCAGTCCGCCGGTGTGCCTTCCACGGCGTACCCGAAGAATTCGCCGTTCTTGAAAATCTTCTTCGTCTTGAGCGGGTTGTAAATCGTGATCGCGTGGCCGACGGCGCTGCGCTCGGCTTCCGGCGCCACAATATGCACCTCCGCCATATCCCGCACGGCATCGTACAAGGCGGCAATGCCCGGCGCGTGGATTCCGTCATCGTTGCATAATAGAACTCTCATGCCGCTCACTATGTCACGGCCTTTCGCGCCCTGACAAGGATATTGAAGATTAAGTCCGGGCACGCTTCCCCCGTCCTCGTGATGCCCTAACAGCCCGTTGAAAAAGTTATAGCCCCACAGTTCCACGCCCTCACGGGCGCGGCTACGTTGTCTACTTCTTCGTAGCCGCCGTGAGGCGGTGGAGGGCATGCCCGAGGAGCCCTTTTCAACGGGCTCCTAAGCGTCGGGAACGAATACCCATTCTCAATTGTCCGGTTGCAATCCGTTCTGTCGCCTGTTAGGGTATTGATGGCCGTGCTAGACGGGGAGGTAGCGGTGCCCTGAGTTCTCCATGGGAGGATGACCTGCAACCCGCTATAGCAGGGTGTAAATCCAGCGTGAGGCCGATACAGAGAGTGTGGAAACGCCCCGGAAGGGCGATGAAGGCCGGGCCCTGTGCGACGAGTGCCGGCGAACCCCGTCAGGACCGGAAGGTAGCAGCGGTAAGTCATGTTATTCGGGTGCCGCAGGTTTACCTGGCCGGAGTCCGGATGGGAATCGTTTCCCCTAGCTGTAGCGGTCGAGCAATGGTGCACGGCTACTTTTTTTGAAGAATGGTTAATGGTTGATGGTTCATGGAAGATGAGGGAATATCCATGCCACACCATTACCCACTAACCATCAACCGTTGACCATTGACCATGACGTATCAGGTACTTGCCCGAAAATGGCGCCCCCAACAATTCGATGACGTGGTTGGACAAGACCATGTCACGCGCACCTTGAAGAACGCGATCGCTGAGAATCGCGTGGCGCATGCGTATCTGCTTGTGGGGCCGCGGGGGACCGGCAAGACCTCCACCGCCCGTATTTTCGCCAAGGCACTGAACTGCAAAGACGGACCGACCCCCACGCCCTGCGATCAGTGCGATGCCTGCCGCGAAATCATGAACGGCACCTGCATGGATGTGATGGAAATCGATGCCGCGTCCAATACCGGTGTCGATCATGTCCGCGACCTGCGCGACAACGCGCGCTACACGCCCGTGCGCGGTCCGTACAAGATTTATGTGATCGACGAAGTGCACATGCTCTCGACGGGCGCCTTCAACGCCTTGCTGAAGACGCTGGAAGAGCCCCCGCCGCACGTGAAATTCATTCTGGCCACGACCGATCCGCAGAAGGTGCCCGCCACCATCCATTCCCGCTGTCAGCGGTTCGATCTCCGGCGTATCGCCATCACGGTCATCACGGACTCCATCGGCAAGATCGCGAAGGCGGAGGGGATTGATATCGATGACGACGCGTTGCTGGCCATTGCGCGAGGCGCCGAAGGCGGCATGCGCGACGCGCAATCGGCGCTGGACCAGTTGATCTCTTTCATCGGCAAGAAGATTCGGGAACCGGACGTGCTTTCGGTGTTTGGTCTGGTTTCGCGCAGCGCGCTCGAGGAGTTGGCCGGGGCCGTGTTGGAAGGCGATATCCCGCGCATTATCGAGCGGATCGCCGACCTGGACGAAAGCGGCAAGGACATGCAGCGGTTGGTCATCGAGTTGCTGGAATATTTCAGGAATGTCCTGATATGCATGCACGCCCCCGATGCGGCGAATGCGTTGGACATCACCGGGACGCAGCTGGCGAGCCTGAAGGAACAGGCTGAGAAGACCGCGCCCGGCCGCGTCTTACAGATTGTGCAGATCCTCACGGACGCGGAAAGCCGTTTACGGTACGCGTTGTCGCGTCGAACGCTCGTGGAAACCGCCCTGATCCGATCCGCCCGCGCGGCAACCGTGGTATCCATTGATGAGCTATTAAAGGAATTGAACGCCCTGAAAGAAACCGTGGCGGGTGGTGCGCCGCTGCCGCCGAGTCCGTCGACCACGGCTTCCCGGCAGGCGGAAACGCCTGTTTCGACTCCAGCGCCGGCGAAAAAAAAAAGCCG
>SKXR01000174.1 GCA_007128275.1 Kiritimatiellia bacterium
CTGGACGGACCGGTCGGCCCCGTCACGGAAGAACAACCCTTCGACGAATCCGTGCTCGACAGCCTGCCCGAAGAAAGGTCCTACGAACTGATTCGCCGCTCCCTCCGCTGACGCCCGTCCCCTCCAGGAAGTTTCGGCACGATGTCCACCATCGTGCATCGCCCGCGATCACCACGCGTTGTTCGCCGACATGCGATATGATGGATCATCGAAGAACACGCGCGCGTCGAATTAAGGTCCATTTGAAGGCATCTCACGCGCGCCTCCCGTCGCATATGTAACGCATCACACGCTTGTAATGAGTCTGCGCTCATTTCTTTCATTCTTTACAGTGACTTCCCTATAAAGATATAGGCGAGCGGGGTATGTATTTTAACTGTATCAGAGGATGCGTTGGCATCGAATTACGCTTTTCCAGAACAAAGAATACTCATGGACATCAGCATGCTGCAGGAAATAAACAAGCGCCGCAACGATCGAAGAAGGGCGGAATCATTTGGCGGGCGCTTATTCCTGCTGATGCTTCTGCCGTGCCTGTTCCTGCAAGCCGAATCCGCGTTCTCCCAGGACGCCGGCATCAGCGGCTATGTCGAAGAACTCGGCGTGGTCGGTAACCCGATCGAAGGTATTATCGTTAGCGCCTGGTTGTGGAACGGCGCAGATTGGCTTGTCGAAGACGATACCACGACGGCGGCGGACGGCACCTATTCCATCACCGGCCTGAACGCGGGAACCTACCGCGTTCAGTTTACCAGTCAATTTGGCAACTATAGTGAGCAGTGGTACGACGCCGCCGACAGCATCGCGACGGCCACCGACATCGTGCTTGGGACCAATGACGTCGCCACCGATATCGATTCGGTCATGGAACTGCTTCCGGGGCCGTACGCATCGGTCTTCGAGATTTTCGGTGAATTTGATTTCATCCAACAGATCACCGATGCGGAGTTTGCCAGCGGGAATTATCTGGTGGTGATGCGATTCGAAGACTTGGACGGCGTCGAAACGGTCAATACGAATCCCCCCTTCTTCAAGCCTCGTTTCAGCGTATTTACGTTGGACGAGGAACCCATCTATACGAATCAAACCTTCGAGTCCTACACGTATCTGAATGCCGGGTCGGTCCAATCGAGCAACACCCAGCAACAGGCGGTCCCCCATGAGCAGGTGGATCTGGGTCTTTTCAAAATACGCTGGAGCGCCGCCAACTCAAACGGAGTGCCTACACTCGATTCGGATGTCACCGCCGGGTCCTACTTCATCGACTTTGAAGGCGAGGGCGAAGAGAAGGACCATTTTTCCGGGGATGTCGTGCATCTGGGCGGCCATAACTGGTGGCTGGAAAATGCGATGATCGGCGATACCGACTTCGATAAGAAGGAAGGGATGCGATCCCTCCGCATCCGGCGGCAGGGGGAAGGCATTTCCGGCGTGATGGACATGATGGAGGACCGGCTCAACGGCATCCGGCATATCAGCCTGCTGTTCGCCGGTTACGGCAACAATCCCGATCCCCCGCATATCGCGTTTCAGGTCAGTACCAACAGCGGGGTATCGTGGTTCGACGTCGGCGACCCCATTGTGCCCACGGGCATCACCGAACTGGAACCCTTTATCGTACCCGTGCGCATCGACGGCACGATCCGGGTGCGTATTATCGTAACGGGCGCCGGCAATCAGGGCCACCGAACCAATGTGGACAACATCCGCATCCTCGACTTCCCCGCCGCCAACGAAGCGGAATTCCTCGTCATCGACGATGACATTACCCCGCCCACCGCCCCGTCCAACGTGGTGGAGGAGGTGACCGGGTGGACCAATGTCAACGCCTTCCCTATTTCCTGGGATGAAGCCTACGATCCGCCCGATGTACGCACGGGGGTCAGTTCGGGAATCTACCAGTACCGCATCGCGCCGGGCCGCTGGATGCTCACCTACGACGGTTTCGACTACGGGGTGGGCGCTTCCCTCAACGGCCAAAACGGCGGCGTCGGCTGGAACGGCGCGTGGGCAACGTCCGGAGCCTTCGCGATCGCCGATCCCGCGCCCCTTTCCTTCGCCCTATACGAGGGCGCGGCGGTCACGGGCGATCGGTACGTCGACGCCGGAAGTATCGGCGCCGTCGCCGGCCGGCATCTGGACGCACCGGGCGTCTTTGCCGATTTTTCGGCCGAGTACGGCGGCCAGTTGCAGATCGGCGGGGTCGAAACCTCGATGTGGATGAGCGTCCTGTTGCGCAAGACGCAACCGGGCCTCGACACCAACGCCACGTTCATGTCCTTGCACCGCCATGCCACAGACCCGCTCGACGACTCGGACGAAATCCTGCGTCTCGGCTATCTCGGCGGCGAGGACCTGTACTGGGGCATGACGGTCATGGGCGAATCCGCTTTGAGCGATGTATCCATGTTGGACCAGGCCACGGCCTTTCTGGTGGCGCATCTGGAATTCGGCGCCACGGAGAACCGCGTGCATCTGTACGTCAACCCGCCGCTCGACGCCCTGCCCTCGGCGCCCGACGCGGTGCTGACGACCTACGCGAGCGATTTTCTGTTCAACCGCGTCCTGGTCCGTCCCGGCCCGGAGGCGGAAAGTGCGAGTTTCGATGAAATCCGTTTCGGACGCGAATACGTGGATGTCACTCCGCCGGCGGTCGGCGTGCAGGCGTTCAGCGCGGATATCACCAACGCCGTCTTCAACACCGCGCATCTGGGCGAACGGATCAATTATCTGTATGCCGTCGATGACGACAACGATCGCCCGAACGACCGACTGCGCGGGCCGGCGGTCGTCTTCACGACGCGTTTCGACAACATCCCGCCGCGGATGGTCGAGGATGTGGTCGCCGAGCTGGGCCCGGACGAGACCTCGGAAATCGAAGTGGGCTGGACCGCCTTGGAAGACGGCGGCGGGATCGACGGTGATCCCCTCTCGCCCTGGCGCAGTTACATCATCTATTACACCGACGAAGGCCGGCAACCGACAGCGGACGACCACTTCGTCTATTTCAACACCGGATCCACAAATCTGGCCGACATAACCACGACCAACACCATCGTCTCCAACCTGCTCGAGGGCACGACGTACCGTCTCGCTGTCGCCGGACTGGATGAAGCCGGCAATCGCGGTCCCCTGTCCACCAATCCCGCGGTCATACGGCTTGCTGGCTTCACGTTGACACAAGGCCTGGTGCGGGCCAATTCCGAAACGGAGATCTACTGGGAATCCACGCCCGGCCGCGAATACGACCTCATCTCCGCCGACGGCCCGAACTGGGAAATGGCGCTGACAAGCAAGTGGCAGCACGTCGCCTCGGCCTCCACCAACATGCTCTCGGACAGCAGGCCCATCGCCTCGGGCCAGATCCGCTTCTATCGGGCGGCCCACAAAGGGCGCTGGGTGGAAACCCATGTGCCGCGCGCCGCGACCGAAGAAGTGTACGCGGTCCGACCCGCCACGCTGTACCCGGGACAAAACTGGGTCGCTTATCCCGGCATACCCGATACCAACACCGTGGGTTTCATGTTCGGACATTCCCTGCCCGCCGCGTCCATCGCCTCCATGGCCACCCGCATTTCCTGGTATACCCGCACGGGCGGCGAAGTCGCGACCAACATCGTCTGGCTGGCGGATTACGGTTCCAGCAATCAATGGCTGACGGTCTACCCCACGCAGAATCAACCGGCGGAACAGATGCCGGTGCCCCTTGATGAAGGTGCGATCATCGAGCTGCCTCCCGGCGCCCCTTCGATGTCGCTGCTGCTGATCGGCCGGGTGCCCACCAACACGATGACACAGGTTATCCACGGGGGCCAACGATTCAATCTTGTCTCGTTCCGTCTCCCGCGCTACATGCATCCAAGCGAAATGAATCTGCTGGAATCCGGGTTCACGGGCAGTCCCTTCTTGTTTTCCTCGGATATCATGTGGAAGTTCGATCGCGCCACCCAAATGGTGCCCCAATGGGTCTGGTATCACACCCCTTCGTCCACGTGGAGATTGTTCGACAACTCCCTCGTCCCGTCC
>SKXR01000046.1 GCA_007128275.1 Kiritimatiellia bacterium
TATAGACGGTCAGATGATCATGCTCACGCAATGCTTCCAGCAACCCCGAAATCCTGAAGGGCGCACGCCGCCCTGCCACTTCCGACCAGGGATCCACCAGATCCACGACCGGCATGCCCAATAACTCGGCTAACCCCCGCGCCATGCCGCTTTGTGTCGCCATCGCACCCTTCGGGCGACCTGCTTCGACGTGCCCATCCGCCGGACCGCCCCCCCACAACCATAACGCGTTGGCCGGATTCTCGCCGAGATCCACGCGCACTTCATTGACCGAATGGTTTTTCAAGGCATCGTACGAACGGATCAAGAAATCGCGCACAAATGCGTACCCCCGGTTCCGTGCCAAGACGTCGCGGTAATCGCCGCCCTCCGCCGCAAACGGCGACATGGACCAAGGCTCCGCGCCCTTTTCCATCCGGCACTGCGCGACCACGCGCCCCGGCTTGATAGCCTTCAACGAAACCTCGGCCGGATCCCAGTGCGCACGCACCGTCGCCGCCAACGTTTCCGTTTCCTCCATACTCAGCCTTGGCACAGCGCCTTCGCTCAACACGGTGCGGTCCAAGGTCACGAAATCCGCGCGAAACACCCATCGCCCGGCTTCCAGCGGGATCCCGGCCCCGAGGGCTTCCAACGGACCGCGCCGGATGCGGCGGGCCTCGGCCGCAGGCACGCCCATATATTGGGCCAACCGCATTTCCTGCCGATTATCGTCGTCCGCGCGGGCCGGCACAATCAGTCCGCCGCACCCGGTCACCGCCGCACCGGTAGCCAATGAACACCGCGCCATCTGCAACGGCGTGCGATCGTCCAGAGCGGGGCTGGCTCGGTCCGCCGCCGCCTCAAATATGACCATCGCCGTTTTCATACACATCAGAAGGGGTGTAACGCAATTCCACGCCAAGGGGACACGGACTTCCGGTCCGCCATTCAGACCTTCATTCAAAATCCTCAATCCGGAACCGGACCGTCGGCGCGCCGACTTCGTCCAGCGCATCGATTTCGTTCAGCGCCGCTCGAAACGCGCCTTCGCCGGCCGCATGCGTCAACATGACGACAGGCACGTAAGCGCCCGAACGCACCTCTTTCTGCACCACGGAGGCGATGCTGATCCCGTGATGGCCCAAAATATTCGCGACACGCCCGAACATGCCCGGCGCGTCCTTCAGCGACAAGCGCATATAATAGCGCGTGCGGATTTTGTCCGCCGCGCGAATGGTCGGCACGTCCTTCAGCGCCACAAAGGCCGGGATCCGGTTCGGCGTGCCGGACGCCCGATTGCGCGCCGCATCCGCGATGTCCCCGATCACGGCGCTCGCGGTCGGTTCGCGGCCCGCGCCGCGCCCGTAATACAGGGTCTCACCCACCACATCGCCCGTCACCAGAACCGCGTTAAACACGCCGCTCACGGAAGCCAGCATGTGGCTGCACGGAATGAGCGCCGGATGCACACGCACCTCAATCTCTCCGGCATCCTCCTTGATCACCGCCAACAACTTGATGCGATACCCAAGTTCCGCCGCATACTCAATGTCCAACGAATCGATTCCGCGAATGCCTTCCACCTGCACGTCGCTCATCTGGACGGAACGCCCAAACGCCTGCGAGGCCAGGACCACCGTCTTGTGCGCCGTATCCAGTCCATCAATGTCCAGCGCCGGCTCCGCTTCCGCGTAGCCCGCCTGTTGCGCCTCCGCCAGCACCTGGTCAAACGGCAGTCGTTCGTGCTCCATACGGGTCAGGATATAGTTGCAGGTGCCGTTCAGGATGCCGCAGATCTGCAGAATACGATTGCCGGACAACCCTTCGCGCAGGGCGCGAATGATGGGGATCCCGCCGCCGACGCTCGCCTCAAACAGCAGGTCGGCCCCGTTCTGACCGGCCGCCGCATAGACTTCGTCGCCGCATTCCGCCAACAGCGCCTTGTTCGCGGTCACGACGGGCTTGCCCAACGCCAACGCCCGCAGCATCAACTCCTTGGCCACGTGCGTCCCGCCGATCAACTCCACCACCACGTCCACGGACGGATCATCCACGACCGCCGCCGCGTCCGTCGTCAAAAGGGACGGGTCCACCGCCACGCCGCGATCCCGGTCGAGATCGATATCGGCGATCTTCCGGATCACCAGACGCAAGCCGGTGCGTTCGGCCAACAGATCACTGTGCTTCTGCAGTCCCTCCACCACGCCGGCGCCCACCGTGCCGAATCCCAATATGCCTATGCCGACTTCTTTCATGTCATGCCATCCTTACCGTATGAGGTACACCCAAGCTATAAGAGCAAAAAAAACGCGCCCCGCTGACAGCGGGGCGCGGTATGCAAGACTACACCGACCCCGTCACGGGATAGCGGTCACAATAATCGTTACTGTGTTTGCAAGAAAGCTCATTTCATTCCAAACCTTTTCAGAGAGGGAAACATATAGGAACCGGCGCAGGATACAAGGGAAAACAAGAAAAGCGCAACGCCGGGTCTACGCCACCGAAGTCAACCCTTGCTCTTTGATCAGGTCGGCCACTTCCTGGCGCAGCATCGCCACGGTAATCGGCTTTTCGAGAACGCGCGCAACCGCTCCGCCGGCGATCAGCTCTTCCGGAATCTCCCCGGCATAGCCCGTGACAATCACCACACGAGTATCCGGACGCAATTCCTTGAGCTCCTTCAAGGTGGCCAATCCGTGCTGACCCGGCATACGTAAATCAAGAAGGACAACCTTGATTTCCTTACGCAAGGTCAGAATATGAAGCGCTTCATATCCGGTTTGCGCTTGAAACATCTTGTAGGTTTCGTTCAAGGCGCGCACCACGACACTGCGGCTGGAGGGATCGTCATCCACCACGAGCACCCCGACTTCGCCTTCTTTCGCGGTATTGGAAGGTACGGGTTGATTGTTGGCTTCGTCGCGCTGAGCCATTTCCTCCAGCGCCGACGGAACGAAAAGGCCGCTTTCCTGCATGAACTTCACCAAGTCAGACGGGCGGATCAAATTGGTGCGACCCGGCGTCTGGTACGCGCTCAGTTTGCCCTTACGGACCCACGTGTACAGCGTATTTCGCGATACCCCGCACAGCTTCGCGGCGTCGGGAACGGAAAGAAATAGAGGTTGAGGAATGTCTGATTTCATCGTTTAGGCCCAACGATACGGAATTCCCACAATCTTGTCAATGAAAGTGTGCGCTTTCATGTTTCCAGGCAGGGCTACGTCAAGAATATGGCGCGAGGTGACGGTCCGACGTAGGACGGTTTTCCCGCGTGCGACCGCGTTGGGCGCAGACAGAAATCGCGCAGCCCCTTGGCCAGTGTTCTCTGTCCCTATCTGCCTGTCCCTATCTGCCTTCCACTTTCCGGGACGGCCCGGAGGACCGTCCTACAATTTGCCATCCACGCTCTTCCTTAGGGCGGCGCTCTGCGCCGCCCATTCGGTACGGCCCAAAGAAGACCGTAGGGACATAGAAGTGCTCGTCATTCTGAGCGGAGGCGAGTCTGCGAGCCGGAGTCGAAGAATCTCCTGCTTCCAAGGCGGCGGCTCGGCCGGAGGCCTCGCCCCACCTTCCCCTGGAGTTTGCGATCTGGTGGTGGGGCGAACCGTCTCGGTGAGCCGAGAGCGTAAACAGTGATTGTGCAAACCCTCCTCTCTTGGCCGGATATTCTGAACCGAAGCAGCCCAACCACATATCCCCGGAGGGGTGGCCCTGCGAAGCAAGGGTTCTCTGTCCCAATCTTCCGCGCCCCTATCTTCAACGCTCAGGGCCATTGATGCGGAATGCGGTGGAGATCCGAAATATCGTAATCGATGGATTCCAGATAAGAGAGGATTTCCCTCATTCGTTCATCAGGGATGGATGGCTCGCGGGCCATGATCCAAAGATAGTTGCGATTCGGCACCCCGATGGCCGTATATCGGTACTCGTCGTCCAGATAGAGGATCAGGTATGCCGCCTTGAACGGCCACAGGAATTGCATGCGCCATTCCGCGTTCGTTGCCTCGTCGTGGATGAATCCTTTAGGGCGATATGTCTTCAGCGGGCCGTCGAACCCGCCTCGGCGGAATGTAAACGTGGTGGCAATGGTGCCATCCTCGTTCAAGGCGTAGTGCTCCACCGCATTGTGCGCGCCGCGCTCAAGAAACGTAAACTTCCCGGCTATGACATACCAATCCCCCATGAACCGCTCGATATCCACCTTCTTGTCAACGACCGGCGGGGGCGAAACGGTGGTGCACGACGCGGAAAGTAAGGCAAACGAACACAAGATCACTATCCATTGCAGGGTCATAATTCTCCTCTTTGCCCTCTTACGTCGCATTCGCCGCGGAAGCATGACAGGAGAATAATCCGCCCCCCCCGACAGGGACGCGCCGGACAGCCCGCTCCGGTGTGGAAGGCTGCCCGCCGCGCGTGATTACCCGTTACCGCCGCTCATCCAGATGGTGAACCACGATCCCGGGTTCGCCGAGAAACACGTGCATCCGCATCGATTCGAGTACTTCCTTGAGTTCGTCGGCGGTCAATTCCGTCCGCATCATCGGTACTTCAACCCGGGCGTCCTGTTCGAACAGGATGCGTTTGGTGACGTCCCGATAGCCGGGCTTTCCGATCGTCAATACATGGTCGCCCTTGTAGATTTCGAAATCCTCGAGCGGCGTCGTCCCGACCAGAATACCGTCGACCTCAACCATCGCCGGGTCGGCGGTGGTATGCACGGAAATGCGCACCGTCGGCCGGGCACGCTGTGCCTCGGCGCGCGCCAGGAGGGTGCGCTCCAGTTCAGGCACGGCCCTTCCGACCGCCTGATCCAACAGATCCAGAATATCGCTCTCCCCCAACTCGGTCTGCAAGGTGTCCGTCTGACGCACTTGCGTCTGGGCCGTCCCTTCCGCCGCGGCGATGACTGCGCCGTCCACGGAGTCCAGCGCCTCCAACGCCACGCGGACCGACAACGTGGCGAATTCCGCACGATGGCCGCCCTGATTCACGGTGCGTTTGCCCGGCGAGAAGCTGATCAGGTTCCCGCGCAACACCGCGTCGGCCCGCAACGCCTGCGCCACATGCAGGAAAGATGGCTTAACGGGCGTGGGCCGGCCGCTGTCGAAATACTGCATCCGCTCCATCTGATCGAGGAAATCCCGCCGATCAATGAGGACGAATCCCTCCTGGTTGACGAGATGCTTGCCGAGCATGAACACCCCGCGTTCAGCCAGCGAGCCGTGCTCCATCGTGCCGCCGAGCCGCGCATCCGAGCGCATCCCGGTTTGATCCTGAAACTCGAGCACCGCCACACGCAACGGCTGCGCGGAGGTCAGCGCCGCGCCCGCCAGCCACAGGCCTGATAGAATGATCCATTTTTTCATGACTTTCTCCGTTTCGGGTTTATGCTTACGTGCATTCGACCATTTAGACGTCACGCGCATACGCAATATTCAACCGCTCCGCCACGGAATGCAACCGTCCTTTACTGGAAAACAATTGTTCCGCAGTCTTGATCTTGCCCTGAAGAAATGAATATTAATGACGGGGGCGGCGTCTAAACCGGTGCTGACCATGAGACGGATAGTTACCATAAGGAGAAAGTGATGAAAATCCAGGTTCAACGCATGCTCACGATTCTAACCGCCGCGACGCTGGCCTCCCTGCTCAGCGGGTGCGCCATGTTCCGCGCCCAAACCTCCGGGGTGGATGTCGATTCCGCTGATCCGATGCGGGAACGATTTGACTTCACAGATCTGCGGAATATTACCGAGAGTTTTGCCAACGAGTTGGGCTACAGCCCCTTCATCACGGAACACAACGCCCCCCCCATCGTCATGATTGCGGGCGTGCAGAACCGGACCAGCGAATACATGGACACCAAGAATCTGACCGACCGGTTGCGCACCTTGCTGTTTCAGACGGGCAACTTGCAGTTTGTAAACGAAGCGCGCCGCGAAGACCTCCTGCGGGAACAGGGCTATCAGGCCGCCCAAGCCACACCCGAAACACAGGTGGGCATCGGCCAACAGTTGGGCGCGCGCTATATGATCTCCGGATCGCTCACGGAAATGGCGGACCGATCCCCCCGGCAAGTCCGCGTATCCAAGACCGTCCGGCGCTATTACAAGCTGACGCTGGAAGTCACCGACCTGGAAACGGGCTTGCTGGCTTGGACCGCCGAACGCGAATTCGCGCGGGAAGCCCGTCAGCCGCTGATAGGATGGTAATTTCATGTCCCAGGCTCGCATGCGTTTGATCGCAGCAGGGGGCCGGGGCGCACTCCTCGTGTGCCTCGGCTTTCTGTTGTCGGGGTGCGCCACCCAATCGCTGAATCGCGCACGAAGCGACTTCTACGCGGGCCGCCTGAACGAAGCCGAAGAAACGCTCAGTAGCAGCCGCATCCCTCAACGCGACCGCGTCCTGTTTCTTATGGAGCGCGGCACGGTGCGCCAAGCCATGGGCGATTACGAAGGCAGCGCACAGGATTTCATCGAGGCCCACGATATTCTCGTCCAGCTGGAAACCTACAGCCTCAGCCGCGGCGCCGGCAGCCTGGTCATCAATGACGCCATCAAAGATTTTGTCGGCGCGCCGTTTGAGCGCACGCTCCTGCACGCGCTCACCGCCCAGAATCATCTCGCGCGCGGTCACTGGGACAACGCCGCCGTGGAAGCCCGGCGCATCATTCAGTCGCTCTCCGAAGAAAACCGGAGAAACTATCCGGACGAAGCCTACTCGCGATACATCGCCGGCCTCGCCCTGGAACTGATCGACGACCCGTCCAACGCCGCCCTCCAATACCGAATCGCCGGCGAACTGGCACGCCGGGTCGAGATCGACCCCGACACCGGCCGCCTCGCGCACGCCCCCCCGCCGGCCGCCGACACCAACGGGGTGAACGAAACCCATCGCGCATGGCCGGAACCGCCGGCGGAACCGAATCGCCCGTCGGACCCATGGTCCAGCGAACTGGTCGTATTCCTGCAACTCGGGCGGTCGCCGCGGGGCGGCACCACCATCGGCTCGTCCGCGTTTCACACGCCGCCTGTCTATGCGGAAATACATGCCAACGGCCAATACCTCGGGCGTAGCTACCTGCTTTCCGACACCGCTCAACTAAAGGCGGAAACCGAACGCGTCCGCGCGTTGCGCGAGGCGACGAAGACCATCAGCCGCATCGCCATCAAGGAAGGCATCGCCATTGCCGTGGAATCCAAGAACAATGAGTTTGCCGGCGACCTCACGCGCTTGGTCCTTATCGGACTGCTGGAACACCCCGACCATCGCCGTTGGGAAACGTTGCCACGCTGGTTGCAAGTGGCGCGCGTCCCCGCGCCCCCCGATCTCACCGCCTACACGGTCGTCCTGAAAGACGCCTCCGGCAACACCCTCCGCTCCTTCGACGTCGATGAACCCCTGCAACGCCGACGCGACCTTATGGTTTCCTTCTTTCGCGAAAACCCGGGCCGCCTATAGTGGCAAGGGCGCTGCAGAACCGTAGGGACATAGCAGTGATCCGGCGGAGAACCCGACTCGAACGACAGGGCGAAGCATGGATCCCGGTGCGCCGAGCGCGTGAAACTTGACACGACAACCTCTCCGCATTACCTTATCCCGTCACAAAGGAATCCCCTACAGACCCCGAAGGTTGAGTGCATGAATATCGAGATCACCGAAAAAGCAAAAACAGAGCTGATCAAGCTGAATATCGGCCGGGATCAGTTCCTGCGTATCGACATTATACCCGGCGGATGTTCCGGCATGACGTACAGCGCCGCCCTCGATACCGAACTGAAGCCCAGCGATGAGGCGATGTATCAGGACGCCGATATCCGCATCGTCGCCGACGGCGGCAGCGCCATGTTCTTGGACGGCTTGAAGATCGATTACTCGAATGACCTGATTAAATCCGGCTTCCGATTTCTAAGCCCGAACACCGTGAAATCCTGCGGGTGCGGAGCCAGCTTCTCGTCCTGAACCGATATGTCCCTCAAACCCATAGACCTGACCGGCGGAAAATCCGTCTATTGCTTCAATGAAAGCCAGATCGCGTCCGCATACCAATTGGCGTTCGAGCAGAAGGACACCGCTCCGAAAATACAGGCGGAACTGGATCGGCTGGAACAGGATTTCACCCGCAACGAACGCGCCGCACTGGCGTTTGTCATGATCGACCGCCTGCTGAAAGCACCTACGGACACAGCCGCCGACACCTGATACGGGTGAGCAGCCCGTTGATGTAAGGGGAATCGGCGGCTTCCCAGCGAAGATCCGGATGCTTTATCGGGTGTCAGGACTCCACGCCCTGCTTCTCCCGTTCCACTTCGGCAATCACTTCCTCGATGTGTTCTTTCGTGCACGGCTTGGTCAAATAGGCGCGCGCGCCGCGCGCGAGCAGGTCCTCGATCACCCCGTCGTCATCCTGGCTCGACACCACGACCACAAAGGCCTCCGGATAACGGACACGCATGGTTTGCAATGCGGTTTCCCCGTCCACCCCCGGCATGACCAGGTCAAGAAAGACCAGATCGTAGTTCTTCTTGCTCATCCGCTTCAGGCACTCGTTGCCGTTGACCGCCTGATCCACGGAATGGCCGCGAGCGCTCAGGTGCCGGTCAAAGAGTTCTCGCATAACCTCCTCGTTGTCCGCCACCAAGATCTGCAGTGCATGATTTCGCATATGCTCATCCCTCCCCGCGAGCCTGCTGGAAACTAGTCGAAATCTACAGGCTGCGTGACGTCACAGCAAGAAAACTTTCCCCCTTTCTACTTACCCATTGATTCGCAACCGCTGCCTCTCTATGCTGGAACGAACTTGCCCGCTTCGCAAGCGAGCCACTGAAACCATGATCTATTTCGACAACAACGCCACCACGCGGATGGCGCCCGAAGTGCGCGCAGCCGTCCTCCCGTTCTTGGACGCCTATTACGCCAATCCTTCAAGCCCCTATGCCTTTGCCCGCAAAACGTCCGTAGCCATCGCCGATGCGCGCGAAGCGGTAGCCTCGCTCGTCGGGGTGCGCGCCCCGGACGTGGTCTTCACCAGCGGCGGCTCGGAGAGCATCAACACCGCCTTTCACGCCGCACGAACCCTGCGCCCGAAACGCCGCCAATTCGTCGTCAGCACCGTGGAACATACGGCCACGCTGGCGTGCGCCCGTCAACTCGATCAACAGGGATTTCACGTGGTCCGGATCCCGGTCGATGCCGCCGGCCGGCCGGATATGGACGCGTACGCCAACAGCCTGACGGACGATACCGCGCTCGTCTCGATCATGGCGGCAAACAACGAAACCGGCGTCCTGTTTCCCGTCGAAGAAATGGCCGCGCTCGCCGCGGAACGCGACATCTACTTTCATTGCGACGCGACCCAGGCCGTCGGCAAGATGCCGTTTCGCGCGGATCAGTCCGGCATGACCTTCGTTTCCCTGTCCGGCCACAAGCTGCACGCCCCGAAAGGCATAGGCGCCCTGATAACGGCTCCGTCCGTCACCCTCCCGCCCTTGGTGGCGGGCGGCGAGCAGGAACAGGGTCGCCGCGCCGGCACGGAGAACGTGATCGGGATCGTGGGCTTCGGCGCCGCGGCCGGGCTTGCCACCGAAGGGCCGGCGCTGCTCGAGCGCCGTATTCGTCCCCTGCGCGATGAGATGGAACGACGCGTGTGCGACGGCGTGGACCGGGTGCGCGTGGCCGGCGCGGCGGCGCCCCGTCTACCCAACACCAGTCTGCTCCTGTTTGAGGACATCCCGTCGGAAGCCCTACTCGCGCGGCTGGACATGGAGGGGATTTGCTGCTCGTCGGGCAGCGCGTGCACGGCGGGCGCCACGGAACCGTCCCATGTCCTGGCCGCCATGCACCTTCCGCCAAAATATGGATTAGGGGCTGTTCGGATCAGTTTTAGTCGCTATACTGAACCCAATGAAGTGAACGAATTTATTAACCGGATCGGCCCGCTGGTTCGGTCGCTGCGGACTTCCTGATCCGCTCGAGCAGACGAAAGAAGAAAGACCCCCAAGGGTGAGAAAGAGAAACGGATGACGCATCAAACCCGACACGTTCCGGGGCTGATCTACAGCCCGGCCTGGCCCGCCGTATGGGCGGTAACGGGAGCCGAACAGGCCGGCGACGAACCGGCACGCTGGCTGTTCGTAGTAGGAGGCGTGGTCCTGCTGGGCCTGCTGTACGCCGCCTTTCTCCTCGGACAACATAGGCACGCCAAGAGACACCACCGCCTACTGGACGCGGGACGCTGGGCGCTGAGCAAGGCGCGTACCGCCGTGACCGGCCACACCACGACGCCGGACTTGCTGGACCGCTGGCTCGACCAGCTAACATCCGTTCCCGAGGCATTGCCCCCCGACATCAATATGGAAATGCAGGCCGATCTGGAACTGGCCCGGGATTTTCAGCTCGCCTATCTCAACCGGCCGTACCCGAAAGTTCCGGAAACCCATTTCGAAGGGCGGCTGCGCCTGCAATTCCATCACTGGTATCATCCGGCCTTGGCGCTGGGTGGGGACTTTTTCGATATCATGCCCCTCGCCGACGACACCGCCGGCATTTTTGTCGCCGACGTCATGGGCCACGGCGCGCGCAGCGCCCTGATCACGGCCATCCTCCGCACCCTGCTGCGCGATCTCAAGGGCCAGGGCCGCAACGCCCGCCATTACATGACGGAAGTCAATAAGGCGATGTGCGAAATCATGCGCGGCTTTCCGCAACCGTTGTTCGCCTCCGCATTCTATTTTGTCCCTGACACCACCTCCCGCGTCGCGACCTACTCCACGGCGGGACACCCGTCGCCGTTCCATGTCCGCCGCTCCATGGGCCGCCTGACGCGATTGACCGTCCCGTCCCCGCATGGCGCCGCGCTGGGCATCATCCCGAAAGAAGAATATACCGGGGGGCATGTGCGCCTGATCGACAACGACGCCTTCATCTTTTTCACCGATGGCGTTTACGAGGCCGCCAACGCCGAAGGCGAAGAGTTTGGCCTGACCCGCATGGAAGAGGTCATCCGCAAGACCATGTACAAGAACGTCCAAACGATCGTGGAAGCCTTGGAACACGCCATTCACCGTTTCGTGGGCAACACGCCGTTGAGCGACGACATCTGCATCGTGGCCGTCGACGTCACGACCAAGCCCGAAATCATACCGGACGAGGAAGCATCCTCCTCCGGCACCGCGCAGGCCGCGGGATAGGATCAGACCGCGCCGGCCGCTACCGCGTTGTGCGACCCGTGCAACGCCATGCAAACGCTTGACAGCCTTGGCGCGTCTGCTAATCTGCCCACTCATTTTTCGGAATCAAATCACCCCATAACACTCCCAGGGAGAACAGCATGATGGCGAAGAAACAGAGCAAACAATATGTGTATTTCTACGGCTACGGCAAGAAACACACCGAAGGCGGACAGGGCGACAAGGCGGTCCTGGGCGGAAAAGGCGCGAACCTCGCGGAAATGGCCATCGCCGACCTGCCCGTCCCCCCCGGGTTCACCGTCTCCACCGAAGCGTGCGCCTACTACTCCAAGCACGGCAACAAGTATCCGCCGAACATGCAAGAGCAGCTCAAAGCCAAACTCGGCAAGCTCGAAAAGATGATGGGCAAAAAGCTCGGCGATGCCCGCGACCCCTTGCTGGTGTCCGTCCGTTCCGGCGCCGCCGTCTCCATGCCCGGCATGATGGACACGGTCTTGAATCTCGGCTTGAACGACAAATCCATTCACGGCTTCATCAAGCAGACCGGCAACGAACGCGCGGGCTGGGATTGTTACCGCCGCTTCATTGACATGTTCGGCTCCGTCGTCATGGGCCCGAGCACCGGCCTGGAACACGAACACTTTGAAAACGAACTCGAGCGCCTCAAAAAGAAGTACGGCGCCGAATCGGACACGGAACTCACCGCCGCCCAATGGAAAGAGTTGGTCGACATTTACAAGAAGGTCTACCTGAAGAAGGTCAAGAAACCTTTCCCGCAGGATCCCGTCCAGCAATTGGACCTCAGCATCCGCGCCGTGTTCGGATCGTGGACCTCGGCCCGAGCGGAAAAATACCGGCAAATCAATAAGATCACCGGCCTGCTCGGCACCGCCGTGAACGTCTGCACCATGGTCTTCGGCAACATGGGCGACGACTCGGGCACCGGCGTCGCCTTCACGCGCGACGGGTCCACGGGCGACTTCAAACCCATGGGCGAATACCTCGTGAACGCCCAGGGCGAAGACGTGGTGGCCGGGATTCGCACGCCGAAGAATCTCAACGAGATGCCGAACGAGCCGCATGAGATCTGGAAGAAGGCCTTCAAAGACCTCAACGTCATCATGAAGAAACTGGAGATGCACTACAAGTATCCCCAAGACGTCGAATTTACCATCGAACGGGGCAAGCTGTGGATGCTGCAGACCCGCAACGCCAAACGCGTCGGCATCGCCGGCGTGCGATGGGCCGTCGAAATGGCGACCGGCAAGGACGTGGTCACCGGCGAAAGCCAACCCAAGATTCTCACGCCGAAAGAAGCGCTGATGACCCTGCACGGGAGCGACCTCGAACAGTTGCTGTTCCCGATCTTTGACATCGAGTCGGAGAAGAAGGCCAAGGTCTTCGGTACGGGGCTTCCCGCGGGACCGGGCGCGGCCACCGGCCGGATCGTCTTCACCGCAAAGGACGCCGAAGCGGCCGTCCAAAAAGATTCCAAGGCCAAAGTTTTGTTGGTCCGCCACGAAACCAGCCCGGAAGACGTCGGCGGCATGTGGGCGGCCGCCGGCATTCTCACCAGCACCGGCGGCATGACCTCGCACGCCGCCGTTGTGGCGCGCGGCTGGGGCAAGTGCTGCATTTGCGGCGCGGGCGGATTGCGCATCGACTACAATAAGAAGACCGTCAGCAACGGCAAAGTCACCTTGAAGGAAGGCGACTGGCTGAGCCTGAACGGGTCCACCGGCATCGCCTACAACGACCAGCTCCCGACGCAATCGAGCCCGGTGGTGAGCGCGATCGTCAGCAAGGACAAGAAAGCCGTCAAACATTCGTTCTACACGATGTACAAGCAGATCTCGGAATGGTCGGATCAGTATCGCAAGATCAATGTCCGCACCAACTCCGATACGCCGCAGGACTCGCAGGCGGGACGCGCGTTCGGCGCCGAAGGCATTGGCCTGTGCCGCACGGAACATATGTTCTTTGAAGGGGACCGGATTTGGGCCATCCGCGAATTCATTCTGGCAGACAACAAGAATGGCAGGGAAAAAGCGCTGGCCAAACTGCTGCCGTTCCAGCGCAAGGACTTCGAAGGCATCTTCACGGCCATGAAAGGCCTGCCGGTCACCATTCGCCTGCTCGATCCGCCGCTGCACGAGTTCGTGCCCCACGGCGCGTCGGACCAGGAAGAGATGGCCAAGCGCCTCAATGTGCCGAAGGATCTGGTCCAAGCGCGCGTGCAACAACTGCATGAATTCAACCCCATGCTGGGCCATCGCGGTTGCCGCCTCTCGATCACGTTCCCGGAACTCTGCGTCATGCAGACCACAGCGATCATCACGGCGGCGATCAATGTCGAAAAACGGAAGAACACCAAGGTCATTCCGGAAATCATGGTCCCGCTCATCGGCACCAAGGCGGAACTCGACTTCCTCGCGACGATCATTCGCGACACCGCCGACCGCATCATCAAGGAAAAGAAATCCAAGTTGAAGTATCTGGTCGGCACAATGATCGAAATCCCGCGGGCAGCCCTGACGGCCGATGAAGTGGCGGAATCCGCCGACTTCTTCAGCTTCGGCACAAACGACCTGACCCAGATGGCGTTCGGCTACAGCCGCGACGATATCGGTACGTTCCTGCCGGATTATCTCGAAGCGAAGATCCTGCCGTACGATCCGTTCCAATCCATCGACATCTCCGGCGTCGGACAGCTGGTGGAAATGGGCGTTCGTAAGGGACGCGAAGCGAAGCCCGGCCTGAAATGCGGCATCTGCGGAGAACACGGCGGCGACCCCGCCAGTGTCAAGTTCTGCGCCAAAATCGGACTGAACTACGTGAGCTGCTCGCCGTACCGCGTGCCCATCGCCCGGCTCGCCGCCGCGCAAGCCGCGATCAAAGGCTGATTCGCATCACAATAGACTCCAAAAAGCCGCGCCCGCAAGGGCGCGGCTTTTTGCGTCTACCAAACGGAATTTGGAATGCGGTGGCAGAGGCCTCCGGAGCGAAGCGAAGGAGGACGGCGACACCGCTTTGGATCAAGACAACCAACCACGCCAGCCCCAAGCCAAA
>SKXR01000215.1 GCA_007128275.1 Kiritimatiellia bacterium
AAACGGGTTCATTAATGCCGAGTTAGGTTGGAAACCGTATTGGCCCTGGGGCATGGGCAGGGCCAATTCCTGTACACGCGCAACGCGTTGTCCATCCATGACGAATAGGCGCTAGGGCATGGGGGGCGCCCGGCAAAAAAGCATTTTCTATTCCGCCCATCCTGTTATCCTTGAGGATCATGCGGTGCCGAATATGAAGAAGATCATCTGTTTCGGAGATACCATTACGGAAATGGGGCTGGTTGTTGAATCGCGCGGCTATGTCGCGCGGTTGGCGGAGCGCTACATTCGGCGCGCCGACGTGCTCGCACGCGGCTTTTCCGGATATACCACGCGCGATGCGCTGTCCATTGTGGATCGTGCGGTGCTCGCCGAACAGCCGCAATGCGTCGTTCTCTTCTTCGGCGCCAGCGACAGCGTGTTGCCCGACCAATTCCAACACGTGCCGCTTGATGAATACCGGAACAATATGCAGGAGCTGGCCACGCGCATTGCTTGCTCGGGCGCCTGGCTCATATTCGTCACCCCGCCCCCGGCGGATGAACAGAAGACATTGAGCCGCCGCATGACGCATACGGAGCAATACGCATTGGCCTGTTATGAAGTGGCCCTCGAAATGGATATCCCCGTCATCGACCTCTTTCATCTGATTCAGCAACAAAGCGAATGGGAACGGAAATGCCTGATGGACGGCATTCACCTCAACGCCCATGGCATGGACATTCTGTACGAAGCCCTGGTTGCGGAACTCAACAAACAAATGCCGCTCCAGAGCCTGCCCCGGCTGGGCATGGACGGGGTGTGAACGCGGCGATGCGAATAGCGACCTTCAATGTAAATTCCGTCCGCACGCGCGAAGGCATCATCCGACGATGGCTGGACGAGCATCAACCGGATATCCTGGCCATTCAGGAAACCAAAGTAACGGACGACCTCTTTCCCGCCGCCTCGTTCGAGGAGGCCGGGTACCATGTCTATTTTCGCGGCCAGAAATCCTACAACGGAGTGGCGCTGCTCAGCCGGACGCCCGGGCTTGAAGTTGGATACGGGTTTGACGACGAACCCGCGGACGCGTCGCGCCTGCAATGGGTGCGCTTCAAAGGGCTGCACGTGGTCAACACCTATGTCCCGCAAGGACGAGACATCGAGCACCCGATGTACGCGTACAAGATTCAATGGTTTCAACGATTGCGGGCATGGTTCGACCGGCGCTTCACCAAGCGCTCGCCACTCATCTGGCTGGGCGACATGAACGTGGCGCATGACCCGATCGATGTGCACAATCCGGAAGAACGCAAGAAGCACGTCTGCTATCACAACGACGCGCGCGCGGCTTTTGCGCACTGCCGGGACTGGGGCTTCATCGACACGTTCCGCCTGCATCATCCCGAACCCGGCCATTATACGTTCTACGACTACCGGAATCCGCGCAATGTCAAAGACGGCAAGGGCTGGCGGCTCGACTATATCCTGGCCAGCCCGCCCATGGCCCGGCGTTGCCACAACGCCTACATCGATGTGGCACCGCGCCTGGAGCCGCGGCCCTCCGACCACGTGGTCCTGGTTGCGGAGTTTTGAGAAAGGGACAGAGAAAGGAGTAACACCATTCGCCAATTCTTGCCGGTACATATTCAACCCACCCCCATTCCCCTCCCGGGAGGGGTGGCCCCGCGCCTTGGCGGGGCCGGGGTGGGTAGGACAATATACCGAAAAGAATTAGAGACTAGAATAAGGTGCCTGTCCCCACAAATCCTGTCCCCACAAATCCGTCCCGCTTGACAAATACTGATATCGGAATATCATTACCAACAATGAAGGCGTATGTTTCGATACTGTTAGACAAGGGGCTGAGCGAACTTGTGTCCCCCGTACGCAGAATGGCCCTGCGCCTCTTGGACCTGCAGCTATGGTGCATGGGCCGGGACGTACGGCATGAAGGCAATATGTTGCTCCGCTACGGGTTCACGCACCGCCGACCGCCCGACGCGGCACACGGCGGCTCGGAATACGCCCTGCACCTGCCGAGCCAGCACACCGTGACCTTGTGGGGGTATGGCGTCCATCTTGCCCATCCCGATGAAGGGGGCCTGTTCCTGAAGCGCTACGCGTTCGCCCCGCGCTGGACGCCGCCCGGCTGCGTGCCCGCTCAGTGTTGGCACGTACAAGCGTGGAAACAAGCACGCGCGCCGCGCACCCCCTCGGAATCCTTGGAAACCGCCGCCCGATTGGGCGAGATCGCCGCGTGGTTCGCAACCTACGAAACCTGGATCATTCGCCATACCGACCTCGCCTACCGCAAACGCACCCTCGATCAGTGGCATAAGGAATCCGTCGCACCGGCAGAGGCCATCGCTTCGTCATGGACGGAATTGGCGGAACACTTCACCCCATACTAAAGGAAACACCATGAGTACGACATGCGCATGCGGGAAACGCATCACCTCGACGGGCAACACCATCACCCGAAAAGGGCTCCCCAAAAAGAAAGGCGGCATTGGCCTGCACACCACCGGTATCACACGCCGCACGTTCAAACGGAACGCGCACACGATGCGCGTGAAGTTGCCCAACGGCCGCGTTCAGCGGGTGAAGGTCTGCGCATGCTGCTTGAAGGCCGCCAAATACGAAAATATATAACCAAGAAACAGAGGATTAGAGTGATGGAGTATTGGGGTAGGGCCTATCCCCTACCCGGCTCGGCGGGAGCCTTGCCCTCCACTTGCCCAAAGATACCTTTGGAACTCGTATGGAGGGCGACGCTCCGCGGAGCCGCAAACAGGCTCCGGAATGGATTCCAATGGGTCTCCGCTCCAACACTCCATCCCTCCATCTCTCCAATACTCCATCTGATGAACACCAAACCCAAACTCCCTGTCACCGTCCTGTCCGGCTTCCTTGGCGCGGGGAAGACGACCCTGCTGAATCATATCCTGTCCGCGCGGCACGGCATGAAAGTCGCCGTGATCGTGAACGACATGAGCGAGATCAACGTCGATGCGCGCCTGGTGCGCGACGGCGATGCGAATCTTAGCCGGGTGGACGAGCGCCTGATCCAAATGCAAAACGGCTGTATCTGCTGCACGCTCCGCGAAGATCTACTGATCGAAATAGCGCGGCTGGCCGACGAAGGATCCTTCGATTATCTACTCATTGAGGCCACCGGCATCGCCGAACCCATGCCCGTCGCGGAAACGTTCACATTTGCCGACGAAGACGGACGCTCGCTCGGCGACGTGGCGCGCATCGACACGATGGTGACGGTGGTGGACGCCCTGCATTTCCCGCTGGAGTTGATGACACAGGAAAGCCTGAAAGACCGGACCATGGGCACTGACACGACCGATGAACGCTCGATTGCCATGCTGTTGATGGATCAGGTGGAGTTTGCCAATGTGATCGTGCTCAATAAGACCGATCTGGTTTCGTCCGAGGATGTCCACCAACTGGAAGCGCTGCTCCGCACATTCAATCCGCACGCGCGCATCCTGCACACCGCCCACGGCAACATCGATCCCGCGACGATTCTCAACACGGGCCTGTACAACGAGGAAGACGCCGCGCAAATGACCGGCTGGTTGAGCGAGCCGCGCTTTCAACGCGAACCGGAAACCGAAGAATACGGGATTGGCTCGTTCGTGTATCGCGCGCGTCGCCCTTTTCATCCCGAACGCCTTTGGACCTTCCTGAACGGCGACCGCATCAAGCACGTGCTGCGCTCGAAAGGGTTGCTATGGCTGGCGACCCGCAGCGAGATCGCGGGGCAATGGTCGCATGTCGGCCAGTCCTGCGAGCTGAATCCGGGCGGCCACTGGTGGGCGGTGGTTCCAAAGGAACAATGGCCGGACGATCGCGCTTTGCGCGCCGAACTGGAATCGGTTTGGGACGAAGGGTGCGGCGATCGCCGCCAGGAAATCGTCTTTATCGGCGTGCACATGGATCGCGCCGGCATCGAAACGGACCTCAACGCATGCTTGCTGACCACCGGAGAAATGCGCGCGGGCGA
>SKXR01000245.1 GCA_007128275.1 Kiritimatiellia bacterium
AGATCCGCACCACGCATATGGTGTCGGATGTGTTTTCCGGCCATTACCACAGCGTGTTCAAAGGGCAAGGCATGGAATTCCACGAGGTGCGCGAATATGTGCCGGGCGACGACATCCGCGCAATCGATTGGAATGTGACCGCCCGCATGGGCCATCCTTTTATCAAGAAATATATCGAAGAACGCGAATTAACCGTAATGCTGCTGGTGGACATCAGCGCGTCCCACGATTTCGGAAGCACCCCCCAATTAAAGAAGGATCTGGCCGCGGAGCTGGCGGCGGTCCTGGCGTTTTCGGCCATTCAAAACAATGATCGCGTCGGCCTGATCCTCTTTACCGATGAGGTGGAACATTACATTGTGCCGCGTAAAGGCGTCTCCCATGTGTTGCGCGTGATTCGCGATGTGCTCTATTTCGAACCGCGCAAGCACGGGACCCAACTCAAACCCGCCCTCGATTTTCTGAATCACGTGTCACCGCGACGCGCGGTGGCGTTTCTGATCAGCGACTTCATTTTTGACGAGCCGCTGAAGAAGCCGTTGACCATCACGGCGCGACGCCATGATCTGGTTTCCGTGCTGGTGGGCGATAAACGAGAGCGGGTCTGGCCGCGCGCCGGCTTGATTGAATGGGAAGACGCGGAAACGAGGCGCCGGCATCTGGTCGACACTTCGGACCGGCGCACGCTGCATCGCCTTGCCACCACGCAAGCCGCGCGGCGGCGCGACACGCTGGACACCTTGCGGAAAAGCGGGATCGACACGATCGAGGTGTTCGCCGGCGAGGAGTACGACAAGGCGCTGATGCGCTTCTTCCGGATGCGCGAACAAAGGATGAGAACCTGATGAAATGCCGCATGCCGAATGGCGAAGGGCGAAGGGCGCTGGCGCTGGCATGTCTGTTGAGCGTGACGGCCTGTCAGCGCGCGGAAGAACCGGCACCGGCCACGAACGACGAGTATGCGATTACGGTTACGCTAAGCACAAATCGTATCCTGATCGGCGACCTGGTCCACGCGCGGGTGGACACGACGCATCCCGTGGGTACGCGCGTGGAATTGCCCGATCCGGCCGGGACGGAGGCGATGGTTGTGCGTCAACGGCGAACGGCGTCCCGCCCCGTGGACGAAGAGCGCGTACGGACGACGCACCACTATACCCTGACCTCCTTCCAACTGGGCGCCCATCCCGTCGCCACCGGCGAGGTGCGCTTCGTCTCCACCGAAACCGATCCGGTGATGCGCGAGTATCCCGAAACGGTGTTGGACGTGGTATCCGCGCTCGACGACGACACGGTTGAACCGAGTCCGATCAAACCCGTTTTGGAATGGCCGGGCCGCTTCCCGCGATGGGTGCCCGTTATGATCGGCATCGGACTGCTGGCTTTGGCCATCGGGCTGCTCGTCGCCCGCGTCCTGAGCAAACCGCGCACGATACTCCATCAGGCCCCGCCCCGCCCCGCGCACGAGACGGCGTTGAACGCCTTGCGCATGCTGCTGGGCAAGCGCTACATCGAATCCGGCCAGGTCGACCCGTTCTATACGGAATTGTCTTTGATTGTCCGGCGATACCTGGAAGACCGCTTTCACCTGCGCGCGCCGGAATCAACGACGGAAGAATTCATCCGCGACGCCGCGAATGCGCGCGTGTTGACGGCGGACCATCAAGCGCTTGTCCGCGATTTTCTGGAACAGAGCGACCTGGTGAAATTTGCCCGGTACCGCCCCGGCCCCGGCGACATGCAGGAAGCGTACGCGTCGGCGGAACGTTTGATCCGGGAAACAACGGAAGAAAGGAAGGAGCCCGCATGATGGCCGGCGCCTTCCATACTACCTTTCGCGGTCCTTGCTCGCTGTCCACGGCGCGCGGCTTCCCGGCAACTCTTCCTGGAGACCGGACATGACGTTGCTCCATCCATGGCTGTTACTCCTGTTGCTGCTCGTCCCCGCACTACTCTGGCTCCGATACGCGGCCCGCCGGAAAACGGCGCTGCGTTTCAGCGACGGCCGCGTCCTTCGCGGGCTTCCCTCTTCGTGGGTAACGTATGCGCGCCATCTGCTCCCGGTCCTTTACGCCGCCGGCCTGATCCTCTTGATCATCGCGCTGGCCCGCCCGCAGAAGGGCCTGGACGAAAGCCGGGTCACCAAGGACGCCATTGATATCGTGTTGCTGATCGACGTCTCTTCGTCGATGTTGGCCGAAGACTTTTTCATCGAAGGCCGCCGGGTTAATCGCATGGAAGTATGCCTGCAAGCCGCTAAACAATTTATTCAGCGGCGCCGCGACGACCGCATCTCCGTGATCGCTTTTGCGGGAGTCCCGTACGTGATGGCTCCGTTGACGTTTGATCACGGCTGGCTCCTGCAACAAGTGGGCCGGATCGAAATTGCCATGGTCCAGGACGGCACCGCCATCGGCTCGGCCATTGCGTCGGGGCTAAACCGCCTGCGGGACAGCGACGCGGACAGCAAGGTGATCATCCTGCTCACGGACGGCGTGAACAATGCAGGAACGATCTTGCCGGACAACGCCGCGCGAGCCGCCGCGGCGCTCGACGTGCGCGTGCATGCCATTGGCGTGGGCACACAGACACATGCCCCGTTTCCCGTCCGCGATCCGTTCGGCGGACAGCGCTATGTGCAGCAACTCGCCGTGTTCGACGAAGCGCAGTTGAAACGCATCGCGGACACCACGGGCGGCCAGTATTTCCACGCGGACGACACCGAGGCGCTGGGACGCATCTACGCGGCGATCGACGAGCTGGAACGAACGGAGATCGAAGTCGAAGAGTACACCCGCTACGAGGAATATTTCCTACCATTCCTGCTATGGTCCATCGGCCTGCTGGTTCTGGAACGTGTGCTGGCGTTTGCGCGACTGGGGAGGTGGCCGTGATGCAATGGGGCGCCCCACACTTTCTGCATCTCCTCTGGGCCGCCCCCGTGCTGGTCCTGCTGCTGTACGGACTGATGCGACGCCGCGAACAGCGTTTACGGGAGATCATGGACGAGCAGGTGCTGAACACGCTGCTGCCGCCCAGTCGCCGGAAACGACGCGCCTGGCAACTGGCGCTTTGGTTGATCGCCCTGACCCTGTGCGTGCTGGCGCTCGCGCGACCGCAGTGGGGCGAGAAATGGATCGAAGTGCGGCATATGGGATTAGACATCATCGTGGTGATCGACACCTCCAACAGCATGCGCGCCGAGGACATCCGGCCCAACCGGCTCGAACGCGCGAAATTCGGCGTTCGCGATCTCGTCGGCCGGTTGCGCGGCGATCGCATCGGCCTGATCCCGTTTGCCGGCGACAGCTACCTGTATTGCCCGCTCACCGCCGATTACGGCGCCTTCCTGATGATGCTCGACGACATCCATCCCGGCATCGTCCAGCGCGGCGGAACGGCGATTGAACAGGCGCTGCGCAAAGCCGTCCAATCCTTTGACGACCATGTCTTGGCCGATCGGGTCATCGTGCTGATAACGGACGGCGAAGACTACGAAGGAAATCCGCTGACCGTTATCGATGAGATGCGACAACGAAATATCCGGCTTTTCGCCGTGGGCGTAGGATCGCCGGAAGGCGACCTGATCCCCATGACCGACGAGCAGGGGCGCATCACCTTCTTGCGAGATCGCGAAGGAAACATCGTGCGAACCGCATTGCAGGAGGAGGTGCTGGAACGGCTGGCCACGCGGACCGGCGGCATGTACGTGCGCGCCACGCCCGGCGATTTCGGGTTGGAGCGCATCTACGAACAGGGGATCGCCCCCCTGCAACGCGATATGTTGGAAACGGAGATGATCCGGGCGCATGAAGACCGTTTCGCCTGGTTCCTGGGCGCGGCGCTCTTGTTGTTGCTTGTGGAGGCCGTCATGACGGACGGGACACGTAGAAACGGATCGAGGATCCCGAAACCCATATATGTGCTGCTCCTCTTGGCGATACCCTTCCCGGCCAATGCCGACGCCCCCCGCTCGGCCATGCGCGAAGGGCTTCGCGATTACCGGGAAGAACGCTTTCAGGAAGCGGCGGAATCGTTTCGCGAAGCGGCGGAACAGGCCGCGGACGCCCAACTCGATCCGGCGCGAGCGCTGCATAATCGCGCCAACGCCCTGTACCGACAAGGTCGTTACGAGGAGGCTGCGGCGACCTATCAGGAGGCCTTGCGCTCAACCGATCTGGACGTGCAGCAATCCGCGCATTTCAATCGAGGAAACGCCCTGCTGACGCTTGCGCACACACTCGCCGAAGAACAAGAACTGGACACGGCCAAGGCGATGACCGAACGGGCGCTGGACAGTTATCGCAATGCGCTCCTCCTGCAACCTGGCGATCGCGATGCCAAAATCAACTATGAACTGGCGGACCGGTTCCGGGAAGAACTCGAGATGCGGCTCGCCCAACAGCCGCCGTCGCCCGAACCGCAACCGGGCGACGACCCCGAACAGGAAGCGCCCGACGACGCACCGCCCCCACCGGCGCCCGATGACGAGCCGGAAGAGGAACCGGAACCCGACGCCCCGCACCCGGACGACACGGGACCGCCTCCGACCGAGGCCGTCCCCGACCAAATCACGCCGGACACGATGGAGGAAATGACACCGGAAGAAGCTATGCTATTATTGGAAGCAATGCGCGACGAAGAACAGGAAACGCGCGACCAAATGCGGTTGCGGCTGGGTGATCCGGCGGAAGTGGAAAAGGATTGGTAAGCACGGAGCGCAGAAGGAAACGATGGAAGGCATGAATTCGGACATCACAGGATGAAGTCGATTCGCATATCGCCACGAGATTGCGCGCGCCGGACGTTTACCGTCCAGGCCGCGCTTGCGCTCTGCATCGGCTTCGCCGCCTTACAGGCCGTCCATGCCTTTCATGTCCGCATGGAATTGGAGCCGGCTGTTTTGGAAATAGGGGAATCCGCCGAACTCGCCATTGTCGTGCAATCCACGGATGTTCCCGGCGAGCCCGAACGGCCCAACATTCCCGGTCTACGCATCGGCGGCCCCTCGGTGGAGCATACCCTTTCGCGAACGATGATCAACGGCGTCAGCGAACATCGGCGCTTCACCACCTATCGCTACACCATCATCCCCCTGCAACCGGGCGAATACACGATCGGTCCGCTTTCATACACACACAACGAGGAAACCGTCGAACTCCCCGCGAAAACCCTGCGGGTCGCTTCACCGGGAGACGCCGCCGGGACGCGCGGCGACGTCCAGGAATTATCGGACCTGGTTTTCGCGAAGCTCATCGTGAACCGGGAACAGGTCTACGTAAACGAAGCCTTCACGCTGACCATTGCCATCTATTCGCGCGGCTTGAATTTGGGGCGCGATGTATCCCTGATGAACATGCCGGACACGGGCATCTCGACCCAACCGTTTCAGGAATTGCGGTCCGCCCGGGAGATCGTGGATAATCATGTGTACGATGTGCGTCGCTACCAGACACAGATCCGACCCGTCACCGCAGGCACCATCCGTTTCGCGCCGGAACTGCGCATACAGATCCTGGTCCCCCGCGACGAACGCCGGGGACGCAGCCTTTTCGACGATCCGTTTTTCCGCGGCATGATGTCCAACATGGAAGCCCACCCCTTCGATCTTGCGCTGGCTCCCCTGGAGGTCGCGGTGCGGCCCCTCCCGGATGCCGACCGGCCCGACACATTCACCGGCGGCGTGGGCGCGTTCGAGTTCAGCGCACAGGCGTCTCCCACGGAAGTGCGGCCCGGCGACCCGATTACGCTCTCAATGCTGATTCAAGGGGAAGGCAACATGGACGCCGTCGCGCCGCCGGGCGTGCGCGACAGCGACCGGTTTCGCGCGTATCCTCCGCGCCTGATCAACAAGGATCTGGATCGATCCCAAAGCCGCGGACGCAAACTGTACGAGCAGGTCATCATCCCGCGCACGGATGACGTCGGCGAAGTGCCGCCGCTCCACTTCACGTACTTTGATCCGAACGCGGAAGCCTATCAGACCATCACCGCCGGCCCGTTCACGCTGGTTATGCAGGAGGGAGACCCGTCCGTCTCGCGCGTCGTGCACGCCGACGACACAACCGCCGACCGTCAAACCCGCATTGTCGGGCGGGACATTGTCTATCTCAAACCCGCGCCTTCGCGCTGGTCGAACCTCCGCGAGGGCCCTTGGTACAGCCGCCCGACCTTTCTCGCCGTCCAGACCGCGCCGCCTTTGCTCGTGTTGGCGGTGTTCCTGTTGGCGCGACGATGGCGTGCCATGGACGGCGACGTCGCGCGCGCGCGCCGGTATCGCGCGCCGCGCAGCGCCCGGCCCGGCTTGCGCCGCGCGGAGAAGGCCGTCGCGCATGGCACGGAAGACGAATTCTACAACGGCCTGTGGGCGGCGCTCACGGCCTACTTCGGGGATCGGTTGAATCTGCCGCCCGGCTCCGTGACCGCAGAGGACGTGCTTGCCGTCATGACCCGGGGCGGCCTTGACCCGGACAATCTGGTCGCCATCGAGCGCCTGTTCGCCGCCTGCGATCAACGGCGCTTCGGGGCTGCAGCAACCGATCCGAATCAGCGGCATGAATTGCTGAACGAGTTCCGACGCCTCTTGAAAGTCTGTGAGAAGGTGGACGTATGAACCGGTACTTGCGCCTAGGCCTGTTCCTGATGATATGCGCCGTCGCCGCATCGGCCGTACAAGCCGATTCCTCGCCGGAGGAACGTTTTTCGAATGCGGGCCGGGCGTATGATGCCGAGCAATACCCCGAAGCCATCGCGCAGTATGAGCAACTCCTCGCCGACGGCTATCGCGCGCCCGAGCTGTACTTCAATCTCGCCAACGCCTATTTTCGCGCCGGTGACGTCGGCCGGGCCGTGCTCCACTACAAGAAAGCCGAACAACTCGCGCCGCGCGATCCGCATATTCAGCATAACCTTCAGTTCGCCCTCACCCAAGCCGACGCCGCTCACGCCCCGTATCCGTGGCCGGGCCGATGGCTGCGACTGCTCAGCCTCGCTGAATGGGCGGCCGTCGCCGCCGTCGCGTGGTGGCTTGCCGCCATATACCTATGCGTGGCGCTGTGGCCGACCGGACGGCGCGGCGGAGGCATCAGCGCGTCCTTTGCCGTGCTGTTCCTGCTGATCTCGATCGCCGGAATCTACCATTGGCTAAGCCTGCGCATCCGCCCCGAAACCGTTATCGTCAAACCCGGCCAGGAAGCGCTCTTTGCTCCCCTCCAAGGAGCCACCGCGCATTTCACCCTCCCGCCGGGTTCCATCGCGCGCGTAGATTCTTTCATGGAAGACTGGTATAAAGTGAGCGTGGGTGATAAAGATGGTTGGATTCGAAGGTCTGCGGCGACGCCGGTCGCCCCATGGGATTCGAGCCGGGAGGAAGGGCCCGGTGAATAAAGGACATGAGCAAAAGACAACCCGCGTGGCTCTGTTGGTTGACATTCTTGATTCTATTTTTCGGCGGCCTGATGGCCTACCTGCTCTCCTTGCAGGAAGTCAATCCTGACGCGCAAATGCAAGTCAACCTGACTCTGGCGATCACCATCGTCGCCGCTGGGATATGCCTTATCTGCGTCACGGCGGATTGGTGGATGCGGCACTGACATAACGACGCGGGGCGGCATGATCGATGCCCACGAGGATCTCGTACGGGATTGTCCTGCAAATCTTGGCCAATTCCCCCGCCCACACGGAGGCGCCGGCTTGTTCCCCGATCAGCACCGCCTCGTCGCCCGCCCGCACAGGATCACCCGCACAACCGACATCCACCGCAACCCAGTTCATGCTCACACGGCCGATCACCGGGCAACGATACCCGCGAATCAGTACATGTCCCCGATTGCTAAGCGCGCGATGATAGCCGTCGGCGTACCCCACCGACAACACGGCCATGCGCGTCGGCTTCTGGGTCACGTGGGTGCCGTAATAGCCGACCGGGTACCCCGCGGGCACGTCTTTCACCTGCATCACAGCCGCTTTCCACTGCAGAAACGGACGGGTACGAAACCGCATCTGCGAATCGTTTGTGCCATACCCGTATAGGCAAATTCCGGGACGAATGCCGTCGAAATCCCATTCCGGATGATAAAGAATCGCGCGACTACTCGAGATATGCTTGAACAACGGCGCGCCGTTCAGCGTTTCCAAGTCCTTGGCCAACGCCAGGAAACGCCCCGCTTGTTCTTCCGCTCGCTCAGGTTGCTTCGGTTCCACCGCCGCAAAATGACTGCATAATCCCGTCACACGCAGACCTTCCTCGGGCGCCAGCGCGCGGAACGCTTCGGCCGCATCGGGCCAGGCCACCCCCAGGCGCCCCATCCCCGTATCCACTTTCATATGCACATCCAATGTCACACCCGCCGCCCGCGCCGCCGCCGCCAAACGCTGTCCGTGTTCCGCACCGACCACGATCGGAGTAATGCGCTCCACCCCCAAGACCGGGGCGTCCTCGGGCTCCACCACCCCCATCACCAAAATCCGGACATCCGGCAGTGCGCGTCGAATCTCCAAGGCCTCGTGCAAATGGGCCACCGCCAACCAGCGCACCCCGCATTGCACCGCTTCCCGCGCCATCGGCACCAAACCATGCCCGTACGCATTCGCCTTCACCACGAAGATGATCTCCGTGGACGGTCGCACGGCCTTCCGCAATGCGCCGATATTCGCGCCCAACCCCGCCGCATCAATCTCTATCCAAGAACTCTTCATGATTTTGTCCGGACCTTACGCCAAGTCGGGCCCCGCCGTCCAGCGCGACACTCGGCTTCGTCCCGTTCGCTGCGCTTCGGGACTGCGCCGCGGCACGCGCGACACGCGACACCCGACACCCTTCCCATAATCGCGTGACGTCGAGCCGTCGCCCCCGTATAGTAACCCATGTTTTCCATCTCAATAAGGGCCCTGTTATGAGCAAAAAGAAACTCGATATCGCCGACTTTGAAAGCAAGATCCGGCTGCGCAACATCAAGCCCGACGACTACGAACAGATCGTCGCCATTCAGAAGAAATGCTTTCCCAAAATGACCCCGTGGAGCCGGGAACAGTTCGACAGCCAACTCGAACGCTTTCCCGAAGGCCAGTTCTGCATCGAAATCGATGGCGAAGTGGTCGCCTCATCCACCAGCCTGATCGTCGATTTCGATCTCTATTCCGACTGGCATAACTGGAAGGAAATTTCCGACAACGGGTATATCCGCAACCACGACCCGAACGGCGACATGGTCTACGGCATCGAGATCATGGTCCATCCCGACTATCGCGGCATGAAACTCGCGCGACGCCTCTATCAGGCGCGCAAGGACCTGGTACGCGATAGAAACTTGAAAGGCATTGTCATCGGCGGCCGCATCCCCGGCTATCACAAGTACCAGGACGAGATGACCGCCCACGAATACGCCGAGAACGTGGAAGACAAGACCCTCTACGACCCCGTGTTGACCACACAGCTCGCGAACGGGTTCGAGCTCAAACAGTTGATCCCTGAGTACATGCCGTCCGATGAAGACAGCGTCGGGTGGGCCACGTACCTGGAATGGACCAACGTGGACTATCGCCCCTATAAGAAACGCGCCATCCGCCCCGTACAGGTCGTCCGCATCGCCGCCGTGCAATACCAGATGCGCACCATCAAGGATTTCGACGAATTTACCCAGCAATGTGCATTCTTTGTCGACACCGCATCGGATTATAAATGTGATTTCGTCTTATTCCCCGAACTGATCACCACGCAGTTGCTTTCCTTCTGCGACACCAAACGGCCGAGCCAAGCCGCGCGCAAATTGGCCGAATTCACCCCGCAATACCTGGAAATGTTTTCCGAGTTCGCCATCCGGTACAACATCAACATCATCGGCGGATCGCAATTCGAGGTGGAAGACAACACGCTCTATAACGTGGGCTACTTCTTCGGACGCGACGGCACGATCGGACGCCAGCGGAAAATCCACGTCACCCCCGCCGAGTGGAAATGGTGGGGGGTCACGGGCGGCGACAAGATCAACGTGTTCGACACCGATTGCGGCCGGATCGCCATCATGATCTGTTACGACATCGAGTTCCCCGAGCTATGCCGCATCGCAGCCCAAAAAGGCGCCCAGATTATCTTTGTGCCGTTCAATACGGACGAACGACACGGCTATCTGCGCGTACGGCATTGCGCCCTGGCGCGCTGTATAGAAAACCACGTCTACGTCGCCGTGGCCGGGTGCGTCGGGAATCTCCCGTTCGTGAACAATGCCGACATCCACTACGCGCAATCCGGCATCTTCACGCCCGCGGACTTCTCATTCAGCCGCGACGCCATCGCCGCCGAATCGAATCCCAACATCGAAACGTTCGTCATTCAAGACGTCGATATCGAACTCCTGCGCCGACACCGTTACCGCGGCACCACGCAAAACTGGAACGACCGCCGGCGGGACCTCTACGAAATCCGCTACAACGAAGACGGGAAATCGAAGTCGGTGTAGGGATGTTCGATCTTCGATGGTCGATTTTCGATGGACATACAGGGTGAAAAGACCATGCACCACACACCGAACACCGAATACTGAACACTGGACACCGCCCCCTCCGTGGCTTATCTTCCACCCCCCTTATGGACCACAGCGCACTCACTAAAGAAATCAACCGCCGCCGCACGTTTGCGATCATCTCGCATCCGGACGCGGGCAAGACCACGTTGACCGAGAAACTGCTGCTCTACGGCGGCGCAATCCAGCTCGCCGGTTCCGTGCGTGCGCGCCGTAATCAAAAAACCACGACCTCCGATTGGATGGAACTGGAAAAAGAACGCGGCATCTCCGTCTCGTCCACCTTGCTGCAATTCGATTACGGCGATTGCGTCATCAACCTGCTCGACACGCCCGGCCACAAGGATTTCAGCGAAGATACCTACCGCGTCCTGACCGCCGTCGATAGCGTGATCATGGTGATTGACGCGGCGAAAGGCATCGAGGAACGCACGCGAAAGCTCTTCGAGATTTGCAGGCTGCGCGGAATCCCGATCTTCACGTTCATGAACAAGATGGACCGGCCCGCGCAGGAACCGCTCGTGCTGCTCGACGAACTCGAAAAAGTGCTCGGCATCGGCGCGTTCCCCGTCACGTGGCCCCTCGGCAGCGGCGACGAGTTCAAGGGGGTCTACGACCGCCTCAAGAAACAGTTACACCTGTTTGAACGGACCGCGCACGGCGCGCACCGCTCACCAACCCGGGTCAGCGGCATGCACGACGAGCACATTCGCGAGCAGATACCGGACCGTATCCATAAGCCTTGGCTGGAAGAACTGGAAATGCTTACGGGGGCGGGCGAGGAATGGGACGAAGAACAGGTGATGGCCGGACTGATCACACCGGTCTATTTCGGCAGCGCCATTACCAATTTCGGGATTCAACTGCTGCTCGATTACTTCGTTGAACACGGCGCGCCGCCCCAGGCGCGATGGTCCGGCGAGACGCTCATCCCGACCACGCACCCTGAATTTTCCGGTTTCGTGTTCAAGGTCCAGGCCAACATGAATCCGCGGCACCGTGATCGATTGACCTTCGTGCGCGTCTGTTCGGGCATGTTCGACAAGGACATGGTCGTCCGCGATCCGGCCGGCGGCAAACCCATCCGCCTGGCCTACACCCAGAAACTCTTCGGCCAGGAACGCGAATCCGTGGACCGCGCGTATCCGGGCGACATCGTCGGGCTGGTGATGCACCGTTCCTTCCGTATCGGCGACACGCTCACAACCAGCCCGGAAATCATCTACGACGAAATCCCGCGTTTCCCGCCCGAGGCTTTTGCGTTCATCCGCAGTATCGGCACCGCCAAACTCAAACAGTTCCAAGCCGGTCTGGGCCAACTACTCGACGAAGGCGTGATTCAATCCTTCACCCTGCTTGAAGACGGTCAGGCCACACCCATTCTCGGGGCCGTCGGGCAGTTGCAATTCGAGGTCGTGCTCTACCGCCTGGAAAACGAATACGGCGCCCCGGCGCGCCTGGAACCCGCACCCTACACCCACATCCGCTGGTTCGATGCCGACATCAACCTCAAACAATTTGAGGACAAATTCCTGGGTGACGGCGTCCGGCTCGCGAAAGACGTGCGCGGTCAGGGGGTCATCCTCTTCCCCGACCAATGGAAACTCGACTATTTCGTGCGCAACCACCCCAAACTCGACCTGCACAAAGTCTCCCCGCACGACGCGCACCCCGACCACGCCGGCCTGGTGTGACGGACGCCTCCGAAAGACGGGAGAGCCCTCACTATCCCCTCCTCGGAGGGGTGGCCCCGCGCCTTGGCGGGGCCGGGGTGGGTTAGATACTATATCGAAAAGAAGTAGGCCTTGGTAGAACTTGGCGCGCCGGCGGACGTCGTGACGACCGGCGTCAATACACCGCCTTGCCGGGAATCACGCCACGCACACCGCCGGTCGGGTTCTGCACATCGCCTGCGCGGCGCGGGATCAGGTGGATATGCGCGTGCATCACGGTTTGTCCCGCCGCGCGCCCGTCGTTGATGCCGACATTGACGCCTTCCACCGACGCGTCCTCTTCCTTCACTTTCGCGCTCCACAGCTTGATGAGCGCAAATACGGCGCCCCATTCCTCGTCCGACAGTTCGCGAAACGACGACACATGACGCACGGGTATGAACAGCAGGTGGCCGGGGGTCACGGGGTACCCGTCGGCAATCACCCGCCACCCGGCCCGCTCCATCAGCATTCGCCCCGCATCGAGCCCGCAGAATGGACAACTTTTCATAGATGCATCAATACACCCCCAAATCATTGACATCGAGCCGAAAAGTCGTACCATCCTGCTTCTTACTCCCCATGGCGGGGTAGCTCAGTTGGTAGAGCAGAGGACTGAAAATCCTTGTGTCGGCGGTTCAAATCCGTCCCTCGCCACCATCCTTCGCGCACATGCAATTTCTCTTAAGCCAACCTGCGCTGTAGTTTTCTTTGGACGGCGGCGGCAACGCGAAGCGTCGACGTCGCTTTGGCGGGGATAGGCCCAGCCGAGCTCCTCGTTCAAGCCTTGCTACTCATTGTTTTTCTGGTCCGCGACGGGAATGTGAGGCATACTCCGCGCCCTATGAAATGGAACTGGTCTTCGTATGGCAATCGTTTTTCCGAGCCGTCCGGCATTCTTGAGCTCATGCAAGATCTGGGCGAGGCATTGTCGTCCGGAAACGCGGATCTCTGCATGCTGGGCGGCGGCAATCCCGCGCCTATCCCCGAAGTGGAAGCGCTCTTTCGCGAACAATGGATGCGGTTGGCGCAAGACCCGGAACGGCTGAACGCCGTGCTGGGCAAATACGACACCGCACAGGGCGCCCCGGCCTTTCTGGGCGCACTGACCGATTTTCTCAATGACCGCTATGGCTGGGACATTTCGCCGCGCCATATTGGCATCACCAACGGCAGCCAAACCGCGTTCTTCCACCTCTTCAACCTGCTCGCGGGCGGGGGGAAAAAGATTCTCTTACCGCTGTCCCCGGAATACATCGGCTACGCCGATCAAGGCCACGCGCCCGACCTGTTCCGCGGCATACACGGGCGCATCGATGAAACGGGACCGCACCGCTTCAAATACCGTATGGACGCCGATCGATTGCAGATCACTTCCGACATTGCCGCCATCGCCGTGTCGCGCCCGACCAACCCCACCGGCAACGTCTTGACCGACGAGGAAATCGTCATCCTGTCGGATCTGGCGGCGCGTCATGATGTGCCCCTGCTGATCGACAATGCCTACGGCGCGCCGTTTCCGGGCATTCTATTCCGCGACGTGCAACCGATATGGGCGCCGCATATCATTCTTTCCATGAGCCTTTCCAAGCTGGGCCTGCCCGGCACCCGCACCGGCATCGTGGTCGCCGACGAACCCGTCATCCAAATGCTTACCTCCATCAACGCGGTGGCCGGCTTGGCCAACGGAAATATCGGACAGGCACTCGTCGAGCCGTTGCTGCGCGACGGGCGCCTTGACGCGCTTTGCCGCAACGTAATCCGGCCTTTCTATGAAACCCATTCACAACACGCGGGCACGCTCTGGGAAGG
>SKXR01000118.1 GCA_007128275.1 Kiritimatiellia bacterium
CTTCCTCGAACCGTAGGAGGAGGGGATATTTCCCCACTTCCCCTCTTGGGCGGGGTGGGTAGGACAATATACCGAAAAGAAATAGGAATTGGTATAAGCCAAAGCGGCGTCGACGCTTCGCTCTGCCGCCGCAGTTCAAAAAGTCACGAGCATCACAAAGTCAGATCGTGCGTGGGGGCGCTGGTAGTTCCGGCTTCAGCCGGAACGGCCGAGGCGAAGTGCCTGGATTGAGCAACTTCAGCGGGTCTGCTGAAAGGCGGCCGTGCTGTCCGGGTCGAGGGCTCGCGCTCGCTCGAGCGCTTGGCGTGCGTCGGTGGCTTGGCCCGCGCCGTTATAGGCTCGGCTCAGCCAGAGCCAAGCGAGGATATTGGTTGGATGTGCTTCCACCACCACGTTCAGATGACGAATGGCATGCGTGTAACGGGATAAGCCCACTTGGCTGATCCCCATGTACATGTGCGCGCTCACCCACGGATTGGAGTCGCGCGGAAGCCTTTCGATAGCCTGCGTCAGGGTGGCCACGGCTTCTTCATATCGTTCCAGACGGGTTTGGCAAATTCCCAGATTGAGTTGGGCCGACAGCATGCGGGGAGCGCCGAGCACCAGTAATTCGTGACAGGCCGCCGCTTCCCGGTAATAGCCGCGCGCTTGAAATACCGCGGCTGCGCCGACGAGTGCGTTGGGGATGGGCGGCCTGACGATGCCCCCAAGCTTTCGCCGATAGTCGCGCCGTCGTTGTTCCAGTACCTGTAGGCTCTCTTGGAGGAGCCGTTCTTTCATTTCCAGGATGCTTGCGTGTGTCGAGGTTCCGAGCACGAGGATGGTGGTGGTCCCGTCAAAATACGCCGTTTCCCAAGAGTGTTGTGTTTGTAAGTGGCGGATGATGTCTGACGAGTATGGCCACGTATTGTTGAGGACAATGGCTTCCGGGTCCCATTCGGAAAGCACCGTGGCCCAAGCCTGGGTTTGCCCCAGTAAACCCTGCGCCAACATATTGTATAGGTGGTGCTGGTGCAACTCGCTGCGTTGATCAATGAATACCCTTCGTTCAGGATTTCGCCAGGAGAGGTAGCCCCCATCCACGGGCAGGTTCAGAAAACGTGCTGGAAAGTCCGGCCGCCCGATCAGCGTCTGTGCCGCTTCCGGGTACACGTCGGCGGCAACGCCTAATCCGAAAGAGGACAGGCTCCCGGTTCGTGTGAACGAACGATTGGTCACCACCCAAAAAACCGAGAGCACCAGGAACAGCAGGAACAGACCGGCCATGCCCTGTTGCACGAGCGACTGGCGACCGGCGAGCGGCTTGGCGAGTCGGTCGCGGACGAGTTCGCCCAGCGCGTGCAGGCTCAGGCAGAAGAAGGGGAAGGCGAACAGCGAGAAGATGGCGATATGCACAGGCAGGGAGTGCACGACCAGAAAGGCGCCGATGACGGCTATGCTCGTGATGCCGATGGGGAGCCGGTCTTTTCGCGACAGTAAGCCGAGTGCCCCGATGATCAGGGCCAGTGTGACCATATGGCGGGACCACGTTGACGCAAAATGCATGCTGATCGGAGAGATCCAATCGCGGACAACCGGAGCGGTCCATGTGGCCACCACGGCGCTGAAGATGGCCGGTCCGTAGGGGTTCACCATCGACACAAGCAACAACAGCACGGTGAGCACGCCGAGGCGGATGGCGTTGCTGGTCTTCTGCTCAAGATCGGCCGGTTGAAAGTACGCTTGCGCCGCGAAACATAGCGCGAAGAGGGGGCCCCAAACAAAGGAGGCATCAAGGTTTGCCCATAGGATCTGCGCCGGCAACAGCGTGGCGAAGGGAATCCATGACCGCCGGGGTGTCGAAAGGATGAAGACATAGAGGGCGGGGAAGATCAGGCACAACAGGGAAGGGCGCACCTCAAAACGCGGAGCCAGCAACCAGGCGCTGAGAAGCAGGGCGACTCCGATGGCGGTGGCGGAGGTGTGGGGCCGGACGGCACGAGCCAAGAGGTAAAAGGCCACGACGACGAGTGCCACATGCAGGAGAGTAACGAGACCGGCGCCCCCGATGTTCCAGAGGCGGTAGAGGAGTGCGTCGTAGAGCCAACTGGCGTGGACCCATGCGTCGCCTTCGGAAACAATCGTGAGGGGATCGACTCGGGGTACGCCCTGCCCGGCCATCCATCGCCCGATGGCCAGATGCGTCCAGAAATCAGCGTGACTGATCGTCCGAATCCCTTGGACGGCCATGAAGAGCAAGCCCAGGGGAATGCCGAACCGATTCAACCAATCGGGTATATTGCCGGTGATCGTCTTGTTTTCCTGATTCACGATATCCTCCATCCACCGATGGTGTATGACTGTTCGGGTGTTGTTAGCATTTTACGGGTACCTATGCAAAAGGAAACATGTTCGCTGGATCAGTCGAATAGAAGTGGACTTTGGGCCGAGCGCCGCCGGGCGCGCGTTCACTCGATGTGATGCCAGATGATTTCGGCATCCTGCTCCTCGGGTTCGTCCGGGCGCAAGCGAAGCCAGTCCGTTGCCTCTCGGGGCGCGTCCTCTGGATGCTCATCGTCGATGTCCCCGTCATAGTCCTGCAGACGGATGGAAACCCGGAGGCTTTCCGGCAATTCGGAACGATCCGCGTCGACCGTCCGAAAGGTGACATGCGCCGTGTCTTGGGGAGGCGTGGTCTCCTTCTCGAAGTCGATCGCCGTCACAGGAAGATTCAAGTCCGCCAGCAGGAAATCATACGCCGGATCATCGCGTAGGCTCTGGAAATAGGGCATGGCCAGTATGCGGGCCTGTTCTTCAGATGGCTGGTCGTGTAACGCGCGCCTCAACCATCCAATCGATTCTTCGTGTTCTCCTTCCTGCATCGATATCCAGGCAAGAAACAACAAGGTGTCGGGTGAAGCGCCCGCGCGCACGAGCGAACGCCATGCCATGCGCGGATGATCGTGGAGCCAGTATAAGGCGCCCTGCAGATGCATGACGGAGTGGTTGTCGCTGAATGATACGGCCAGTCTGCGGGCCAGTTGGAGGGCCTTATCCGGCTGGTCGAGGTGCAGCAGGCAGATGGTCATCCGAAGACCGGCTTCCGGGTCGGTAGGTCGGCGTTGATGCAGCCGTTCCCATGTCTGGGCGGCCAAGGCCCATTCTTGCTGTGCCTCCAGGGAAAGGGCCACTATGCGTCCGAGCATGTGTGATGGGTCCCCGGCCAGCGCCGCCTGTTCCCCCGCTTCAACGACCCGGTCAAAATGCCCATGCGCAAAATACTGAATGGCCAACGATTCCCACGCGTCCGCCTCGGTCTTCGGATCGTCCATGGCGTTGTCCCATCGATCCTGTAATTCCGCGAGAGACAGAATCCGGGCGATGGGAAATTCGAAATCGACTTGGCGCAGCGCAGCGGGAAGAACGAAAGGCGGGAGCGTGTCGAACTCGTCCGGTACAAGCAGCGGAACCTCTTCCGCAGCCAGCGGAGTGACCGCCATGAACATACAGGCGAAAAACAGTAGGCCCGGGCATCTTCTTGGAAGCAGAACAGACATGCATGCAAGATACCACATCTCCGCGGAAGTTGAATAGGGCGCAAAGGGTGACGGAGGGCAAGCACGGAAGACGCATTGGATGAGATTCAACCGGGCAGGTCATGTCCAAGCCAAAGCGGCGTCGACGCTTCGCTTTGCCGCCGCAGTCCAAAAAGAACGACAGGGCAGGCCACCTGGTGCGGAAGATTCTGCCTAAAGGCGGTACTACGAGCATCGCGGCGTCCGGGCGCGCGTATCAGCAAAGGATTCCTGACCTTCCTTCGGCGGGACAAGCCGCCATCCAAAACGATTGGTACTCGTCGGCTTTGCCATTCAATGCAGAGAACGGAATGACCCTGTGGCCGAGGATCAGGGTTTCACCGAAGGCCTTGACAGGGAACCCCTGAAAGTCTTACTGTCGATACTTGGCGCATGTTGCCTTTTTCGCGGAAAGCGCCTTAATGTATAGCCTGAAAGCCAGGAGGATGTATGCCGAGAGAACTGATGCTGGACGAGAAGACAGCGGCTCGCAATATGGCGGAGATCGAGCCTAAATACTCTTCCCAGGAAGCCGTCGTCGAAGCCAACCGTTGCCTCTACTGTTTTGATGCGCCCTGCATCATGGCCTGCCCGACAGGCATAGATATCCCCGGTTTCATCAAGAAGATTTCATCGGGCAATCTCGCCGGTTCCGCCCGCACCATTCTCAAATCCAATATCCTCGGCGCCAGTTGCGCGCGCGTCTGTCCCACATCCGTCCTCTGCGAAGGGGCCTGCGTGATGCTCGACCGCGACGAACTCCCGATCAAGATTGGTCGTTTGCAACGGTACGCCACCGATTACGTTTTCGAAAACGACGTCAAGATCTTCGATCCGCCCAAAAAGAAATCCGGGAAACGCGTCGCCTTGATCGGAGGCGGTCCCGCCAGTTTGGGGTGCGCCGCCGAACTCGCCCAGCTCGGTCATGACACGGTTATTTTCGAGAAGAAAGAGCATGCGGGCGGTCTCAACACCTACGGTATCGCGTACTATAAGCTCACCACCGAGACCAGCCTGAAGGAAGTGGAACTGGTCAAGAGTCTGGGGATCGAGATCCGGACCGGCGTGGAAGTGGGTAAAGACATCCAGGCCAAGGAGTTGGAGCAGGAGTTCGACGCGATATTCATCGGCGTTGGGCTTGGGCACACCTACAAACTCGATATTCCCGGCGAGGATTTGCCCGAAGTGGTCGAGGCGCTTGAGTTCATTGAGGAACTCCATGTGAATCCCCTCCACGAAGTGCCCGTCGGTCGGCGCGTGGCCGTCATTGGCTGCGGCAACACGGCGATCGACGCGGTAACCCAAGCGAAGCGGCTCGGTGCGGAACACGCGGTAATCATCTACCGGCGCGGAGAGAAGGACATGCCCGCCTATGCGTATGAATACGACATCGCCAAGAAGGACGGAGCGGAATTCGTTTTCCATGCGGTGCCGGTCGAGGTGCTCGGCAAGGACGGACACGTGGTCGGACTGAAATTGGCCCGCACGGAAATGGGAGAAGACGGTCGACTTAATGTCATCCCCGGCTCCGAGTTCGAATTACCTTTTGACATGGTCATCAAGGCGTTGGGTCAGGAAAAAATGACCGACATGCTGAAAGGCATGTTTCCCGACCTCGAACTCGCCCGCAACGGCGTCATTCAACGCGAACCGGCCACCGGCCAGACCAACATCCCCCACATTTTCGCGGGCGGAGACGGGGCGAACGGCGGATCGGAAGTGGTCAACGCCGTCGGCGAAGGCAAGAAAGCGGCGCGCGCCATACATCGCATGTTCACGGGCGAAACCGTGGAGGGACCCGTCCAGTGGACGCGCATCGGCGTGGTCAACGCCAAGCCTGTTGGGTCAGGGCTCGATAATCCCATCCGCGTTCCGGAGCTTGAGACGACGTATTCCGCAGGAGGCAAATAATCATGGCTGATCTATCCATCAATCTGGCGGGGATCAAATCTCCGAATCCGTTCTGGGTGGCGTCCGCGCCGCCGTCCAATACCGCGTATCAGTGTCACCGCGCGTTTGAAGCCGGCTGGGGCGGCGTGGTATGGAAAACGATTGGGGAACCGATCGTCAATGTCAGCTCACGCTACTCGTCGATCGATATCAATGGCAGCCGTATGATCGGTTTGAACAACATCGAGCTGATCACCGACCGATCGCCCGAGACGAACTTTCGGGAAATCAAGGAGTGCAAGGAGCGTTGGCCCGATCGCGCCATCATTGCGTCGCTCATGACGGATTCGCGCGAGAGCTGGCATGACTACATGAAACAGTCCGCCGATGCGGGCGCCGACGGGGTGGAACTGAATTTCGGGTGTCCGCACGGCATGTGCGAACGCGGCATGGGATCGGCGGTCGGCCAGAACCCCGACGTGATCGAGACGATCGTCGGCTGGGTCATGGAAGCGGCGGAGATTCCCGTCATCGTGAAGCTCACGCCGAACATCACCGACATTACCTATCCCGCGCGGGCGGCGCGCCGGGCGGGCGCCAACGCCATCTCATTGATCAACACCGTGAAGAGCGTCACGCAGGTGGATCTCGAGCGCATGTGTCCCGAACCGTATGTGGCGGGGAAGAGCACGCCGGGCGGTTATTGCGGACCCGCGGTGAAGCCCATCGCCTTGAGCATGGTGCAGGAATGCGCGTCCCATCCTGAAGTGGGCCTGCCGATCTCGGGTATCGGCGGCATCGCCAACTGGAAAGACGCCGCGGAGTTTATTGCGCTGGGCTCCACCAGTGTGCAGGTCTGCACGGCCATCATGCATTACGGATTCCGTATCGTGGAAGACATGATCGAAGGCCTGAACGATTATCTGGACCGGGCGGGCTTTGCTTCCGTAAACGATTTGCGCGGAAAAGCCGTTGACACGGTGCAGCGCTGGGAATCTCTCGACCTCAATTACAAGCGGATTGCCAGCATCGATTACGACAAATGCATCGGATGCAACTTGTGCTATATTGCCTGCGAAGACGGCGCCCACCAAGCCATCGCCTTGGTCGATCCGGATCAGAAGGGTGTGGGTTTGGGTCCCGGCCGGTTGCCCGGACGGCCCGTCCCGGAAATCAAAGAGAAGGAATGCGTGGGATGCAACCTGTGCTCGCTGGTCTGTCCCGTACACGAGTGTATTACCATGATCGATGTGGATAACGGGAAAGAGAAGATGAGCTGGTCCGATTACCAGGAGAAAGTCGCCAAAGGCGAGATGGAACCGATCCCGGCGCATCCGTGAGGGGATGGGACGTAAGCAAGGAGTCGAAAGTAAGCAGTTAACAGGGAGCAGGAGGAGCTCATTATGGTTGCGACAGAATTAATGCCATGTCCGAATTTCATCAATGGCGAGTGGACGACGCCGGACGTCAAAGCGTTCAACCCGGTGTACAACCCGTCCACGGGTGAGAAGATTGCGGAAGCGCCCATGAGCGGGCCCGACATCGTGGATCAGGCCGTGCAGGCCGCCGCCGACGCCTTCCCGGACTGGTGGCAGACCCCGCCGGTCGAACGCATTCGCATCTTGTTCCGTTACAAGATGTTGCTCGAAGACGCCTTTGAAGAGCTGGCCGCGAGCGTGACGCGCGAACACGGCAAGACGCTGCAGGAAGCGCGCGGCGATGTGCGGCGCGGCATCGAGGTGGTCGAATACGCCTGCGCCATCACGGAACTGCTCAAGGGCGAATGCCTTGAGAATGTCGCGCGCGGCATCGACTGCGAATTGCAACGTCAACCCGTCGGCATCTGTGCCGGTATCTGCCCCTACAATTTCCCCGCGCTGGTCCCGATGTGGATGTATCCGCTCGCCATCGCCTGCGGCAACACCTTTATCCTCAAGCCGAGCGAGAAAGTGCCGCTCACGAGCGTGCGCCTGATTCAGTTGTTGGAACAGGCCGGGCTTCCCAAAGGCGTACTCAACATCGTGCATGGCGGACGCGAATGCGTGGACGCCATTCTTACGCACCCGAAAATCAACGCCATCTCCTTCGTCGGATCCTCACCGGTGGCGAAGTACATCTTCGAGAAGGGCACGCAACACGGCAAACGCGTACAGGCCGCGGGCGGCGCGAAGAATTTCGTGGTGGTCATGCCCGACGCGGAGATGCCGAAGGCCGTGGACGGTATGGTCGATTCCGCCTTCGGTTGCGCCGGTCAACGGTGTATGGCCGGGTCCACCGCGATCACGGTAGGTAAAGCCTCCGACCTCTTCATCCCGGCGATGGCCGACGCCGCGAACGCAATCAAGGTCGGCCCCACGGATCGCACCCCCGCCGGGCAGATGGGCGCGGTCATTTCGCCCGACCATCTCAACCGGGTCCGCGGATTGATTGAGAAAGGCCAATCCGAAGGCGCGGACCTGCTCGTAGACGGTCGTTCCGTGAAGGTGAACGATTTTCCCAACGGATTTTATCTGGGCCCGACGATCATCGACAAGGTCCTGCCGGACATGACCGTCCACAAAGAGGAAATGTTCGGCCCGGTCCTGAACGTCATACGCGCCGGCGACCTGCAACAGGCGCTCGATATTGCCAACGCCTGCTCGTTCGGCAACGGATGTTGCATCTATACCCGTTCCGGTCAGGTCGCGCGCGAATTCAAACATCACGTGAAAGCCGGCATGGTCGGCATCAACGTCGGCATTCCCGCCCCGTTGGCCTATTTCCCGTTCAGCGGTTGGGATTACTCGTTCTTTGGCGACCTGCATATCCAGGGCCGGGAAGCCATCTATTTCTATACTCGCGCCAAGGTGACCACCTCCCGCTGGTTCCACCACGCGGAAGGCGACATCTGGCACAAGGACGAGGAAGCGCCGCAGATGCCGGGCGACGGAGTTTGAAGAGGGTTTTCGGTTTTGGGTTCAAGGTTTTAGCGTTCTCGCTCGGACCGACAAATCCGCATCCGAAAACCTGCAACCGACAACAAAAAACCTGCCTACGGGAAGGAGCGCAGCATGAGTCTACTGATTAAGAACGGCGAAATCGTGACGGCAAGCGAGCGATATGTCGCGGACATTTACTGCGAGAACGAGACCATCACCAAAATCGGCAAGGATCTCGAAGCGCCGAAGGGCGCCAAGGTGATCGACGCCAAAGGCAAGTACGTCTTCCCGGGCTTTATCGACCCGCACGTGCACATCTACCTCCCTTTCATGGGCACCTATGCCAAAGACACGTACGAAACCGGCAGCAAAGCCGCGCTGATGGGCGGCACGACCACCTTGATCGAAATGTTGTGCCCGAGCAAGGACGACGATCTATTGGAATCGTACGAACTCTGGAAGAGCAAGGGCGAAGGGAAGAGCGCCTGCGATTTTACCTTTCACATGGGCGTTCCACGCTTCGATGAGAAGGTGAAAAGCCAGTTGCGCGAAATCGTGGAAAGCGGAATCAGTTCCTTTAAAGTGTTTCTCGCCTATAAGGGAGTTTTCAATCTCTCCGACGAGGAGTTGTACCACACGATGCTTTTCGCCAAAGAACTCGGCGTCATTACGACGGCGCACTGCGAAAACGCGGATCTGGTACTGGAGCTTCAGAAAAAGCTCATCGCCGATGGCAAGACCGGGCCGGAATGGCATTATCACAGCCGGCCGCCGTATGTGGAGGCCGCCGGCACCTCCCGGTTTTTGACGTTCGCACAGGCCACCGGAGCGGCGGCGTACATCGTACATTTGAGCTGCAATGAAGCGTTGCACCAAGCCATGCGGGCGCGGTACGCGGGCATTCGCGCGTTCGTGGAAATCGTCATTCCCTATCTCACGGTGGACATGTCGTATGCGGAACTTCCTGATTTCGAGGGCGCCAAATATGTCATGTCACCCCCCCTGCGCCACAAGAGCAATCAGGACCTGTTCTGGAACGGCTTGAAGCAGGGGTTTATCCACACCGTGGCGACGGACCATGCGCCGTTCGACTTCAAAGACCAGAAGATGAAGATGGGCAAAGACGATTTCACCAAGATCCCGAACGGCATCCCGTCGATCGAGGAACGCGTGAAACTGCTGTATTCGCACGGCGTGGCCGAAGGCAAGATCGACTTGCATACGTTCGTCAATTGCGCCAGCACGCAGGCCGCGAAGATCTTCGGGCTTTTCCCGCGAAAGGGCACGATTCAGCTGGGTGCGGACGCCGATCTGGTGATCTATGATCCCGACTACGAAGGCGTGATTTCGCAGAAGACCCATTCCATGAACGTGGATTACAGCGCTTTCGAAGGCTGGAAGATCAAGGGGCGGCCTGAAACCGTCACGGTACGCGGCGAACTGGCCGTCGACCACGGGAAATATGTGGGCACCACCGGCCGCGGACAGTTGCTCAAACGCGAACCCAACCATTTTTAAGAAGAATAGAACAGAAGATCGCAAAGGACGCCAAGAATAAGCATTCCAATGATTGGAAAAATTCGCTCAAAATCTTCCAACGATTGGAAAACAGGGGCTGTTTTGTTTCCAACGATTGGAAGATGTGCCCATCAAGTCTTCGCGGGCTCCTGTTCTAAATAATCCGTTATGAGTTCAAAAGTTAGTTCCGGTGCGCGGTTTCGTGCCGCCATTAGAGACGAATCGCCGTTGCAGGTGCCCGGCGCCATCAACGCGTATGCCGCCATCCTGGCGGAGCGCTCGGGGTTCCGGGCGCTGTACGTGTCCGGCGCGGGCGTGGCCAACGCGTCGCATGGATTGCCCGATTTGGGGATGACCAATCTAAACGAGGTCACAGAAGATGTGCGGCGGATTACGTCGGTGACGGAATTGCCCGTGCTTGTGGATATCGATACCGGTTGGGGCTCCGCGCTGAACATCGCCCGAACGATCCGCGAGCTGGAGCGGGCGGGCGCGGCGGCGGTGCATATCGAGGATCAGGTGCTGGCCAAGCGGTGTGGGCACCGTCCGAACAAGGCCATCGTGGACACGTCGGAGATGGTCGATCGGATCAAGGCCGCGGTGGACGCGCGGACGGATCCGGATTTTGTGGTCATGGCGCGCACCGACGCCTTCGCGAGGGAAGGATTGGAGGCGGCCATCGATCGCGCGGCAACCTATCGGGACGCGGGCGCGGACATGCTGTTTCCGGAGGCGCTCACGCACTTGGACGAGTATCGCGCGTTCGTGGACCGTGTGGGGATACCGGTTCTGGCCAACATCACGGAATTCGGGAAGACCCCGTTGTTTACGGTGGACGAACTGAAATCGGCGGGGGTGGCGCTGGCGCTCTATCCCCTGTCGGCCTTTCGTGCGATGAGTGCGGCGGCGCTGCGCGTGTACAGCGCGATCCGCGAGGATGGAACGCAGAAACACGTGACGGACCTTATGCAGACGCGTGACGCGTTGTACGAGTGTCTGGGATATCATACATACGAAGCAAAGCTCGACGAGCTATTCAAGGAGGAGGAACAACATGGCTGAAGCAAAGAAAACAGGCGGACTGGCCGGCATCGTAGCCGGGAAAACAGCGGTATGCACGGTCGGCAAGGAAGGCGTGGGCCTGACCTATCGGGGTTACTCGATCGAGGAACTCGCCGAAAAGTCCACCTTCGAGGAGGTGGCCTATCTGATGCTGCGCGGCGCATTGCCGAGCAAAGGCGAACTGGCGGATTACAAGGCGCGCCTGAAAAGCATGCAGGATCTGCCGGGCGAATTGCGGCAAACCCTGGAATTGATTCCGGGCGGCACCCATCAAATGGATGTGCTCCGTACGGGATGTTCCATGCTCGGCACCTTGGAGCCCGAAGGCGAGGGCCACAGTCAATTGGATGTGGCGGACCGTCTGATCGCGTCGTTCGGTTCCATGCTCGCCTATTGGTATCACTTTCACGCGCACGGTAAGCGCATCGAAACGAGCTCGGACGAGGACACCATCGCCGGCCATTTCCTGCAGCTGCTGCATGGAAAGAAACCGGACGACAAGCAGCGGCGTGTACTGGATGTTTCGCTGATTCTCTATGCGGAACATGAATTCAACGCGTCCACGTTCACCGGACGGGTGATTATTTCGACCCTGCCCGACTTCTATTCGGCGATTACCGGCGCCATCGGCGCCCTGCGCGGTCCGTTGCACGGCGGGGCGAACGAGGCCGCCATGGAACTGATCGAGAAGTTTTCCAGCCCGGATGAAGCCGAGAAAGGCATTCTCGTCATGCTGGACAAGAAGGCGAAAATTATGGGCTTCGGTCATCGCGTCTATCGTGATCGCGATCCGCGTTCGGATGTCATTCAAAAGTGGGCCAAGGAGTTGGCGGAACAACACGGTGACAAGCGGTTGTATCCCGTGGCCGAGCGGATCGATCAAGTAATGCGCCGGGAGAAGAATCTGTTCACGAACCTGGACTTCTACAGTGCGATTGCCTATCACTTCTGCGGCATACCGACCCCGATGTTCACGCCGTTGTTTGTGATTTCACGCACGTCCGGCTGGGCGGCGCATATCTTTGAGCAGCGCGCCGACAACCGGCTCATCCGTCCGACGGCGGATTATATCGGACCGGAAGAGCGACCGTATCTGCCGATTGAAAAGCGGGGGTAACGAAGAAGGTCGGCCGTGTTCAGAGATCAGTATTCAGTGTTCGGTGTTCAGGCCGTCAGGCGAACAGGTGTTGAGAGATATCTACGTCTGACTGAACGCGCGCAGGACGAAGACCCGGCTCGATCTGTTTGATACCAATGCCGAATTCTTTTCGACATAGTATCTAACCCACCCCGGCCCCGCCAAAGCGCATCGGCGGGGGGAGGGGTAACCGTTGAGCCGCATACATTTAGTGTTTGGTGTAAGTCAATAGAAAGGGTTATCCATGGGTTCTCATATTTCAAATGTTCGTCCCGATCCTGATCCGGAACTGGTACAGATCGCGGATTACGTGCTCGAGTACGTCGTGGACAGCCCGGAAGCCTACGACACGGCTCGGTACTGCCTGATGGACACCCTCGGATGCGGGCTGCTGGCCCTTAAGTATCCGGAATGCACGAAGCTGATGGGACCGACGGTGCCGGGCGCCATCCTTCCCGGCGGCGCGCGTGTGCCCGGGACGGAATGGGAACTCGAACCCGTTCAGGCCGCCTTCAACATCGGGTGCATGATCCGCTGGCTGGACTATAACGATACGTGGCTCGCCGCTGAATGGGGACACCCGTCCGACAACCTGGGCGGAATTCTCGCCGTGGCGGACTATTTGAGTCGTCAACGGGAACAAAAGAATAAACAGCCCCTCACCATGCACGACGTGCTCACGGCCATGATCAAAGCGCACGAAATTCAGGGGATCTATGCCTTGGAGAACAGCTTCAACCGGTTGGGGATCGATCACGTCATTCTGGTGCGTCTCGCGTCGACGGCTGTGGTTACCGCCCTGCTCGGTGGCACGCGCGAACAGGTGATTAACGCTGTATCCAACGCATGGCTCGACGGCGGCGCGCTGCGGACGTATCGGCACGCTCCGAACACCGGTTCCCGCAAGTCATGGGCGGCGGGCGACGCCACCAGCCGCGCGGTGCGCCATGCCCTCTTCGCCATGAAGAATGAAATGGGCTATCCTTCGGCGCTCACCGCGTCCACATGGGGCTTCTACGATGTGGTGCGCCAGGGCAAACCGTTCGTGATCGAACAATCCTTTGCCTCCTACGTGATGGAACACGTGCTCTTCAAGATTTCTTTCCCGGCGGAATTTCATGCGCAAACCGCCGTTGAAGCGGCGATCACCCTGCACGGACAGATCAAGGACCGCATGGATGAGATCAAGGAAGTGAAGCTCACCACGCACGAGTCGGCGATCCGCATCATCGACAAGCAGGGGCCGCTGAACAACCCGGCGGATCGTGACCATTGCCTGCAGTACATGACCGCGATCGGATTGATTTTCGGCAATTTGACGGCGGACCACTATGAGGATGACATCGCGCAGGATCCGCGCATTGACGCACTGCGTGATAAGATGACCGTAGTGGAAGATCCGCGCTATACGAAGGAATACCTGGACCCGGACAAGCGATCCATTGCCAACGCCGTGCAGGTGATCTTCACGGACGGATCCAGCACGGACAACGTGGAGGTCGAGTATCCGGTGGGCCATCGACGTCGTCGGGCGGAAGGCATTCCATTGCTGGTCGACAAATTCCGTGACAACCTGCTCACCCGGTTTTCCGATCATCAAGCGGGCGAGATCATGGAACTCTGTCTCGACTACGACCGGCTGATCGCAACACCGGTGCCGCAGTTTATGGCCGCCTTCAGGCCCTAACGCGTAGTTCCTTTTGGACTGCGGCGCTTTGCCACCGCGCTTGAGATTCCCTCGAGGGTGCCCGCCCAACTTTTCTATCCCCTCCTGGGAGGGGTGGCCCTGCGTAGCAGGGTCGGGGAGGGTTCTTGAGCCCGCCTCCCGCGCAGGGCGGACACATCCAAAGCGGTGTCGCCGTCCTCTTCCGCTTCGCTACAGAGGACTCTGCCACCGCAGTCCAAATTCCCTTGAGGCGGCCTGCTCGGTCGTTCCTTTTTGGACTGCGGCGGCAGAGCGAA
>SKXR01000233.1 GCA_007128275.1 Kiritimatiellia bacterium
AGCGGCTTGCTCCAGTTGCGCGATGTCCAATTTACCCATCGTCACCATGGTGTTAAAGACGCGATCGGCTATTTCTGCGTCGGGTTGGTTCAGCAAGGCGTCGATGTTTTCCGGCACCACTTGCCAGGTCACGCCATACTTGTCTTTCACCCAGCCGCATTGTCCCGGCTCGCTGCCCTCGGACAACCGTTCCCAAAACGCGTCGATCTCGTCCTGTGACCGGCAGTATATGATGAAGGAGATGGCTTCGCTGAACTTGAACAGGGGGCCTCCGTTCAGGGCCAGTAATTCCTGGCCTTGCAGCTCGAACGCGATTTCCTGGACACTGCCTTCAGGTCGACCGGCGATCAGTGAGGCCGCCTTGCCGTACCGCACGACGTCCTTGATTCGGCATCCTTCGCCGCGTATCGCGGAGAAGACGGAAACATAGAAATTCACCGCCTCTTCGGCGTTGTCATCGAACCAGAGACAAGGGGTAATGGGTTTCATGCGTTCTTCCTCTTCCGAATTCTTTCTGGGCTTTTTCATTGCTTTGGTTTGACTGCTCGGCGTCGCGTAGCTCCGCCCTCCATTCAATAGCAAGACCACTGGCCGCTTATCCCGCCGATGGAGGGTCGAGCTATGCGAGACCTTCCTGTGCCTGGTCCGCACACAGCTCATTGATTTCCTCATCCGCCGGGCGAATCTCCCACGTGGCGCCGTGTCCAAGCGACGGATGTTTAGACATCACCTGGATCGCCTGGTTCAGATCCTTGGCCTCCAGAATGATGATACCCCCCAACTGTTCTTTTGTTTCGGCGAACGGTCCGTCTGTGATCACCAGCTTGCCGCTCTTCTGCCGTAAGGTGGTGGCCATGCGTACGCTTTGCAGCGCTTCGCCTCCGACGTAATGCCCGTTCTGACGCATTTCGCGGTCGTACGCGAGACAGTCGTCGATGAAGGCCTTCTGCTCATTCGCCGAGAGGCCGTCCCAGCGTTTTTCTTCCAGATAACCCAAGCATATGTATTTCATGTCCTTTCCTCCATATTGTTGTGTCTTCACTAAATGGTCGTTCGGCGGAATCCAAGATCGACATGCGATGCAAAGAATAATCAGACCCCATCCAGCGTCTTCAGCTTTTCCTGTAAAAACCGCCGTTCCGTCTCCTGCTGCACCAGATCCAGTGCTCGGAAATAGGCCGTGCGCGCTTTGTCGATTCGGCCGAGGCGGCGGCACAGGTCGGCCCGCGCGGAGTAGGCGAGGTGGTAATCCGAGAGGTCGCCGCGACCCAAGATATCGTCGATCAACGCAAGGCCGGCCGCGGGGCCGTCGTGCATGGCGACGGCGACGGCACGGTTCAACTCCACGACGGGCGACGGATGGATGCGCAGCAGCAGGTCGTACAGCTCCACGATACGGCCCCAGTCGGTTTGGTCGGGCGACGGAGCCGATGCGTGGGTGGCCGATATGGCCGCTTGGAGGGTATACGGCCCGAAAGAGCCGCCGGTCGTCGCGCGGCCCAACAGCGCAATGCCTTCGGCAACCAGGGTCCGGTCCCAGCGCGTACGGTCCTGATCCTCCAGCAGGATCAAGTCGCCCGATAGCGACGTGCGCGCGTCGCGCCGCGATTCGTGCAGGAGCATCAGTGCGAGCAGGCCCATGACTTCGGGATCCGGAAGGAGCTTCATGAGCAGGCGGCCCAAACGGATGGCTTCGCCGGAGAGGTTGGCCCGGGTGAGCGTGTCGCCCGCGGTGGCGGAATAGCCCTCGTTGAAGATCAGGTAGATCACGTGCAGGACGGCGTCGAGGCGTTCCGGGATGTCCTCCTTCGACGGCACCTCATACGGGATGCGTGCTTCGCGAATCTTGGCTTTCGCGCGCACGACGCGTTGCGCGAGGGTGGATGGCGTGGTGAGGAAGGCGCGCGCGATTTCTTCCGTGGTCAAACCGCAGAGCTCGCGCAAGGTCAGCGCAATGCGCGCTTCGGGCGTTAGAGCCGGATGGCAGCACGTGAAGATTAAGCGCAATTCGTCGTCCTCGATTTCGTCATCGCTCGGCGGAGCGGGCGGGGCGGGCGTCGTCGCAATTTGTTCCGCCAGCTCGGTGACTTTCTCTTTATGTTGCGTACGCCGCCGTATCTGGTCGATGGCCTTGAAGCGGCCCGTAGAGATCAGCCACGCGCGCGGATTGGCGGGTATCCCTGTCTGCGGCCATTGTTCCATGGCGATTGCAAAGGCATCATGCAGGGCGTCCTCGGCCAGATCGAAATCGCCGAGCAGGCGAATCAGCGTCGCGAGAATCCGGCGCGATTCGGACGCGTAGATTTCGTCGAGCACGGAGCGGACGCGTTCTGGGGGAACTTTCGTCATGGCGATTGAATGTGAAGAAAACGCCTGCTGTCTTTCAACACCTACGGCAGGAAAAGGCCCCGATGCAGGAAACCGAGGGCGTTGTTGTTGAGATACCAGGCAATGGCCGGTTGGCCGTTTGGCGCGAAGGCGAGCGAGATGTGATTGACGCCGCCGATTTGTTCATGGACGGTTTGTTGAACCCAGCCGGAGCCGGTAGGTCGTACGAATCGGACGCCTTCGTTGGCCATGCCGTAGGCGACCGCGGGCTGGCCGTCCGGTCCGAAGGCGAGGGATGTGTAGTGTCCGACACCCGCGCCGCTATCCATCGTTTCCACATTCCAATTTGCCCCGTCGAATCGCGCCAATCGCACGGCGTCGCTGATAAAATCCGCATACGCGATGGCGGGCCGGCCGTCCGGCCCGAAGGCGAGCGAGGCATAGGGTCCCATGCTGAACCCGTCATCCACCGTAACGGTTTCCCATGTGCTCCCATCGTAGCGGGAAAATCGCAGCGCATATTCGGATGGAAGACCGAAGGCAATCAGTTCCCGATGCGCCACGGCCGGATGTCCGTCGGGTCCGAACGCGAGCGAACTGTACTCGCCGCCCCCCGCGACAGAGGTGATATCCCAGCTTGTACCATTGAGTTGCGCAAAGCGCAGATTCGTGCCGCCTTGATAGGCGATGGCTGGTTGACCGTTGGGTGCGAACACAAGCGAGGAATAGCGTCCCGCCGTGCCGTTGTCATCCACGGTTTCAATGTCCCACGTGCTGCCGTTGAAACGCGCAAATTTCAGATTGCCTGCGCCGGCATAGTAATAGGCAATGGCCGGTTGGCCGTTTGGCGCGAAGGCGAGCGAACTGTGGAGCCCGGTCACGCCGTCGTCATCGATTGTTTCCGTGGTCCACATGGACCCCTCGAACCGGGAGAGGCGCAGGTCATCGCTGGAGCTGTTGTAATGCGCCACGGCGGGCAGTCCGTCGGGCCCGAACGCGAGGGAGGCGTACTCTCCATCGTTGGACGTATCGGATGCGACTGTGAATTGCCAAGGAAGGTCCATATGCGAAGCCATCATGTACAGCAAGGTGTCTTGCCGGTCTTCCAAGACATCAATCCGGTCGTAGATTTCCTGCAATGATTTCATGGACGGCCCGGGCGCGGCGGGCGGGTCCAGATCGCCTTGGGCGGATACGGTGGCGGTGGTCAGGCCGCATACCGTCGCGCTCATGAACAGACGACGTAGCTTTTCGTGAAACGTCATCGATTCTCCCTCTCTTGCCTTATTCAGTGAAAGCACTATGCAAGCATAGGATCTCCCCTATGTCGGTCAAGAATATAAGGATCTATATCGATGATTCGCGGCTGCCAGGGCATTCCAACTAATCTCGTAACCGTCGTCGTTAGTCGGTGGAGTGAAGCCCAACGAACGTTCCACGCATCCACGGCCTAACGGCTGTGGCTACCGTTTTATCTCAGTCGTGCTGGGACGCGTGTATGCGGGCCCACACCCTCGTAATGTTCTTGTAGCGTAGCATGATCGTCGCAGCCAGCTCCCGGCCCAAGCTTGCGCGGGTGTCGCTTTCATCGGGAGTGAGGTTCAACCAGCGAAGCGCGTCGCGGTGGACGTGCAGGACGTTCGGGATCTCGGACGCGTCCAGATTCGGTGTATACTGAAACCACACGCGGATGTTCGTGTCTTGAAGCAGGGGATGCGCGGTTTCGACGTCAGCCAAAATGAACCCGTAAAACTCGTCGAAATGATCGGCCTCGAATACGGAGCGAGATAAGACGACGAATGGGACGGTGGGGCGGGGTTCCAACTCGAAACGCACTTCCAGCCGTTCCAATCCCGGATAGTATTCCCGTAGATGCCGGTTCAGGTTGCGGTTTACGATCTCAAAGTAATCCGTCGTGTTCGCATAGGACTCCAGAAAGGCCAGCGCCGTTTCCATGAGCGCTTCCTCGCCGGGGATCGATGTGCCTTCGGCGACGAAGTAATGCAACTCCAGCTTCAGCGTCACCCCGCCTTGATGGTCCATGGCGATGTCGGAACGCGTAACGGTATGGCCCTTTTCCGGCAAGGTGTCCGGCCCGCCGAGGACCGGAAGGGCGAAAGGCAATGCGCACAACAAAAGCGAGCAGATATGGCGGACGGGTTTCATGTGTTTCTCCATTCTTCGTTTAACGATGACCGTGTATTTGGATACTAGGTCCGGGAGATGGCGGCTGCGACATTATTATCCAAACAGCGCCTGCGAAAAGAAACGAACGGAATCGTTGTCAGGGGCGGCACCATCGAAAGCGCGCCGGGTAACGCCATAAAACAATGTACAGGGAGGGTGAACATGAAGAGCATTGATCCCGATCGGGAAGCGTCGTCGCTCCGCACTGTCGCCGCATTCCAAAGCGCTTCGCGCAGAGAGAATGAAAGATGAGCGGACGCAAGGTCTTGCGTCATGAGGAGGAGATATGGAGCACCTGCACGCGCAGATCGCGCACTTGCCGGTAATGGCGTTCGTCGTGGAGGCCGACGAGGACGCCAAATCCGGTGGCTCTGGCCGTGGCGGCTACGGCGATATCGTTTTGAGGAATCAGGGTTCCTGCGGCGCTGAGCTCCGAGTAGATGTCGGCGTAATGCTCGGCAACTTGCGGCGTGAAGGGTTCGATTTGAGTGACGGAGCGCAGTGCTTCGAGTCGCGCCCGTCGCTGGGCGGCCTGCCGGGACGTTGCCGCGAGACGTACGCCGATGAGTGCCTCAGCCCAAACGATGGCTGGGATCACAATGACTTCGTCGGGGGACAGGTCAACCTGTTCATCCGCAGCTTGGGCGCGCTCCCATGCAACAAGCGCCGAGGTGTCGAGAATCAGTCCCATGGATTTTGCAACGGTTTATCTGACCGATTGACTGCGTCCAGGTCATCCGCGAACGCGGGATCCAGCGGCAAGCCCTTTACCGCGCGGCATAAGTCGCCCCACGTCGCTGTGCCCGAGCCGATGGCAGGTGATAACTCGGCGACGGGTTTTTCGTTCTTGGTGAGCACAAAATGCTCATTCCTGAACCGCACCCGCGCGAGGTAGTCCCCCAAGTGTCGCGCAGCGTCGGTGGCTGTTATTACTGTCTTCATACGCAATAATGTACTTTACACAATTGCGTATGTCAAAAGAAATGATTGGAGGACAGGTGTGCTGGCACCCGGCCAGAGACACGCAGGGCCAGAGACACGCAGACACGCAGGGCCAGACACCATAACGTAACCCGTTGATTTCCAAGGGTGGCAAGTTAGCCGCTGCCGCTATTTCCCTGTCCCTTCTTCTTTTCTTCTTCCGCCGTTCTTCTTCCGGCCAGTCGATCCGGCAAGGCTTGGAGCGGTGGTTCATCGTGGACGGAGGCCAATTCCACTTTCCCCAGGTGCGGTCTATTCAGCGTGGCGCGGTCACGGACGACATAGTCGGAAGGCAATCCGCGCGCCCGGCAGATGGCGTCCGCGAGTTCGGGGCGCGCCGTCGGGCGTTCGGCGGTAAGATGTCGAATTCCGCTTCTGCGAGCATCCGTCCAATCCAGTATGCGCTGTGCCGCATCATCGGCCCAGACCGCAGACCGATATTCACCCGCGATAATGGTCACCGGGCGACGCCGCCGCAACCGATAGGCCAGGCTATCCCAATGGCCCTTGCGCCCCGAGGGGGACGGTCCCACACACAGACCGGGCCGAACAATGAGCGCATCCGGTCGGCGATCAAGAATCCGTTGCTCCACTTCGACGCGAAGGCGTCCGTAATGGCTAATGGGATCGGGTTGATCGGTTTCGAGATACGGTCTGTCGCGTCCGGCGAAGACGTGGTCGGAAGACACATAGACCAGGTGCACGGTGGTCGGCAAACGACGAACCAGTTCGATTACGGCATCCACATTAATGCGGCGGGCCCAGGCCGGATGGGCTTCGCACTGCTCCACATCGCAGACACCGGCGCAATAGATGAGCCCCGTCGGTTGTTCCCGGTCAATCCATCGCAGCCATCCCTCGGTATCTTCGGCGTCCGTTCGTTGCCAGGTCCGGCAAAACTCGCCCCGGGCGTGGATGTTGCATGCGGGAATACGCGGGAGGCGGTGAACGGTTCGGAACAGCGCCCATCCATGGGTGGACGTGGCGCCCGCGATCACAACCGAGTCGGAAGTACGTTTGGGAGGGCGAGTCATGCCGTTACCATAGCGCCGGGTCCCGGCCTGGCAAGTTCGGATGTGCTCCCGTTGCGCCGGATTCCCTCGATGGACAGGGATCATCCGCCCAATCTTTTGTTTGTTCCGGTGTGTGTCGCCGGGGTAGAATGCCCGCATGAAGACTCCGCTAACTCATACGGCGATGTTGCTGGGCGCGATCCTGTTGGCGTTCGGCGGTTTCGTATATGCCGTGCTGATGCAGCGGGAAGCGATGGTGCATCGCGCCACCCTCGATGCCTTGCAAGGACAGTTGACGGTCTTGGAGGAGACGTTGGAGCGAATAAGCGCGAGACACGAAAGACGTCCATCCGTCCCCGACGGGTCCGCCTCCCGGCCGGAGACGCCTCCGCCTGCGCTTCCTCCCACGACGGAGCCGGAGATACAACGCGTTTACCAAACCCCGCCCCAACCGCCGGAAGGCGCCGAACGACGCGAGGTCGATCCGGCGCACGTGCCTCCCGCCGATCCGGACGCGTACGCGCTCATGCGACGTCAAGTCCGTGTGGAGTCGGCCTTGGACCGGGAGTTTGACCGCCTGGAGCGTCGCCGGGAGACGGCGACGGACGAAGTGGAGCTGGATCATATCCGCAAGCTCAGAGAGCGCCTGCTCCAATTGGACGCCCTCTATGAACGCCTGGAGAATGCGGTTTCCGCCGAAGACCGCGCGCACATGCAGGCTGAAATGCAGGGGTTGATGGGGGAGGTCATCCGGTTAAGCCGAACGGATCGCAATCATCGTATGGCCGAATATGCGAGGTCGTTGGGCATCCGTGATACCGATGAAATTGTCCGTTTCATGGAGGATGTGGAAGGCATCTTCCGCGAGACGGACACGGATTGGTCGCGACTGTTCCAGCAGGGGCGGTAGACGGATCACGGCATGCGTGAGCCGGGGCGCGGCATGTCTTCCGGCATGTGGGGTAGCGGTACGGTCTCGATCAGCGATTGATTGATCTCGACGGGCGCCTCGTTGATCCATGCCGCCATGCGTTCTTTCAGTGCGGCCTGTTGTTTTTCATGACGGATCCGGTTGCGTAATTGGTCCAGCACCTGCGGCGGCACATCCTCGGGTTGCACGTTCTCGGGGGCGCCGGGCCGTTGCTGCAAGTCGCGCTTGATGAACGCCCGCACGTCGTCGTCGGTCACTTCAAAATCGTCGAGGCCCAAGCCAAGCTCAGAGAGGTAGTGGTCCGTGATCATGGCGCGTTCGGTCATGGCCAATTGATATTCCATGAAGGAACGGAGGCTCTCGATGCGCTCGCGAACACGCCTGCGAAGTTCGGGGTTCTGGTCAACGCCATCGCGCACGGCCGCCTCGTGGATGATCATGCGATCGAGGAAGGCGTCGAATACCGTTTGCCGCACATCGGGATCGTCGCCGTATCGAAAGAACGTGGAGCGGAACTCGTGGAGGAACCAATCGTACGGGATGGCTTCGTCGCCCACCATCGCGACAGTCGATGCATCCAGGCCGTGGGCGGGCGTGAGTTGTTGGTCCACCTCGGCCGTGGCGAGCGTCGCCGCGCACAAGAGGAGTGCGAGCACGCCTGTAGCGTTATTTGTTCCGTTCATGGTTGACGTCTCCGATGAAACGGCCCTCGGGTTGGTACCGCGAGGGCCGTCTTATGATTCATGGCCTATTCGAATCAGTCCACATAATAGTGGTGATTCCAGCCGTTATTGTTGTCCCAGTACCAATTGCCGTCCGCATCCGAGACATAGAGGGCGAATTCGACATTGAAGGGTACCAGGCTTTGCCCCATGTACTGCCCGTTATCTCCGCGGGCGTTGATCCAGACCGCCCAATGTTCGTCCCAGCTACCGAAGGGGCCCTGTGCGTTGTATTCCCATTCGGCCGTTTGCCAATAGACGCTTTCCCAGCCATCGTCCGTGTATACGGCGCCGGCTTCATGGCCGGGCGCGACGGGCCATACGCCGAACTCGACCTTCAATTGGGTCATAATCCATGTGGCGTATTTCACGTAATCGTACCGGTTGGCTACTTCCTTGAACCAGATCGCCTCGGCATACGCCGCCGACGTAATCATCATGCTTGCGAGCACGCCCGCCAACAATTTCTTCATAACATTCCTCTCCTTTTCTGATGGTTTTCCTTTTATTCCGCCGCATCACGCCCGCTGGCGCAGCGATTGGTGCGCGATAATCAAGAAGAACCATATGCGTGTCAAGCCAGTAAGTAAAACGTTATTGCATATTCTCACCATTATCCTGTTTATAAAGGCATAATCGCAGATAAAACGTTCTACTTATTTGTGGTTTGCCTTCGGTGGCGGGCGGTGATTTGCTCGCGGTTCCGGATCTCGGCAAGGTCCGTGCGTGCGGAAGTTATTCCGTGGAGTTCTTTTGGAGCTCTTCCGTCGCTTCGGCGATGGCTTCGGTGAGGCGGTGCTCGTCGCGTACCGCTTGGAGTTTCTTCTCGACAGCCTCTTCCACATACAATTCCTGATTCAGCCCCACATACAGGGCGTACACGATCAGCAGCAGGACCACGGTGAAGGGAAGACCGGTGGAGATGGCCGCCGTTTGCAACGTATTCAAGCCACCCCCGAGGAGGAGCACGGCGGCCACCAAGCCTTCCATGATGCACCAGAACACCCGCTGCGGTACGGGGGAGTCGAGCTTCCCGCCCGACGTCAGGTGATCCACCACCAGCGAGCCGGAGTCCGACGAGGTGATGAAGAAGACGGTGACCAGGATGATGGCCACCAGGGAGAGGGCGGGCGTCATGGGAAAGAATTCGAACATGGAGAACATGGCCGTTGCGACATCCTCTTTTACCGCTCCCACGATATCCCCGACGCCGCGCGACTGGAGCGAGAGGGCGGCCCCGCCGAATGTCGCCATCCAGATAAAGGACAGGAGGGTGGGTACAAGCATCACGCCGAGTACGAATTCCCGTACGGTCCGTCCTTTGGAGATGCGGGCGATGAACATGCCGACGAAGGGCGACCACGAAATCCACCACGCCCAATAGAACACGGTCCAGCCGCCCTGCCAGTTGGTGTCCTTGAACGTTTCCGTCCAGAGGCTGAGCTGGGCGAAGTGGGCAAGGTAGAAGCCCGTACTTTGGGTGAGCGCGCTGAGGATGTACACCGTGGGGCCGACAAAGAGCACAAAGAGGACCAGAACGGCGGCCAGCCCCATGTTCCATTCACTAAGCCGTTTGACGCCGTTGTCCAGTCCCGCCATCACGGAGATGGTGGCGACGCCGGTGATTGCGGCGATCAGGGCGACTTGCATTTCGGGACTGATGTTCAACCCGAACAGGTGATTCAGTCCCGCGTTTACCTGTTGCACGCCGAGCCCTAGCGACGTGGCCAAACCCATCAAGGTGGCGAGGACCGATAAGATATCGATGACGTTGCCCCAGAATCCGTGAATGCGGTTGCCAAGTAGCGGGTAAAAGATGGAGCGGATGGTCAGCGGCAGGCCGCGATTGTATGCGAAGAAGGCCAAGCCCAGGGCCACGATCGAGTAGATGGCCCAAGGATGCAGGCCCCAGTGGAAGAAGGTCACGCCCAAGGCGGCCTGCGCCGCTTCCGAAGTTTGCGACGCCACGCCGTTGAACATGGGCGAAGGCGCATCGTAATGATACATGGGTTCGCCCACGCTCCAAAACATCAGGCCGATGCCCATCCCGGCGCTGAGCAACATGGCGTACCAAGCCGGCGTGGTGAATTCGGGTTGCGCTTTGTTCCCGCCGATGCGAATGCGTCCGAAGCGACTGAATGCGAAGAAGAGCGCGGCGCCGATGAAAACGTTTGCGGACAGGATGAAAAACCAACCGAACGAGCCGGAAATCCAGGCCAGCGCCTGGGCGCTGGTTTCGGCCGCCTGATTCTTAAACATCAGGGTGACCAGGATGAGCAAGGCCAGGATGGACACCGATGCGAAGGTCACGTGCGGATGAATATCGAATCCATATCCACTCCAATTGTTTTCTCCGGGTTCCTTGGCGTCCGCGTCGTCAAAGAATGTGGCCGTCGGGCGAATTTGCAGGCCGCGGAATTTCTCGCGATGTTTGATGGCTTTCTCACGTGCGGACTTCTCCGCTTGCTTCAGCTTCTGTGCCAAAGTTCGCTTGGTGTGCGCATCTTTTGGGTCCACTTCGTGTGACATATGTGCGTTCTCTTTCGTTGACGATGTAAGCTCTTCGTCGGAGATCGTGCCCGCCCTTTCTTTTGGGCGTGTTCCGGCTAATCCGCGCCGCCCAAGATGGGGATTCGCCTCCGATCCGGTGCGAAACCCGGAATGTGGCGTATAGGGTTCCAAAATGTGCAGAGTCATGCAAGCAGGCAATGCCCCAAACAGAGGGCGTCCGCCCCACAGAAGTCGCGACTTGATGGATTGGGTGTGAATGGGTATATTCCCGACTGTGAGGATAACCTCCATTAATGCTCTACGCGCCGTGAAGCCCGGTTCGGGGCTTCGCGGTTTTGGTTGTGCCGGAACCATGGGCTCTCTTGCTCCCGTGTTCGGGGTCTTGGTGGCCGCGGCCCTATTACTCGGGGCGTATAGCGGTCATGCGACATCAACGCCCGCTCAAACCCACTCGATCACCAAGCCACTTGATTCCAAGGTGTCGCGGGAGAAATCGTCGCCCGCGCGGTCTCGTGTTTTTGAGGATGCGGCGGAACTGTCGGATTTCATCCTATTGCCCGCACCCGGGATGGAAGAGTTTGACTTTCCCGAACCCGGTCTTCTCGAAAAGAGTGCATTGCGTGTGGGCATTGTGCGTGATGTGCCCGGTCCTTACGAGGTGTCGGAGCGGGTCGGCGCACGTTGGTCCCGCATGCGGGATGCGACCAAAGTGTGGGCGGTCATGGTGCAGTCGGAAGGCGCGAAGGGCATGCGCGTCAATCTCGCCGGCGCGCATCTGCCCAAGGGAACCCGGATTATGGTGACCAGCCTCGCGAATCCTCATGAGTCGGTGGGGCCGTATGAGGCGAAGGCTATTCTTGCGGCAGGCGATAACTTTTGGACGGAAACCATTTTCTCCGATGCCGTGGTTTTGGAGTGCCAAGTTCCCCCGCATGTGGATGAAGGGGAAGTGGCTTTCGATATTGCGCGCGTCGCGCACTTGTTTGTCCCGCTGTCGGACCTGATGAGGCAGGCCAGAGTGGGGAATTGCCATAACGATGTGACGTGTGCGGATAGCGACTGGAGGCATGCGGGAAACGGGGTGGCGGGCATCGGATCCATTGGCCAGGCCGGCTGGCTCTGGTGCACGGGCACCCTGCTCAACAATACGGCGTCGGATTTCATCGATTACTTTCTCACCGCCCGGCATTGCGTACGGAACCAGAGCGAAGCGGATTCAACGGAATACTACTGGTTTTATCAGTCGTCCTTCTGCAACGGGTCCGTTCCGCATCCCGCCACGGTGCCCCGAACGGGTGGTGGAGCGGTGTTCCTGGCAGGAAGGAGCCGGACGCTGGGCAGTGATTTTGCCCTCTTGCGTTTGCGGCAGTCCACGCCGGGCGGCGTGACCTATGTGGGCTGGACCGCGGCACAGCCCGGCCTGTCGGCCCCTGTGCGCGGTATCCATCATCCGGACGGTAGCTTTAAGCGAATCAGTTACGGCAGTATCACGGGACAGCCCGGCAATTATTGGCGCGTGGTTTGGTCATCCGGTGTGACGGAGCCGGGTAGCAGCGGGAGTCCGTTATTCAATGCGTCTCGCCAAGTGGTCGGCCAATTATGGGGAGGGAGTTCTTCGTGCAGTTCCCCGTCGGGTCCGGACGAGTATGGCCGTTTTGATGTGACGTTCCCTCTTGTTTCCGAGTGGCTGGACCCGGGGCAGGAACCGGAACCGGGAATCCCGAACGACGATTTTGCGGATGCCGTTGCACTCGGAGGGACAAGCGGGCGGATTACGGCAACGAATGTGGGAGCCACGAAAGAGTCCGGCGAGCCGAATCACGCGGGCAATGCGGGGGGGCGGTCTGTTTGGTGGCGCTGGACGGCGCCCGCGAATGGGCAGGCCACGTTCGACACGTTCGGCAGCAACTTTGATACATTGCTGGCGGTCTACACCGGCGGTTCGCTCGGAGCCCTTTCGCTGGTGGCGGCCAACGATGATGCCGGCGGCGGATTGCAGAGTCGTGTCTCGTTCACCGCTGTGGCCGGCGTCGTGTATCGGATTGCGGTGGACGGGTACGGAGGCGCTTCGGGCAATATCACCCTGAACTGGACCTTTGCGGGTGGGGAAGCGGCCGATGTCATCCGCGTCAACAGCGGCGGTTCCGGGGCGGGAGAGTGGTTATCGGATCGAGGCCACGTTGGACGATCCGCCACCTACCGGGTCTCGCGGGATATCCGGGGCGCGGGCAATGTCCCCCAGGCCGTGTGGCGTTCCGTGCGTGCCGTGCGCCTGGGGCGGCAACTCAATTATAGTTTCGCCGACATACCGCCGGGGCCCCATCTTGTCCGGCTTCATTTTTCCGATCCGGTTTCGGCAAGAACCGGCTTTATACGGTTTCACGTGGATCTCGAAGGGATCCGGGTTCTCAGCAATTTTGACGTGTTCCGTGCGGCCGGTGGCAGGGATCGGGCGTTGATTCGTGAGTTCCCGGTAACGGTGGATGGCAACGGGTTGCAGTTGCGATTCACGCCGACGCGCGGCGCCGCGTTCATCAACGGGATCGAAATCGTCTCGCAGGGTGCTGCGAGCAAGCCGGCGGCGCAGGAGCGTGCTTTCTTACGGCCTATTGGGGTATGGTCCAGCGGGGATTGGGATGACGGTCACGGTGCTCGTCGTGCGGTGGATAACGACCCGTCCACCGCATGGATAGGGGATGCGGGTGCTGATCGCTGGTGGTTGGCATGGGCGTATGAACGGGTGCTTGCGGTGGAGCATGTGCGTGTGATGCATGCGTCTGATTCGGTGCCCCATACGGCGGTTGTCGGAAGCCGGGACGGTCGCACGTGGTTTCCTGTGGGCGACGTCCACCGCGATGAGCCGGCCTATCTGCGTTATGTATGGATTCGATTCTCGCCCTTGCCTGAAGAGCGCGGGCGCGTACCGCGGGTCGTGGACATCGCCGTGGACCTTGCGGACTAGCCTCGTGGCTGTCGGCTTTCTGCGTGTCGGTTCGATTCCCGGGGTTTGGCCATTTTTTACCGAGTCCCTACCGGATTGATTTCAGGCGGGTTCCGCCAATTTTGTCCCTTATCGTGGAGGGAAAAGAACATTTTTTTCATTTATCTGTTGACGGGGAAGCGGATTTCGGAGATATTTGCTTCACATTGTTGGTACATACAGTTCTTTTACTGGCTCCATTGATGTAATCCCTGTGCTCAGTGGACAGGTGATTTTTGTCTTTACGTTCTTTGAAAACAGAATAACTCACGATGAATGCACTGCTTCGAACCTGAAGCGGTGCGATTTGTTGGAGCTTGTGTATGGGCTCTCAGAAATGAGAGCAATAAAAATAGCAAAA
>SKXR01000008.1 GCA_007128275.1 Kiritimatiellia bacterium
GAGACGATAGGGACAGACACTTTCCGAAGGGCAGACTGAACGAAACATGATCGAATTAACGACTATCCCGACCATTAACGCCTCCTTGAACGGGGTCGCCACCTGCCTTCTCCTTGCGGGCTGGATCTTCATTCGCCGCGGCGATCGGAAACACCATATGCAGGCCATGATCGCGGCCCTCACCGTTTCGGCCGTGTTTCTCGGTTTTTACCTTTATTATCACTTCAACGTCGGCGCCGTCACCCGCTACGAGCGGGGCGGTCTACTCCGCGCGCTCTACTTTTTCATCCTATTCACCCATATCCCGCTCGCCATGCTCGTGGTTCCGGGCTGTTTGGCCGCCGTTTGGCACGCATACAAGAAAAATTTCGTAAAACACGTGAAAATAACCCGCTGGCTTTGGCCGGTATGGATGTACGTATCCGTCACCGGCGTCGCTATTTACCTCATGCTTTACACCTTTTAGTTGACAGGATAATCAAGTAAAATATTGGGGTGCATGGAGTTGCCAAAATTTCTTGACGGAGAGAGAGAAACTCTATAGCCTCACTTGTTAACGTACGATTCAGTGTCTAGGCCCGCAGGGGCAGGAAGCAGTAATGTGTCATCTGTAATCAAATCTCATAGCGCGTGGGCGATCATTCTAGCTTGCGGTAAATCTGAGCAAATCGCCGCCGATGTGGATACGGCCTTCCTGCAACTGGGGGAACAACCCATTCTAGCCCATTCCCTGATTGCCTTTGAACGGTGTCGGGAGATTGACGGTGTGGTTGTGGTGGCCGCCAAAGATCGGTTGGATTCCGTGGTGGGCATGGCGCGCATGTACGGTACCCCCAAACTGAAAAAGATTGTGGGCGGCGCCATTCAGAAGACCAGCTCCATCAAAGCGGGTCTGAACGCGCTGGAAGACGAAAACCCCTCTATTATTGTGATTCATGAGGCCTCGCAACCCTGTGTGACCCCGCACGTGATCTCGGAGACCATTAAGGGCGCCAAACGATACGGTTTGGCGGCGGCGGCCGAAAAGATGGATGTGCCTATCGCGATTGTGCCCAAGGGATTGAAAGCCACAAAGAGCATGAACGGGAACAGCATTTGGGCTTTGGAGATGCCTGTCGCCATTAAACGGGATCAGTTGGAAAAGATTCTCGGAATGGGCAAGAGCAAGACCAAGGTCGAAGAGTCCGATTTCCCCGAGAAGCTCTACAAGGGCGCTTACCTGGTCCAAACCGACCGGCCCAATCTGCGCATCCGCAACGTGTCCGACATCCAGATCATCGCCGCCGCGCTGCGAACGTAAGGAAGAATGGTTGATGGTTGATGAGGTGGTTTCCAATCGTTGGAAACATTTTCAGCCTACTTTTCCAATCGTTGGAACTTTTGAAGCGGTTTTTTCCAATCATTGGAAACCTTAACCATCCGCCATTCCGAAGAACCCCCATTCCAGTTCCATCGCTGTTCGATAGGCCGTTTCAATGGCCGGGGTGGACTCGGGCGCGTACCGATTGAGTAGCGTTTCCAGTTGCCCTGCGAGCGCGTCAAAGCCGGGATCGGCATAGGTATGGATCCATTCGGCGTAACGGTGCTTCGCATCCGGAAACTCCGTCTTCAGGGCTTGCCCCAGAAAGGCGTACAACCTCATGCACGGGGTCATGGCGGCACAGGTTAGTCCCGGATCGCCCGATCGGGCCGTTTGATCCAGGAAATCCGTGTAAGCGAGCGTGGCGGAGACCGGTCGCACGCCGGCGAGGTCCACGTTCCATTTCTCCGCGTATCCCGCATGCAATTTCAGCTCGGCCAAAACCCCGTTGATCAGATCCGCGAAGGTGTAGATCCCGTAGCGGTCAGGACTGTCGGCCAAGGCCCGCGCATAGGCGCGCGCAAAGGCTTCGAGAAAGTAGGCGTCTTGTGCGACATACGCCTGAAATGCGGCCTCCGGAAGCGTGCCCTCGCCGAGGCCCTGCACAAAGGGATGCGTAAGGATCTTATGCGCCCAGTCGAGGTTCTTCTCCCATAAGGCGTGCGCCACATTCGCGCTCACGACTGCACCCCGGCGCGTTGAATGGCGGCCCCGATGAAATCGCGGAAGAGGGGATGCGGATCCAGGGGCTGCGACTTGAATTCCGGATGGAATTGCGTGGCGACGAACCAGGGATGGTCCGCCACCTCGACGGCTTCGATCCGGTCCCCGGCCTCGTTCGTGCCCGCAAAGACGAGTCCGCAGGCCTGCAACTGTTCGTGGTAGGCCGGATTGACTTCATACCGGTGCCGATGTCGTTCATGGATGACCTTCGAGCCATACGCCTTTTCCATGTTCGTTCCGGATTTCAAATGAACCGGAGACGCACCCAAACGCATGCTCCCGCCGAGATCCACCACCGGTCCCTGTTCTTCCATCAGCCCGATGACGGGATGCGCCGTGTCTTTATCGAACTCCGTGGATTGCGCATTCTCCAGCCCACACACGTCCCGGGCATATTCGATGACGGCGCATTGCATGCCGAGACAAATGCCGAGAAACGGAATGCCCTGTTCGCGCGCCATGCGAATCGCTTCAATCTTCCCTTCCACGCCCCGTCCGCCGAAGCCGCCGGGCACGAGGACGCCGTCCACCTGCAATAAGCGGTCCGGGTCGGTGCCGTCTTCCAGCTCTTCCGCGGGGATCTTGACGACATCGACGCCAAACGCGTGCGCCAGTCCGCCGTGCTGGATGGATTCAAAGATGGACTTGTACGCGTCCTGCAATTCCGAATATTTGCCGACCACGCCGATCTTCACGCGGCCTTTCGGCTGAATCAGCCGGTCGAGCATATCGCGCCATGCATCCAGTTTGGCGGGTGGACGCGCCAGCCGTAAATGGACCATGATCAGATCGTCCAACCCCTGCTCCGACAAGACCACGGGCAATTCGTAGACGCTATGGGTGACGTCCTTTTCCACAATCACCGCGTGCCGGGGCACGTTGCAGAACAGAGACAACTTTTTGCACACGTCGTCGTGCAAATCCACTTCCGTACGGCAAATGAGCACGTCCGGCAGAATACCGATCTCGCGCAATTTGGCGACGCTCTGTTGGGACGGCTTGGTTTTCACTTCCCCGGCGGCTTTGATGAACGGCACGTAGGTGAGATGCACGTACATGACGTTTTCGCGTCCGTCCTCCAAGCCGATCTGGCGAATCGCTTCGAGGAAGGTCAGCCCTTCAATGTCGCCGACCGTGCCGCCGATTTCGCAGAGGATCACATCTACGTCGTCCTCGTCCAATCCCCGGATGCAGGCCTTGATCTCGTCGGTGATATGCGGAATCATTTGGACCGTACCGCCGAGGTAATCCCCGCGCCGCTCCTTCTTCAACACTTCCCAGTAGATGCGCCCGGCGGTGAAGTTGCTCTTCCTCGAAGTCTCTTGACCGGTGAAGCGTTCATAATGGCCGAGGTCCAGATCGGTTTCCGCACCGTCCTCGGTGACAAAAACTTCCCCGTGCTGGAATGGGCTCATGGTGCCCGGATCGACATTCAGATAGGGATCGAGCTTCTGCATGCGAATGGAGAGTCCCCTGCTGATCAGCAATCGGCCGATGGATGCCGCAGTCAAACCTTTGCCCAGCGATGAAACCACGCCGCCTGTAATGAAAATATACTTTGCCATTCAAGGATCCTGTTGAAGTCGGTGATGTGAGGGGGCAACCCCGGTTTCCGGTCATCATAGAAATCCGTGCCGAATATGCCAGCATAAATTCCGCCAACATCCTTTCCCAGGTTCTAGCAAGGAGAAATCAATGGGGGAATCGCAGTGATCCCGATCCCATCTGCCCGTGGAGAACGCGGCTCGGATGGTAGGGCAAACCCGGTGAGCCGCGAGCGCGAAACCTCGATGGTGCAAGCCCCAACCATAGACGGGGAGGGTTCTTCAGCATGCCACACGC
>SKXR01000112.1 GCA_007128275.1 Kiritimatiellia bacterium
CAAAGCGGCAGAGACCGAAGACGAAGCCCTGACTCATTACCGCCGCGTGCGCGACGAAATCCGGGCCTTTGTGGAACGCCTGACAATCCCCTTTTCGCTTGAATCGGGTTGAAGGTTCGCAATGAGGGTGGCGGGGGACGCGCGTTATTCCAATCGATTCTCAAAAGGGCCCTGCGGAATAGGGGGGGGGCGGTCGGGCACTCTTATCCGAAGAGCCCCGTGTAAAATGGCCGATTCAGAGGCCGATAAAGGAGAAATGCAATATGATCCGTGTAATCCGTATAAAAGCGCTGAGCCTCGGCGTCATGGCCGCCATAACCGCGTCGGCATCGGCGCAATCCCTGATCTATTTCAATACCGACAACCTCACCGTCTCCTCGAGTGCGTTGCGCGCCGGCGGTCCGCCGAAAGACGGGATCCCCGCCTTGGTCCGGCCCGAGATGGTGGAGCTGGATTTCGCGGGGTACCTCGCGCCCGAAAGCCGGGTCGTCGTGGTGCGGGTCGGTGAAGATGTGCGCGCATACCCAATCCCGATCCTGAACTGGCACGAGATTGTCAACGATGTGGTTGGCGACACCCCGGTGGCCGTCATCTATTGTCCGCTCTGCGACTCCGTGTCTGTGGTAGACCGTCGCGTCGAAGGGGAGCTGTTGGAATTCGGGGTCAGCGGCTATCTGTACGAATCCAATGTCCTGCTGTTCGACCGCACGCACAATGCGTTGTGGTCGCAGGTGGGCATGCAAGCGATTAGCGGTCCGTATGCCGGTCGCTCATTGAAGCATCTGCCCTGGGAAATCATGCCTGTTGAGGCGTTGCGGGAGACCTACCCTTCGGCCTTGGTGATGTCGCGCGAGACGGGACATCAGCGGGACTATGCCGGCAATCCGTACGAAGCGTATTTCCAGTCCAACGTGCCGATGTTTCCTGTCTCCAAGACGGATCGACGCTTGCCGGGCAGGGCGTTGGTGGTGGGGGTGCGCGCCGGACGCGTGACGCGCGCGTATCCGGTCGAAACCATTCTGGCCGCGAAAGACGGTCGCCTGTACGACGGCATCCATAACGAGCGACTGTTGCTTGAGGCGGATGAATCGGGCCGCGTGAGTGTGGTCGAGTTGCCGTCCGGCGCGCAGGTCGTGCATACCTTCTGGTTCACGTGGGCGGCCCTGCATCCGGACACGGAAATCTACCGTCCGCGCTGATGCGACGCAAGCAATCGAAAACACATACGATAGGAGATGAATCATGCCATTGCCGTGAGCGCGTGGCCGGTGCTGCCCGGCGTCAGGAAATCCGGGAAGCTCACGATCGTGCGGTCGCGCGGGATGCCGTGTGCTTCCATGAGGTCGAGGAAGGGTTCGTCCACGGCGTTGACGTCTTCATCCTTGTCGCGTTGTCGCGCGACCGATACAGTGAATCCGGTGTCGTGCAGGCGTTTCATCGTGGTCCACACGCGCCGTAAAATCGACGATGTCGGTTTTCATCATTTCCGGCTATTTCAGCCTTTGCTCGAAAAACGACTCGAGTTCGGCTCGTTCATCCGCATGGTTCAGACCGGTCTTTTGTAAATCCGGAACCGGCAATACGCCCCCTCGGCTTCCCCGATGAACGACATGGGACTCATCGCCCTCCGGCGCGAAGAATCGACCGGTATCCGGCCTTCGATAAAGACACCCCGCCTCCTCCGCCGGTCGCGTCGCGACCCATTCCCTTCCACGCTGCAGGGCTTCACGATAAATGCCTTCCTGCTCAACGGGGTCAAGGGCAACCGCAAGATCAAGGCGCTTCATGTCCTCCGGACGAATGCGTCCGCGACGGGCCAGCAACTCCAGCAGCATCTGTGGATTCAGTCCCGGGTCTTTCCCGCATGCCGCCCAGGCCAGAGCGCCCAGTGGAAGTACACGTTGATGCAGATACACGACATCAATAAAATCCCGAGGTTCCTCTCGGCCAACCAGAGCCAGTACCTTGTTTACAGCCAAGTCGACAGGATGCAGAACATAGCCGGTGTCTTCCAATTGAACCGGAGGCATGAATCGCCAGACCGAATCATACGCCCAATCGACCCGGATTTGCTCGTTCTTCCGATCGGAGACAATCGCACGAATGAATCCCGGTTGTGACAATTGCAACGTCAGGGAATAACCGTTTCCCTCAAGCAGTGCGCGATCCTTCGCGAAGGCGGACGCAACAGCTTCTTCACGATCATGAAAGAGGTCGATGTCGGCGCTCCTGCGGGGGGACTTCTCTGACATATGCAGACCCGCGGCGCCGGCCAGGTGACTCTCCTCCGACCGATTGACCGCAAGCAAGGACAATACCTTTCGCTGGATATCCGTTAACGGCATAACTTGGACGCCCTTTCCCACCCCGCCAACCCTCCGGATTTCCGCAATTGACTGATCACCCACGGCGCATCTTCCAGCCCGGGCCGAAAATCTTTCGGGCTGCTCCAGAAGCACTGGACATGGAAATCGTGATACGCCCGCCTGATCTCTCGGATCAGAACCATCTTCCTGGCATCGGCAGGGGCAAGCCTTCGCCGGCTTTTCCGACCACCCCGGCTTCCAATCTTCGCCATATAGTCTCTCAACTCCACTTTCATAACATGAACAAACATAAGCTGCTTATGATCTATTGTCAACGGATTGAGCAAGAAATCCGGCCATTATCGGCAAACGCATAGTCTGAGGGGACCGGTCAATAGCCAAAGCGGTCGCGCTGGATGCGGGTATGGGCTCCCGGTCAACCCGCCTGGAGGGCGGAGCTCTGCGACGCCGGGATACTGAAAAGGATAACGAAAGGAAATCAGGTGAGTGGGGGCTCCTTGCATCCTTGCAAGGAGGACTTGCCTGTTAAGAGGAAGCGATAGCTTTTAAGCTATTACCATCCCGTCCGTTCCGGTGAGTAATAGCTTATAAGCTATTATCTCTTACCTGTCCCTTTGCGTCTTTTTGCGACTTCTTGCGGCCAACACGATGGAAACCGCCCCTCCCGTGTCTGTGCGGAAAGAATTTCCAATGATTGGAAAAATCCGCTACATTTTTTCCAACGATTGGAAAACAGTGCTCTTTGGCCTTCCAACGATTGGAAAATGTGAAGGAGTGGATATGGCCGCGCCGGATACGATAAAGAAACTGGTGGAGACCTTCGCGCTGCATAAGGCGCACTATAAATCCGCCGGCTACAACGAAACCGAGCTGCGCCGCGAATTTCTGGACCCCTTTTTCAAGGCCCTGGGCTGGGATGTGGACAACGAATCCGGCTACGCGGACGCCTATAAGGACGTGATCCACGAGGACGCGATCAAGATGGGCGGCTACACGAAAGCGCCCGATTACTGTTTCCGCATCGGCGGCGCCCGCAAGTTCTTCGTGGAAGCGAAGAAACCCTCCACGGATATTCACGGCGACTCGGCCCCGGCCTACCAACTGCGCCGCTACGGCTGGTCCGCCAAACTCCCGCTCTCGATCCTGTCGGACTTCGAGGAACTCGCCGTCTACGATACCCGCATCCGCCCGGCCAAAGGCGATAAACCCGCCAAAGGACGCACGCTCTATTTCACCTACGATCAGTACGCCGACAAATGGGACGAGATCGCCTCGATCTTCTCGCGGGACGCGGTGCTGAAAGGGTCGTTCGATAAATACGCCGACACCTCGAAAGGGAAACGCGGCACCGGCGCGGTGGACGAGACGTTTCTGGCGGAGATCGAACGCTGGCGCGAGGCGCTGGCAAAGAACCTGGCGCTGCGGAACAAGGACCTGTCCGTGCGCGACCTGAATTACGCGGTGCAGAAGATTATCGATCGCATCATATTCCTGCGCATCTGCGAAGATCGCGGCACGGAAGATTACGGGCGGTTGCAAGCCCTGCAAAACGGGAACCGAACCTATGTCCGGCTCGTGCAATTGTTCATGCAGGCGGA
>SKXR01000061.1 GCA_007128275.1 Kiritimatiellia bacterium
CGCGATGACGGGTCAGGGTTCGCGCCATAGTAAAAAGGCCGCCTGCAGCGGCCATCTTCAGCAATCCGGCTTTTATGATTCGGTTCATCCCGATCGCATCAAGCGGGACTTCGAACAGTCAATCCCGGAATCGATTTCGCAAAATCCGCGACATTCCTCGTCAACAATCCTTCAAACCGAAGGGCAAATGCTCCTATCAGCAGGTCGGCCACGGGCCGTTTTTTGGCTCCGGCATCGCGTCTCGCCATAATATGCTCATGCCAGACTCGATGCGCGTTCGAGGTATCCGTCCATGTCCAGTCGTCCTTGTATTGAATACCGACCTTATCCAAAAAATCCCGCTGCCTCGCGTCATCCCCGAGAAAAGCAGGCGCCAACTCGACATAACTGACGGGACATAACGCAAGTCCGGAGACGGACATTTCATCCAGGAAAACGGCGGAACGCTCACCAAACTGCGGGTCGTCCTCCAACACATCGATCACCAGACACGTGTCCACGATCCAAGCCATCACTCTTGGTCCCCGGCCCGCAATTCCTGCATCCACTCCTCTGTGGTCCGGGTTTTACGGAACTCCCGCGCGTAGCCGCGCATGGCCCGCGCCCCGACCTTGCCCGGAGCGGATACGCGCTCAATCCGGCATGAATCGTCCGACAACACCTCCCAACGGATGCGCTCGCCAGGATGCAGACCCAGTTTTCGGCGTACGACAACCGGTATGGACACCTGCCCACGGTCTGTAACCCTTGTAAACTCAGATTTCATGATATGGCACAATACATCATGCGATGAATCATGTCAACACTCGATCACCCCTTTCCAACCCAGCGGGGCACTGAACGACATGCGGATATTCGCTTCGCGAAGTTCATCCACCGACATCTCCTTCCCGTTCACAGACGCGTTTCGTGACGCATCCTGGGAGATCGGCCACCGCGACATGGCCAGCGCCTCCCGCAACAGCGCGATCTTCCGATAGTCGAATCCCATCAAGGTTGCGGTGTAGATATCCGTCCAGAGCGGGTTATCGCCGAACACCAGTGTGTTCGCTTCCACCGGGGTCGCTTCCAGCGGCCCTTCGTTCTCTCCGGCAATGAGACCGTCCACCACCGTGAGGATCGAACGTTGCGGTTCATCGGCCATCGTCCCGTCCGACCGCCCGTACAGGGCAATGCGCACCAGATCCAGCGTCATACGCCAACAGGTGTCGTTGCCATGCCAACCGCCGTCCCGAATGGGATTCAAGCCCAACGTCTTGATCAATCGTTCATTCACTCGATAGGCAAGCTTGAGCGTTTCGCGCACCACGGCATGGCGGCTCGTATCAATCGCGTTCTCCAATCGCACACTGATCCCTTTCAGGCGGCTTGCATCAGGATATTCATCGCCCCCGCGCGCAGCGCCGCCTTCCCGGTGATGGGCCAGGCACTGCTTGCGGCCAACCGTGCCGACGAAGTTCTTCATGCCGAGCGTGACACCCACTTTGCAATGGGTCTTCATCTTCGGGAGGCTAACAATCACATCGGCATCCACCACGCTTCTGGCAATTACGTAACGGTGCGTGTTGCGCCCGTGATACTGCATCGTGTCCGCCGCCTCGTAATTGGATACGCGAAACTTATGACTGTCGGTCTCGTGCGCACACAGCAGACTGTGGCCGTCCAAATCGAACGTCACGTATCCGGCGGGATCGCCCGGTACTTCCCTCCACGCCCGGATATGGCCCCGTTTATCCCGTTCTGCGTGAACCTGCCGGAAATCCACCAGCTCCACCGTCATCCCCGATTCCTTCTCGAACGCGGCAACCGCGGCTCCGATGCCGGACGCCACCAACGCCTGCTCGAACGAGGTGGTCTGCAGCGGGGAATCACCCAGAATGATCCGCCCTCTCCCGTTCAGTGCCCGCGCCACAAGGTCCAGCACCTGCCGCACTACATCGCTCTGGGCAATCAGGCAGCGGATATCGCCTCCGCGCGGATGTTCGTGCAGCACGAGATTGGGCTTGATCAGGACTGTTTGGCCCGGGCGGATGGGCACGTCTCTGGGCCACACGTCCAATACGGACGACGGCCGATTTGGATCAAGTGAGCGCTGGATGTTAACGATCATGAGTAGAAAGTGTTCGGTGTTTAGTTCCGACCTTCGACTTCTGGCTTCCGGACTTCACGGCGCGTCGCAAGCGACGGCGCTCTGACTTCCGACTTCTGACCTCTGACTTCTCCGGTGAGGGGCCGCTTCACCCCTTGAACGCATCATACGTCTTGGTCCCTTTGCGCATCGCTTCCGGCAGGGGCATTTCCTCATCCAAGTCCAGACATTTCAGAACGCCCGGCTCCGTCTCCTTATACCGGAACCCGCTTTCCGGACAGGTCATCACACCCTCCTGGTCCGGGTTGATCAATCGATGACCATGCCGGCTCATCCAGCCAACCTGCTTCCCCGGATTTCCGAGAACCAGGGCATAGTCGGTCACATCCTTCGCCACCACGGCGCCTGCCCCGATGAAGGCGTACCGCCCAACGGTAATGCCGCAGACCATGGTGGCATTGGCTCCAATCGTGGCGCCACGCCGAACGAGTGTCTTTTCATACAGGCTATGGCGGTTCACTTGTGAGCGAGGATTCGTGACGTTGGTCAAGACGCAGGACGGCCCTAGAAACACATCGTCCTCGATGGTCGTCCCGGTATACACGGACACATTGTTCTGGATTTTTACATTGTTCCCGATGATCACACCGCCATCCACATTCACGTTTTGTCCCAAGACGCAACGCTCGCCGATCCGGGCCCCCTTCATGATGTGCGAAAAGTGCCACACTTTTGAACCGGCGCCGACCAACGCGCCTTCGTCCACAAAGGCGCTGGGATGCACGAAATAATCATGTGTGGCCACTTCCGAGGGGGACACCGCATCCCCCGCCTTGCGTGTAAGCGAAACCTGACAAGCCTCCAGCACGTGCAATACGCGAAGCCCCTCCTCCCCGTCCGTCAAGGGGGTCTTCCGCTCGCGAACACACTCCAGAAAATGCGCGCACTCCAGATACAAGGGCTGGGCGTCATCGATCGAAACCACTTCCGCATCCGCCTTGACGGCCGTCGGTACCCGGTTTTTCCACTGCACCTTATGCGGATACAACACAAGCTTGTCCTCCGCCGAATCGTCGAACACGGCCATCTTTTCCGACCCCACCACCACCAGTCGTTGTTCCTTGAACGGATGCAGCCAGCTCACGAAGATGTGCGCGCGCACACCGCCCGGAAACTCAAAATGGCTCAAGGTAACATCGCTGACCGCTTGATTGAGGTAATTGCCGCCTTCGCACCACACGCGTGTCGGCATTTCGCCCAACAGGCTCAACATGATCGAGATATCGTGGGGGGCGAAGCTCCAGAGGATATTCTCTTCCGTTCGAATCTTCCCGATATTCAAGCGATTGGAGTACAGGTACTGAATCTTGCCCAACACGCCGGTGTTCACCAGTTCGGACAATTTCACCACCGCCGGGTGATACCGAAGGATATGCCCAACCATGAGCACGCGTTTGTGTTCGGCGGCCAAGCGCACCAGCGCTTCGCCGTCTTTGGCGGTGACGGCCATGGGCTTTTCGACATACACATCTTTCCCCGCAAGGATCGCGCGGCGCGCCAGATCAAAGTGGGTCACGGCGGGCGTGGCCAAGACCACGGCCTGCACATCGGGATCGTTCAATACGTCTTCGTACGCCGCACGATAGCGCGCGTCGGGATAGTTGTCCCGGCATAGCGCATCCACCTCGGGCCTCGCATCACACACCGTGTGCAGCGCACCCAGCTTATGAAAGTCGCGCACCAGGTTCTTCCCCCAGTAGCCCATCCCCACGACGCAGACGTTGATCTTCTTATTGTCCATCTTGCTGCCTTTATTGTGTCAAAG
>SKXR01000167.1 GCA_007128275.1 Kiritimatiellia bacterium
TGCCCGCGCAAGAGCAGAAAGACGGAGAACAGCAACAGCAGCGGATGCAGATATTGCGAAGCGGTTCTGAGAATCAGGGAATTCATAGGGGTTCCCCCGTTCGCTTCTTCTTCAAGTGAAGTTTGAGCAACGCGAAGCCCCCCACCCCGGCCAGAGCCAACACGATGATTTCGCCCAGCGTGTCCAACGCGCGGAAATCGACCAGGATGACGTTAACGATGTTGCGTCCATGCGCGCCTTCCACGGCATGGGCCAAGAAATAATTGGAGATGGGCGCATGATACGGGCTATCGATGGTGAACAGGACCAGCGCCGCCATGACCCCGCCGATGGCCAGGGAGAACAAGGCGTCCCGCACAAAACCCCGGCGCCCGGAAAGGCTGACGAATGGCGGCAGATGATAAAACGCCAAGACCAAAAGGACGAGGGTCAAGGTCTCGATGACCACCTGTGTCATGGCCAGGTCGGGCGCCCCGTAGAGGACGAAGATGACGGCCATCGAATAGCCCGTCACGCCGAGCGCCGCAATCGCGGCCAGCCGTGTACGGAACGCCACCGCGGCGATGATAGACGCGAGGATAACGGCAGCCAACATCAGTTCATACAGATGCACCTCCAGATCGGACAGCATCAGTGTGGGATAGTTGCCGCGTCCGAATATACTGTAACCGACCGCAATCACGGCGGTCCCGATGACGGTCATCATATAATAGCGGAGGCGCCCGTTTTGGAGCATGCGTGTTTGCCAGCGCGCGAAGGCGAGTAAGCCGTTGAGGCTGACAAAATATACGCGTTCGGCCCCCGCTACGGCGGCCAGTTTCTGCACGCCCCCTGCGCGCCGCAGGATCGCGTTCCGGCCCAAGTATAGCAGGACGGCGCCAAGCAGGGTGACGACGCTGAGGACCAGCGGCCAATTGATCCCGTGCCACAAGCTCAGTTTCACCGGCACGACCACGTTGAGCACCGCGGACGTGGACGGGCCCACCAGCAGGCGGGCGGCCACGCCGGGGAACAGCCCGAAGAACAAGCCGAATCCGGACAGGACCACTGGACCCAGCCACATGGACGGCGGCGGATCGTGCGGGTGTTTCGGAGTATCGCGCGTGGCCCCTATAAACGGACGAATCCCGACCAGAAACGCCACCACCACGAACAACATGCTTGCCAGCACCGACACGCCCGTCAGGATGGCGGGCCAGCGCGTCGTTTCCAGGACGGCTTCATAAAGAATCTCTTTTCCGATGAATCCGATAAACGGAGGCAACCCGCACATGGACAGCGCGGCCAGCATGGCTGCGCCCGCGATCAACGGCATGGCCTTACGTAAGCCACCGAGCTTATCGGTATCTTTCTCGCCCGTTTCATGGTCGATTGCGCCCGCCACCATGAACAGGGTGGCCTTGTACAGCGCGTGGGCGAGCAGAAACGCCATCGCGGCGGTCACGGCGCCCGGATGGCCCATCCCCAACAACATCGTCATCGCCCCGAGCGCGCCCACGGTGGTATAGGCGAGCAACGGTTTCAGGACGGTCTGTTTCAACGCCATGCAGGCCGCCATCAGCATGGTAATCGCGCCGACCGCCGTGACGATGACGGTCCATTCCGTGGTTCCGCCGAGCGAAGGACTTGTCCGCGCCAAGAGATAGATACCGGCTTTGACCATGGTAGACGAATGCAGGTAGGCGCTGGCCGGCGTGGGCGCCTCCATCGCGCGCGGCAACCAGAAATGGAACGGCGCCTGCGCGGATTTGGTGAAGGCGCCGATCAGGACGAGGAAAAGAATGATGCGGTACTGTGGATGATCCGCCAGGATCAGCGACCCTTCCCGCAATTCCGAGAGTTCGAAGCTGCCGCCCGCCAAGCCCCACAGCACGAACCCGGCCATCAGGAACAGGCCACCCGCTCCCGTCACCAACAAGGCTTGTAACGCGGAGGTGCGCGCCTGTTCGCGCTCGTGGTTGTGGCCAATGAGGAGGTATGAACTGAAACTCGTCAGCTCCCAGAAGATGAACAGCGTGATCAGGTTATCGGCCAGCACCACGCCGAGCATCGCGCCCATGAACAGAAGCAGAAAACAATGGAAACGCCCCGCGCGCGGGTCGTCATGCAGGTAGCCGCCTGCGTAGATCGCGATCAGTGTGCCGATTCCGCTGATCAGCAGGGCAAACAACAGGGCCAAGCCGTCGATGTAGACGGAAAAGGTCAGGAACAGTACGGGCACCCATTCCCACGCCAGTCGCACCGGTTCCCCGCGCATCACGGCAGGCAGAAAACTCGCGAAATAGAGGGTCAACCCGAACGGAACAAGCCCCAGAATCCAGCCGATCCGGTGCGGAAACCGTTTGGTCAACCACGGCGCAATGGCGCAGACCGTGAATAAGATTGTGAATGCCCAAATCATGCTTTGTTATTCGGTTATGCCCCATTTTGGGCAGAAGCTTGCGTAGAATAGGTGGGTAACCGCCCCAAATCAACATAGATCGGCCCGCTGGAATCGGTTTTTCCCCTAGCATGTCTTCAGCGCATACCCCGATGTACGGCTTGTTGAGGCATGGTATGATCCCAATAGCATACAGATCTGTTCCAATGCGTCTGAAACCAAGGGAAGTCAAAATGAGCGTTACACAGCTTTCTGATACGAAATCCGTTGTTCATCACCCCGCCGTGGTCCTCTCCAACAAGCATCTCCTGCCCGAAGGGGCCGAGGGCTTGGACGAAGTGCGCGAACTGGTGCTCGAAGTGAAAACACCGGATTTTCAATGCGAAGTGGGCCAGAGTATCGGAGTCCTGGCGCCCATGCACGCCTCCTCGCCCGAACCATGGCATCTACGCTGGTACAGCGTCGCCGACATCCCGACAACGAGCGCGACGGGCAATCCCTGTTTCACGATCTGTGTTCGTCGACACATTCAGAAGCATCCGGATACAGGCATTGTCTATAAGGGAATTACCTCCAATTATCTGTGCGATCTCGCGCCGAACGAGCCGCTGCAAATTACCGGTCCGCACGGGATCCCCTTCGAGATTCCGAAAGAAAACGATGCGACCTTGATTTTGATCGGTGCGGGACCGGGCATTGCGCCGTTCCGCGCGTTTGTGAAATATCTCCATCGCCATGCGCCCGACTGGAAAGGGATGGTCCGCGTATTCTACGGGTCCCGCACGGGGCTTGACGTGCTCTACACGAACGACCCGCACCAGGACGTTCTGCAATACTTCGACCAGGAAACGTTTGAGGCCTTGCAGTCGTTGAGCCCCCCTCCCAACTGGGCCGACCCGATCGCATGGGATATGGCCTACTCCGAACGCGGCGATGAATTACTGGCGTTGCTGGACAGTCCCAAGACGTACGTCTACGTCGCCGGCCTCAAAGCGATCGGCGAACATCTCGACAAGATGTTTGGCGCACTCACGGGGTCCCCCTCAAAGTGGGCGCAACAAAAAGCCGCCTTGAGCGCCCAAAAACGCTGGGTGGAATTGCTGTATTAGGGTGGAACGTGTCGGGTGTCGGGTGTCGGGTGCCTTCCCCCGAGGCCGGCGACGGCGAAGGAGGGTTCCGTGTCGAGACGTCCGTCTTCTGCGGATGGCACGATATATCTAAGGGAATGACAGCGCAATTGGACAATCCGTATCGCGATGCTTTGGACGGGCTTGAGATCAAAGACCCGGTGAAGGCCTTCTTCGACTGGTGCATCGAGCGGGAAGCCATACGCCGGAAGCGCGATGCGGGCGAACCGCCGCCTTGGACGCGGGACGCCATCTTTCAGCAAGGCCGCTTTCTGAACGTATATCGAGAAGACGACAAGGGAACGAAGGCCGTGCTGCATTTTGCCGATCCGGTCAAGGCCTCGGTTCCCGACCTGATTCACGCTCTTTTCTTCGCCCGCTGGTGCAACCGGGCCTCAACCTTGAA
>SKXR01000173.1 GCA_007128275.1 Kiritimatiellia bacterium
CCATTAACCATTAACCATCAACCATTAACCATCAACCATTAACCATCAACCATTCCCCCATTCCCCCTTCAGCCTCTCCGCCACGCGAGCCATTTGCCCATCAGTTTCTTCACAAACGGCGTGAGGCGCGTGCGGCTGTATTGATCGCCGATACGGCGGATGGCTTCCGCGCGCGTGGGATAAGGATGGATGGTCGACGCGATCTTCTTCAAACCCAGCTTGTGCGTCATGGCCAACACGATCTCGGGAATCATGTCGCCCGCGTGCGCGCCGACGATGGTGGCGCCGACGATGTCGTCCGTCCCTTTGCGTGTGTGGACGCGGACAAAGCCTTCGGTTTCGCCTTCCAGCATGTTGCGGTCCACGGCGTCGAAAGGTTGCGTGTAGGTGTCTATTTCGACGCCCTGTTCCTGCGCGTCTTTGGGGTTGAGACCGACATGGGCCAGTTCCGGCGAGGTGTAGGTGCACCACGGGATGGTCAATGCGCTCGCTTTGGCGCGACCCATGAACAGGGCGTTCTGGATGACGATGCGCGCCATGAAATCGGCCGCGTGCGTGAATTGATACTTCGAGGCCACATCGCCCGCGGCGAAGATGTCCGGATTGGACGTGCGCAGCGCGTCGTCCACTTCGATGCCTTTCTGGTGGGCTTTCACGCCGGCGGCTTCCAGGTTCAGGCTGTCGATGTTCGGCGCGCGGCCGACGGCGACAAGGAGCTTGTCCACCGCTACATCGTACGGCTTGTCGTGCGAAGCCAGCACGAGATGGAACCCGTCCTCCTGCTTCTTGATCTCCAGATTCTTCCCGCAACAAAGGACATTAACACCATTCTTCAACAGGGCGGCCTTTACAAATTCCGCGGCGTCGGGGTCTTCGTTGGGCAGCACGCCGTGCATCGCTTCGATAAGGGTCACCTCCGCGCCGAAGTTGGCAAACGCCTGCGCCATTTCGCAGCCGATCGGACCGGCGCCGATGATGCCGAGCCGTTTCGGCAATTCCGTGAGCGAGAAGATCGTTTCGTTGGTGAGATAGTCCACCTGGTCGAGTCCCGGAATCGGCGGCGCGGCGGCGCGCGCGCCGGTGGCGATCACGGCTTTCTTGAAGGTCAGTGTTTGGTCGCCGACCTCGATCGTGTCGGGCCCGGAGAATTTCCCTTCGCCGATGAACACATCCACGCCGAGGTCTTTGAACCGTTTGGCCGAATCGTGATGACTGATGTGCGCGCGGATTTTGCGCATACGATCCATCAGGGCGGGAAAATCGACGTCGTATCCGTCTTTGAGGAGCAGGCCCAAGTCACGACCTTCCCGCGCGCGACCGATGAGGTGTGCGGGTCCGAGCAGCCCTTTGGACGGCACGCACCCGACGTTCAGGCAATCGCCGCCCATCAGGTGTCGCTCGATCAGGGCGACTTTCGCGCCCAAGCCCGCCGCGCCCGCGGCGGAGACCAGGCCGGCCGTGCCGGCGCCGATGACGACGAGGTTGTAGGGGCCGTCGGGCGTCGGATTGGTCCAGTCGGGCGGATGGACATTGTCGATCAGGGTTTGGTTGTGCGTGTCAAAGGGTTCGATCAACGGTTTCATCTTCGTCCTTTATATGGAGTGCGGCGGCAAGGAGTCTTCGACGCGACGCCGCTTTCAGCCGCATCAACGCGCCAAGCCGCATCGAAAGCGGCGTCGCGAAGACGTGCCGCCGCACTCCAAATTACTGTTCCACTCTTTCATTCAATGCCTTCTTTGCAATCCGGGTGATGAATATTGTCACGGCGATGGTGGCGATCAGGCCCACGATGCGCAGCGCCGTTTGGGCGGTAGACGTCTCGGCCGCTTCCACGCCGAGCCGCGCGAGTGAACCGATATACACGTACATCACCGTGCCTGGCATCATGCCGATCCAGGACGCCAGCACATAGTCGCGCAGCCGCACGTTGGTCAGTCCGTAGGCGTAATTCAACAGGTTGAACGGGAAGATGGGCGACAGGCGGGTGAGTCCGACAATCTTCCAACCTTCCCGGCCGACCGCCTTGTCGATGGCGGAGAATTTCTTGTTGCCTTCGATTTTTCGGGCGACCCAATCGCGCGTCAGATAGCGCCCCACGATGAACGCGACGGTGGCCCCGAGTGTGGAGGCGACGGAGACAAGAATGGAACCGCGCACCACGCCGAACAGCGCACCCGCGCCGAGTGTCAGGGCGGATCCGGGAATGAAGAATACGCAGGCGACGATGTACGCGAGGATGAAGACGATGGGGCCGATGATGCCCAGATCGTCGATCCGGTTGAGCAGGTTGCGGAAGGACGAAGCCATTACGCCGGTGCCCTCGACGAGATCGTCCAGTTTCGTGTGCAACGCATCCGCAGCCTCAAGGATCGCCGTCGGGTCCAGGCGAGTGCGGTAATCGGGGTTGGTGTAGGCGTATTGTATGGTGCCCCCCGTATCCACCAGGTACACGGCCGGAATCGGCAACAGATGATGATCATGCCCGGAGGCTTCTTCCAGGTCGATGCCGTATTCCTTGTACTGTTCCACCGTTTCGGCATCGACGCGAAAGGCCAAGCCAAAGGCTTGGGAAACGGCCATGGAGGCGTCCGAGAGTAATTGATAACCGATCTCGACGCCGTCGACGTCGATGACCAGTTTCTCCGGTCGGTCCGGACTGATGGCCAGCAATTGGAATCCTCGCTCGATGAGTTCTTCCTCAATCTCAACGAGTTCGGATAGATGTTCCGTGCAGAACGGGCACCAACCGCCGCGATAGAAGATCAGGACGCTGGGCTGTTCCGCCACGAGAGAGCTCAGTCGCACAGCCTTTCCATCCGGCGTGTGCAGTGAAACGTCGGGGATGACTGCGCCGACCTCAAGCGGTTGGACCTCCTCCGCGGAGCGGGGCGGTTCGGCGCCGTACGCGCCGCCGGCGACACCGATGAGCAGGAAGCAGACGACACGGCAAAACATTCTGTTGATCATTATAGACTCCGATGGCGTACACGCCCGTCCGAAGACATGGATAGGCGCTTTCAGTATAGGATACACGACAAGGGGGAAAAATTCCGAAAAGATTTCGAGGTGCTGTGGGGCCGTTCGCCCCAGGGTCATTCCGTTCTCTGCATCGCATTGAAAAAAGTGGTGGTTCCCATCTTTCTGGAGGGCGGAGCTATGCGACGCCGGGAACGTGAATGGAGTCCGCACCGCCTCCATTTTTATTCAACGCGACATCACGGGCTCGTATAACTCGCCTCCAAGATGACTGGTTCTTTCGAAACGGGTTCATACATGCGGAGTTCGGTTGGAGAACGTATTGACCCTGCCGTTCGCCCCTGTGAGGGCGTCGAGAAGCTTGATAGACCCTGCGCTCCATGGTGACATGCTCACATGGATGATAGCAGTGCGTTGTCGTTTTCAGATGCGGCCATGGCGCGGCGTGTGGCTGAGCGCCGTCACCGCATGGTTTCCCATCGGTCCGCGAACTTTGCGGAAGCCGATCGCTGGGATTTGGCATACTGGCAATCACAAAGTCCTGAGGTCCGGCTATCCGCCCTCATGGCCATTCGCGAAGATGTGCTGAAGGCTGAACGCGCTCGTGAGGACGATTAATGGACGCCGTTTCCGGGCGAGTAATCGTCCCGGATGCTGATGTTATCCAGATAGACCGTGCCGGCGCCGCCCTGATCGCCGTCCCTTTTTACAATGGCAAAACTCAAGCCGGCGCTGGACAGGTCGAGCGTCTCTTCGCCGCCCCACCAGTAGTTCAGGTCCGCCACGGCGATGTCCATCCGGTACCATGACGCGTCATCCGATTTCATGGGCAAATGTTGTCCATACGTTGCACCGCCGCCGTCTTCGAGTTTCAACTCAAGCGAGTTGGCGTTCC
>SKXR01000281.1 GCA_007128275.1 Kiritimatiellia bacterium
AGGAGGGGTGCGTTTCACATCGGGCGCGGGTGGCGCGAACCAAACGGTAGCCTGGGCGCCCGGCGCGGGGAGCTGGTCGTTCTCTAGCGACCGCGCCTTGAAGGAAGACTTTGCCCCGGTGAACACCCATGCGGTACTCGAGAAGGTCGCGGCGCTGCCGTTGACCGAGTGGAACTATACCGGCTACGCGCAACGCCATATCGGGCCCACGGCCCAGGATTTTCATGCCGCCTTCCCCCTCGCCGGCTCTTCCGACACCGCCATCAACAGTCTCCATCTCGACGGCGTCGCCTTGGCGGCGATCCAGGGGCTGTATTCGGAGGTCACCCGCCTTCGCCAGGAGGCTACGGCGTGGCATGGTAGTCAGAAGTCGGAGGTCGAGAAACTGCTGGTGGAGAACGCGGAGCTGAAGGCGCGGCTGGAACGGCTGGAGACGATCATCGGCGCGCAGGCGCAGTGAAGCTCAACACAAGGAACAGACAAAATGAAACCACGGATTGCACCGAGAACACGGATGAAGAACGGAAAAGCAGAAGGGGGGTGAACACCGGGAATTACGTGTCCAGGAGGAAAGAACTTCATAATGACCCAAACCTAAAGGACAAACGATGAAGAAGGCATGGATAAATACCACCCACTTTAGTAGCCAGAAACTGATGGGGTCCCTTGTGGTCGGTATCATGTCTTTCATTCCTCGAATGCGGCGCGCGCATCGCGCCGGATCGTTAAGAATGAGGCGGCGCGTGATGCGCGGCCAAGTGGTCAGTCCTGATCAAAAAAGCCCGCCCGCGAATCACGCGTCGCCTCCATTGTCTTGGACCCCGTCAGAACGACTCACAATCAAGGTGCTTCGCCATTAGGACAGAATGACGATCGTATGAGAGCACTGGAACATTATTCTGCTTCGCGTTCTGAGCAATGAGAAGGGAAAAGGGGTCAGTCCGCACAGATGAACATTTCCAGCTTGCGACCCCTAACTCGCATCGCGCGAGGGCACTTCGTTCGATAATCATGTCGCGACGGTTCCCCCTCGCCAATACGTGACAAACCGCTCCGGGATATTCGATACGTGGTTTCCGCGCCATCCAGTCACTCTGCCACCTCCCCACTCACCCCAGTAAGCTCAATATGTTAGACTGTGCGGACTGACCCCTTCCCTTTCGCAATTTGAGCTTTATTCCCCGTCCCCTTCCCTATAGATTCGCCGCTTCACCGGGAAGGACGAGATGCGAAGCAAGGATAATGTCGATCTGATATGCGATATCGCGGAGTTGGCGGGTCTGTTCGAGCGCAGCAGCAGCTTGGGAGATTTTCTCGACACCGCGACGAGCATCATTGCGTGGCACATGAAGGCTGCGGTCTGCTCCATCTATCTCTTCGACGAAGATTCGCAGGAGCTGGTCCTGCGCGCCACCCAAGGCTTGGGCCCCGCCGCCGTCGGACGCGTTCGCCTCGCGCTGGGCGAAGGTATCACGGGCCTCGCGCTGAAGGAATTGCGGCCCATCTGCGAAGCAAACGGATCGCGGAACCCCAACTTCAAGTACATCCCGGGGATCCTGGAAGAACAATACGAGGCCTTTCTCGCCGTCCCCATCCTCCGCGGCCTGGCACGGATCGGCGTGCTTGTCGCCCAGGATCCCGAACCGAATTATTTCGACGAGAACGATGTGAAGGCCCTGCGCGCCATTGCCGGCCAGTTGGCAACCACGATCGAAAACGCCAACCTGTTAATGAGCATCCACGAGGCGAGCCGGCTGCCGCAACCTCCGCCCAAAGAGTTGCCCCGATTCATCAAAGGGAAGACCGTCTCGGAAGGCATCGCTCAGGGCAAAGCGTCCATCATCGGGATGATCGACGACGAGGCGCTCCGCGCGTTCGACGAGGATCCGACTCCGCGCACACTCGACGACTTCCACCGGGCTCTCAAGGAAACCGAAGATCAGTTGGCGGAGTTGCAGAAGGAACTGGAAGAACGGTTGTCGGACGTGGCGTCCTTGATCTTCAACGCGCACCTGCTGATCTTGAAAGATGAGGAATTCTCCGGTGCCATCGAACGGATGATTGTGGGAGGCGCCCCCCCGCAAAAAGCGGTGTCGTCCGTGGTCCATCGCTACATCAATCTGTTCGCGAAAAGCCCGAACCCGCGTCTACGCGAAAAAGTGCTCGACCTCAAAGATCTCGGCCACCGCCTGCTCCTGAACCTGATGTCGCATGATCCGGCCCTGGCCGATTACGAAGGCCGCATCATCATCGCGCGCGAACTGTTGCCGTCGGATCTCCTCAAGCTGGCCGCACAACGAACCGCGGGTCTCGTTCTACTCAGCGGGAGCATCACGTCGCATGTGGCCATCCTCGCCCGGTCCCTGCGCATACCGACCGTACTCGTCGAAAACGACGATCTCCTTGAGTTCGCCGAAGATAGAAACCTGTTGATTGACGCCCTTCAAGGCACCCTCTTTATCGAACCGGAAAAGGACGTGCTGGATTCCTACACCCGTTTGATCGATGAACAGCGCCGTCTGGAACAACTGGACCCCGTGGTCAAATCGGAGACCTACTCCGCCGACGGGGTTCGAGTCCGGCTTTATGCCAACATCAACCTCCTCAGCGACATCGATCACGCGGTGCGCCTGAAAGCCGAGGGCATCGGCCTGTACCGCAGCGAGTTTCCGTTCATCGTGCGGGACAATTTCCCGTCGGAAGAAGAACAATATCGAATCTACAGCCGCATCGTGGAGCGCTTGCCGGGGCGTCCCATCACCCTGCGCACCCTCGACGTAGGCGGCGACAAGGCGTTGCCGTACGCCCATTCCACCAACGAGGCCAATCCCTTCCTCGGCCTGCGGGCCATCCGTTTCTCGCTGCGCAACCGGGCCATTTTCGCTCAGCAACTGCGCGCCATGCTCCGGGCCGGCGCGGAACACCCCGTCCGCATCATGTTTCCCCTGATCTCGTCGCTGGATGATTTCACGAACGCCTGCAGCATCGTGCGCGACTGCATGGCCGAGCTCGAAGCGGAAAAGATTCCGCACAACAGCCAGCCGGAACTCGGCTTGATGGTCGAACTGCCGTCGGCCATCGAAATGATCGACGATCTTTGTCGGGAAGCCGATTTTATCAGCATCGGAACCAACGATCTCATCCAATACATGCTCGCCGTGGACCGCACCAACGAGGAAGTTTCCGACCTCTACCAGCCGTATCACCCGGCGGTGCTGCGCGCCTTGCATAAAATCGCGGAAGCGGCGATGCGCCATGGCATCGACGCCTCGATCTGCGGCGATGCGGCCGCCGATCCGCATATGACGGCATTCCTGCTGGGCTGCGGCATTCGCACCTTCAGTGTGGATGCGCGGCACATCCCGGCTATTCAACGAACGATTTCCGAAACCAACATCGAAGAGGTCCGCCTGACCGCCGCGCAGGCCATCCGCCTCAACCGCATTGCGGAGATCGCAGAATATTTCGGCGTACGGGACGGGGGATGACGGGATGGTGCATCAGACCACATTCACCCTGAACACCAGCGGGCACGGCGACATGCACCGTATCGAGGAGCAACTGCAAGCCGCGGTCACGCGGGCGGGCATCCGGACCGGCACCGTACATGCGTTTAATGTCGGCAGTACGGGCGCCATCGGCATGATCGAATACGAACCGGGCTTGGTCGAAGATTTGCCCGCCATCCTGAACAAACTCATCCCGCCCGGCAGACAGTACGGGCATGAACAGACCTGGCACGACGGCAATGCCCATTCCCACTTGCAGGCGACGTTGCTGGGGCCCGAAATGACCGTCCCCGTGCGCGACGGCAACCTGGCGCTGGGCACCTGGCAACAGATCATTCACCTCGAATGCGACGTGCG
>SKXR01000092.1 GCA_007128275.1 Kiritimatiellia bacterium
GGGGGCGAATACTACACGATCATCGGCGGCCGCGATTACGAAGGGTACCCGTACTTTAACAGCCATCTGGTGGCGCTTTCCTGGCGGGCCTACGATGCCCTGCGCCATCAGACCCGCTCACATCTCGGGCTGCCGCACGACGTCATCAAGCCCGACGTGCACGGACTCCACTGGTTGACCCGCGTCCAGAACGCCGTCCTGTCCGCCATGATTGCGCTCCTGCTGTATCTCGCCGGCGCGCGCTACTTCAATCGCGCCACCGGCTACGCCGCCGGGCTGTTGATGGCGGTTTCCCCCGTGGACATCACCGCCGCCCATTTTGGCACCGGCGATACGGCCACCAGCTTCTTCGCCACGTGCGCCGTCCTCGCCGCGCTCGGCATCGCGCGCGCACCCCGCTGGTGGCTGTACGCACTCGCCGCCTTTTTGACCGGCGCGGCGTTCTCCGCCAAGTATCACGGCGGCATGGCGCTGATCGCCGCCCTGGTGGCGCACCTCACGCAGTATCGACCGCCGCGCGACCTGTTTTCCAAGGCGTCCATCGGACGATTGGCCCTCTTGGGCGTGATGCTGATCCTCGGCATACTCGTCACGTCCCCCGCCCTGCTGATCTATCCGGAATCCGCGTTCAAGGACATCCTGCAGTTTGTGGATTACACGGCCAGTTTCGGCATGACGCGCGAGATGGCCGAGCTGCCGCTCTGGTCGCGGTTCCTGCTCGGCATGCAGATCAATATGCCGGTCCTAGCCGACGTCCTCGGGCCCGCCATCATCGCCGCGGTCGCGCTTGCCGTACTTATCGGCTATACACGGCGCGAGACGTGGATTCTGCTCTCCCTGCCGCTGGTCTATATCCTGGCGGGCTTGGCCACGAAACCCCTTACCCACGCCGTCTATCACACCCTGGCCACCCCGTCGCTCATCCTGCTCGCCGCGTCGGCCATCGGTTCCTTCTTCTATACGCAATGCCGACCCGCCATCGCCCGACCGGCCGGCATAATCCTGCTCGCGCTGGCCTTCGTGTATTCCGCCAACTATGCCAAACGCGAAATCTTCTTCTTTCAACACAACGACACGCGCTATCTCGCCGAAACGTGGGCGCGCGATAACGTCCCCCAATCGTTCATGCTCGATACGCGCGCCTATACGTTCAACGTCTCCGACTGGACCACGCCGCGCGACGCCGCGGAAACGCGCGCGCTGGTTCTCGCGCGCGACGAACGGCCCGAGGTGCGACGCGACGTCTTCTTCTCCCATGCCGTACAACTCGAAGACGACAAACTCATCGTCTTCCGCAACTGGAACCTCTATTTCTTCATGCCGAACGATCCGCGCTTCATGCAACCGGGCTTTCAGCGGCCCGGCTTTCAACCCCTTCCGTCTCCGCACGAGAGCAACGTGATCTTCGCCGACGCGCCGTGGTTCATGCGCACCCCGAAAGTGCGCGAGCTGTCCGCGCCGCATCGCATCCGACCGACCATCGTGTCCGACGAACCATTGGACCGCATTCTGGTACACATCCACGCCGGTCCGGAACCCGCACGTCTGCGTATACGCGTGGCCGGCAAGCGCCATACCCTGCGGCTGAACCCGGACGAAACCCGACGGGTCTGGATCGAGCAACCGCGCCCGGTTTTTCTTACGCGAACGGACCGACATTTCTACTCCACCCGCTTCATCGCCGACTACGGAACCTGTCGTCTCTTCATCGCTACGTCCGACGACGAAATGGCCTGGATCGCGTTTCATGACGGCGCGCACGAAAAGGCCTACGCATTGTTCGACGCGGACCGCGACCAAGCGCCCCGCTTGCTCAGCGGTTTGCTGTCCGGCGAACGCTTGCTGGACGATGACACGTTCAAAAAGGAAATCGACGCGCTGTCTCCGGACCTCTTTGATGGGCACGGCGTCACCACGGCCTTCCTCGAACGATTGCCCGGCATCGTGCGCACGCGGGAGGAATTGTTCGAGGCGCAGAAAATCATTCTGGAGGAGGAACATACACCCTTGCCGCGCGCCCATTTCCACCTGGAACCCGGCGTGTACAAGGCGGAACTGGTCTTCAGCGAAACCGTGCGTCCGTTAACCCTGCACCTCACCGATCCGTGGGACGACCCAATTCCGCTCGTGGACGAAGTCGTGGACGACGAACGCGCCACCGTTACCTACCGCTTCGAGATTGATCAAAGTCACCGGTTGGTCCAACTCCACGTGGACATCTCGGACGAGTCCTTTCAAACGCTGGACGAACTCCGCATCACACCCGACGTGCCCGCCACGCTCAACATCATCACCGATTGGCTGCACAGGGTCGCAAGCGAAGAATGGGAGCCCGACGCGCTGCGCCCCATGCACTACGACTGGTTCCTCGCGCTTGCCGATCGTGTCGCGGAACAGGAGCAGTGGTCGATGGCCGCCCGTTACTACATCGCCGCCATTCAATCCGCGCCGCGCCGTCTGTATGCGTACGAACGACTGGACGCGCTCACGCCACACCTCGCCGCCGACGAACAAGCGAACGCGGAAGTTATGCTCGCCCCGTACCACGCAGCGCGGCCCCAACTCGAGCGGCACCCGGTCAACGTGCGCTTCACCAACGGCATGCGCCTCATCGGCTATCGCATCGCCGACCACACGGTCCGGCGCGGGGACGCCCTGGGCCTGAACCTCTATTGGGAGACGCCCCGCCTTGATCCGCCCACCGCCCGGCACGCGGCGTCGCTGCACGGGATCCGACACGGCGACAGCGCGGCGACCCTGCACGGCGATCGGAGCATGCGGCATGTCTGGCATGTCCCGCCCGAACAGGACCGGCTACACCCGTACTTCATTCCCACCCCGATCCCGGAAGATATCGCAACAGGACGCTATGCGCTGAAAGCGGGCGTTTGGATTCCCGCCCAGCGCCGCACCATCCGGGTACGCGAAGCGGACATCGACCATGACCGGCGCGGCGCGTTCATCACGGAAATCGAGATTGTAGAATGAGCAAGAAGAAGCCGGCGCGACTGCGTAGCCGCCGCGGTGACGCGGTGGACGATGAAGAGCCGATCGCATAAAGACAATGAACAAGCAGTGGGACACTCATCAACACCGCGCATTCATCAGCGTCGGCATCCTGCTCCTTGCGGGGGTGCTCGTCCGCCTCTACGCGGCGTGGTGTCTGCGTCACAATCTCAACCTCGACGCGGGCGTGGTGGCGCTGATGGCCAAGCACATTGCGGAAGGCGCGGCCTTCCCCGTCTTCTTCTATGGCCAGGCGCATATGGGCAGTCTTGAAGCGTTGTTCAGCGGCCTGTTCGGTCGCCTGTTCGGCGTGTCGGGCTTCGCCGTCTGTCTCGGCACGGCCTTTGTGTCGTTCTGGCTGCTGCCCATCGTCTATTGCTGGGCGCGCAATGCCGCGGGACGTATGGCCGGCTACGCCGCCCTCGCCTTCGTCGTGATCGGGCCCGGCGGTTTCTTCCATTACAGCGCCTCGCCGCGCGGCGCGTACGCGTCCGCGCTGACGCTTGGCGCGTTCGTGGTGTGGACCGCCACGCGCATGGCCATCCGCTGGGAACGCGAACAACGGCAAGCCGGGCTCGACTTCTTTCTACTCGGGATCGGCGCCGGCCTCGCCTGGTGGAACAGTCAATTGACCACGGCCTCCATCCTGACCGCAGCCCTGTTGCTGTTGATCACCATGCGCTTCTCCGTATTCACGTGGCGTCTTCTGCCCGGTATGGCCGGCTTTCTGCTCGGCAGCGCGCCGTTCTGGATCTATAACGCCCTGCACGGCTGGCCCTCTTTTGCGTTCGCCGGAACGTTCGGACGCGTCAAGCTGACCGATGGCCTGCTCTGGTTCTTCACCGACCGCTTCGCCA
>SKXR01000158.1 GCA_007128275.1 Kiritimatiellia bacterium
CTCAAGATGCTCGGGGGGCGAGGTGTTAGGAAGGGGTTGCTGCTGTTGTTGCCCTGTCTCGCGGTGCTGATCTACATCTCGCGCAACTATATCCTGGTCCCCTATTCCGATCCGGCCAACTGGATCGCGTTGGGGCGCGCCGTGGGATCGGGGCAAGAACCGTTCCGTTTCCCAATCGGGTACCCTCTTTATCTATGGCTCGCCCTGAAAGTTACGGGCCCGCTCTACGTCTTTTTTGCCAACGTCCCCTGGGTCATGGCCATGATTGCGTTGACGGGGGTCGTGGCCTACCGGGTCGGACGTGCATCCGGATACGCCGATCGTGCGTGGCTGATCGCCTTTTTCGCCATGTGCCTTCTTGCCGCGACCGGAACGGACCTCTGGCTATCCCTGGCCAACCCCTACCGCGACGCGCCTGCGCACACCCTGTTCCTCGGCAGTCTGGCTTTGATCGTAGGCTCCTCGTTCGTGCGGCGTGCGCGTTTCCTGATGCTACGCCATCTGCTTGCGGGCCTATTGATCGGCCTGGCTTTTTGCATTCGTGAACCGGCGCTGCTCGCCGCACCCATTGTCGCGCTCTATCTCTGGACCGAGGGTCGCCGGACGGGAACTTCACACCTACGTATGATATTCCCGTTTCTCATAGGGGCTAGCATTGGTGCGTCACCGTTATTGTTACAAAGTTACCTCCAGCATGGCCAAGTCGCGCCTTCTCCCTATATGCTGCACGAAGGACGGATCGCGCCCGGTTTTGTCTGGCATATCCCCCATGCGTTCCGCACGGCTTGGACCGCAGGCAAGGAGATGGCCGGGCTGCTGTACGGCTTCTTCTTCCCCTTTTTGCTGGCAGGCGTCGCCTTTGCGTTGGCGAAGAGGTCCCGTCCGCTTATTCTGTTGCTTGCACTCATGTTGTTGTATTTCGTCCTGTATAGTTTCTACTGGAACTACTTTGCGCGATACTTCTTCGTCGTAATCCTGCTGGCTGCGCCCGTGGCCGCATACGGAACGGTGAATCTACTGATAGCGATACCCGAACGCCTTCGTAAACCGCGCCTGTCCCCGGTGACCGCAAACTCCTTAATCGTCCTGCTCGGCGGGCTCCTGCTCATACCCAACCTTGGCAGCCACGGCGGACGCCACGAGTTCTTCCGGCTTGAACAGGCGCGCCGATTCCAAGCAGCCCTTGCTGAACAAGTTCCCGAAGAGGCCCTCATCATCGCGCCCCATCGTCTCTCGGAATTCATTCGAACGCTGACTCCCCATCCCGCACAGCCCCCCGAATTTTTCTGGGGTCCGGCACCGGATGAGCGGACAGATATGACGGGACGGCTTCGCGCACTCAAGGACCGGCATGGCGCGGTTTATTGGATGGAACCGGAACGGCACAGTCTGGACACGAAATGGCGGGATGCGGTGGCGGATTGCGCCGGCTTTGCGCCGGTTGCGCGCTGGCCGGTAACAGACTTTCGTCTTCATACTCAGTTCGGCTGGCCGGATATCCTACTCTATCGCGTCGTCTTTCACCGTCGGACGATACCCGTTCCGCTTCCCGATGACGCCGTGCTGGCGCGCGTGGCGCTCCCGCCCGCCGAAGATGACCGCTCTCCGCATCATGTAAGAGTCATAAAAGGGGATCATGAACGGGAAATGGACCGACCGGGATTCTTTCTATTGTATGTCCCCCCACGGCAAAGCCGCGCCTATGATGCGATCACCTTGGAAAGCGCCAAGCCGTATTCCGTCAATTGGGGCCCCGAACTGCTGCCGGCGTATGAACCGGTGCCTTACTCTTTCACGCCCAATGGACACCCGTTCGTGTCCTGGCTGTTCGAGCAATATCCTGCTCCACCTTTCAAGAAGGAGGTCAAGGGTTTGATCCTGCCGCGGGAGGCGACGTTTAGGCTCTGTACGCCATGGCCCGACCCGCCGGCCACCCTGCTCTCGCACTGGGAGTTTGCGCACCGCCGCGGGCCACCTGAGGAAATAGGCGTCCAGTCCGAAGCCGGACGCACCTCCGTGGCATGGCCACGGAACGCGGAGCGTGTAACCGTTGTTCATCCCCTGGATCATACCGGCACGTCGAAAGCACAATCCATTACCCTTTCCCGGGCCGGCACTCCGGATGAAGCCGACGTCATGCTTCAATCGCTGGTCGTACACCCCATTCCAGCGAGAGACTGGTCGGTGGAGATCGGTTCCGCATTCGATGCCCCATACATCCTGGACGGCTTGCATGATCGCGAACGGGATCAACACCGAATGCGCCGCTTTCGCTGGTCGGGACCGCAGGCCGAGTTTGCCCTCTATCCCGGCGAATATGTACATGGACGGGTACTGGAAGTGGCCTTACTGCCGTTGCGTCCGGCAGGCGCGCCCCCTGCGGGCATCCATCTCAGCCTGAACGGCATATCTCTGGCAAAACACACACAGGAACTATCGACGGATTTCGGCAGCATCCTTCGCGTTGAAATTCCCGCAGACGTGTGGCAGCCGGGACGAAACACGCTCTCGCTAAGCTGCACCCCGTGGAGTCCCAGCGAACTGCTCGGCGTGGGGGACCCCCGCCTTCTGGGCGTGGCCGTGACGGCTTTACACCTGCATTGACCCTCTACTCCATCACCCGCGCGCCGATATAGAGAATCGTGATCTGATTCGTATCCGATACCGTCATATCGTTTTCAAGGGAAATGGAAAGCATGCGATTCCCGTCCGGCTCTTCCAAGACCAGGTCGTGGTACATGCGCCCCAAACGCAGGTGGTTGGTGAAGGTCATCCATTCTTCGCCGTCGCGCGCATACCGGGAAATGAGTTCCTGATCCTGCGGCCAGCGGGACTTCAAGGTAAAGGAAACCATATAGGATCCGTTCGTCCACCCGACCGGCGTGGGGAGATCAAAGGCAGCGCGTTTCTGGAAGATCCCGCCCCACCGGCTTTCGCGATCGAGCCCGCGGGCGGGCGGGCGGACCCAGTCCAGGACGGACAAACGACGAACTCCCTCCACGGGGAAGTATCCCCCACCGGCCAGGGCGATGGGCGCGGTCAACAACTCCCGCGGCAGCGGGGAAGACGATTCGATCACGAGACGATGCGGCTCGCGGCGCCGCACGGGCTGATTCACATAGAAAGGAATCAAGCCGTTCCCTTGTTCGAGCGTCCATTCCTGAATCACGTTCCCCTGCTCATCGATACGTCGCACGTGGCGAAGCGCACGGGGATCGGATTGGCGAAAATCCAACCACATCAGGTTGCCCTGGACGTGATGGCGCCTCAGGGTTTCTTCCTGGATCCGGTCGGTCCACGGCGTGATCCGATAGAGCGAGTAGCGAATGGTGGCCAGTCGTACCTGTTCCTCCGTTCGTCCCTCCACCTCTATCGGCACGAGATCCGCATACCTCAGAAGCGTTTCAGGGAAATCAATGAAAAGATGTTCCCTCCAATAGGTTCGCGTCTCGGGATGGATATACAAGAGAGCGCCCGCATGCATCGCGCGACGAATATCAGTCACTTCGAAGAGCGGACGGGTATCCGTATAGACCAACAGAGCGTCGGCCAGATAGCGGCAATAGGGATGGGCGAACACGTAGCCTTTCGGGCCCGCAAGCTCCTCGATCGTCGCACTGAAGGCGCGCACGTGCGACAGGCGAATGCGCGGTCCCCACTTCGGAAGCGAATAAATGACCACGCTGTTCAGCGCAATCAGCACCGCCAGCGCCCCATACATCGCAACGGGACGGACCCACTTCGTTCGCACGGCGCACAGTTTGTCGAGCGTCATGCCCGCCCCCAGCCCGCCAAGCACCGAGAGCAGCAACATGGTGTCCAGCAAGTAACGGAAATGGACCAGGTACCCCGCA
>SKXR01000103.1 GCA_007128275.1 Kiritimatiellia bacterium
ACAAGCGCCCCCATGCATGACCTGACTCCGGGATGCTCGTAGTTCCGCCTTTAGGCGGAATCTTCGTTCCGGCTGAAGCCGGAACTGCCAGCGCCCGTCATTTCTTATTCCGCACTTCTTCCAGCGCGTCTTCGAGCAGGGCGATGTTCCGGTCCCAATTGAATCGTTCCACCACCATGGCCCGCGCGCGTTCGCCCATGCGCCGGCAGAGTACCGGGTCGCTGAGGAGCAGATCGATCGACTCGGCCATGATCGCAGGGTCGTCGGCCATCATCGCGTTGACGCCGGACTGTACGGGGATGCCTTCGGCGGCGGTGGATGTGGTGACGACGGGGATACCGGCGGCCATGGCTTCGAGGATCTTGACGCGCAACCCCGAGCCCATGCGCAGGGGCGCGACGAACACGTTGGCGCGCGCGAGGTACGGCCGGATATCGCTGATTTCGCCGAGCAGTTCGACGCCCGGATTATTGCGCGCGAGGGCGAACATGGCGGGAGTCGGGTTCGGGCCCAACACGAAGAAGCGAAGCTGGGGCCGTTGCTGTTTGAGGCGCGGCCACGCGCGCGCGACGAACCATTCAAACGCGTCCCGGTTGGGTTCGTCCTGGTATTGGCCGGTAAAAAGAATGCTTTCTTCCGATCCGCGCGTGATCGGCGGCGAGAAATATTCCAGATCCACGCCGGCCGGCACGACGGACACGCGCAATTCCGGCGCGTGCGCGAGCAGGGTAAACCGGTCTTCCTGGCTCAAGGTCAACACCCGGTCCGCGCACCGGTACAGATTGAACTCGAACCGCGCGAGGTCGCGGGTGATCAAATGTTCTTTAGCCGACTTGAACAGGGTGCGTTCGGGCAGATACATCGGGGTGCGCGCGGACATGCTGGTGCATTCGTGGGTGGAAATGATCTTGCGGACGGCGGGCAGCCACGGGTTGTGATAAAGGTACTGCCCCATGGAACAGAATTCGGCGAGGACAACGTCGTAGCGGTGTTCCTCGACCATGTCGCCGACCACGCGGGACATCGCGCGCGAGCGGTACGGCCAGAAGGGGGGCGGCACCCTGGACAACGCGTAATCTTTCAGGCGCCGTAATGAGGTGCCCCGGGGGGGGGCGGGGACGCGACGGCATTGTACCAGTTGATTGTAGAGCGGGTCGTCGGTTTGTTGCGTGTCGCCGCGCTCGAGGGCGGCGAGCCCGACCTGATGGCCCTTTCGGATGAGTCGCCGGATCCGTTGATAGACTATCTGATGGCCGCCGATGGAGCGGGCGTGCGGGACCTGGCTGGAGAGAAAGAGGATTTTCATGGCGATTCGGCATCGTTGAGGCGCGTCACCAGCTCGACGAACTCGGCTTCGGTCAGCTCCTCCATGCCCCGGCCTTCGCGTTTCAGGGTGGCGACGATGCGTTCGCACCAGTCGCTCAGGGCTGCATGCGTGGTTTCGGAGCCCATCCAGATACGGAACCGTTCGCCTTCCGTCATGCGCACATGGCCGTCGTCGGCCTCGGGGGCCAGCCCCACAATCCGCGTGATCCGGTCGGTCGATTTATCCTTCATGAGCACGGACCTTACCGAAATCCGAGGCACGCCGCAAGCGATTGCGCCGTCCGAATGGGCAACCACGCAAGCTGGAGGGCGACGCTTCGCGGAGCCGAAAGAACACGCAAGGAGCGGCTCGGCGGGAGCCTCGCCCTCCAGGCCCGGGGCAACCACATGCGCCACCCGGATTTCATTCCCCGGCCGGTTCCCGTTCCATGGTCCAGCCGGCGGGGATCAGGACATCGACGGTCTGGGCGTGTGCGCCTCGTGCGCGGTCGTCCGGATCCACCGTGATACGCGCGGCGCGCGGCCATTCCGCCTCTTCGTCGTCCGGATCGACTTCCCATGCATCGACCCACTCGTCTTCATGGCGTACACGCACGTGGAACTGGTCGACGCCGGTCGCGAGCACATTGGTCCGCGCGGGTTCCAAGGCGGCGGGACCGGTCAGGGGGCGTTCCGTGCGGATCAGGCGGCCACGCTCCCGCGGAGCATACTCCAGCGAATAGGTGACCTCCACGATGTCGAACCAGCGCAGGTCCCTGGCTTCGCGCGGATCGGGCGGGTCATCGGCCGGATCACGCGGGGATTCGTTCGCGGGACGGAATCGCGCGGTACAAAACGCCACATGCGATGACGGGCCGCGCGCGGCTTGCTCCGTTTCGAGCAGGAATCCGCCTTCGTCGTAGCCGGGCACCGGCATTGAGCTCATTAGGTCGCGGGTCAATTGTTCCAAGGCATGCATCATCGCCGTCCCGCCGGTCAACCGTACGCGCTGATCATCCACGGTGCGGGAAAGGGTGTGATAGAGCGAGAAGACGAGCCCGAGCAGAATGAGGGCGATGGATACGGCAAGAATGAGTTCGATCAGCGTGAATCCGAGAGGCGGACGACGAGGCCTCATTAGGATTCGGTGATGAGTTTGATGAAGAAAATCACCACGGCCGCCAGCGCCACCAAGCCGAGGACCACGATCACCAGGAACCAGAATCCCTTGTTTTCCGATTGGCGGGCGCCAAACGGGGAAATATTGCCGAACGATTCGGGCGCCGTCGCCGGTCCCGGCGCGACTTCCACGTTGGCGGTCTGTTCGGGTTCATCGCTCGACAATTCGCCGGGCGCCGCGTCGAACATGAATTCGATGGAACCCACCTGCAAGATATCTTTGGGACGCAGCTTGGCTTCCTTGATTTCCTTGTTATTGATGCGCGTCCCGTTCGTGGAACCGAGATCGCGAACCTGGTACCGGTCCTCTTCAAAAAACACTTCGCAATGATGTCCGGAGACCGTGGGATTATCGATGGGAATGGTGTTGTCGGATTTACGGCCAATGGAAATCTTTTCCGAACCGATTTCCAGGTTCGTTCCCTTCACCTCCTGCGACATTCCAATCAATACGGCCATAGCCCAGCTTCCTTTCCATCAAGTGGCAAAGATCATGTCACGGGTTCAAACACCTGTCAACGCACAGAATTGGGCAGTTCGGGCGAGCAAAGGACTCGCCCCGTCCCCGGCTTCGCAGGAGCTACGACGGGGACAGTAAGAAGTTCAACCGCAGAGTACGCAGAGGTTCATGAGTATATGGGGTTGCGCGTGGAGTGGCCCAGCCAAAGCGGCGTCGACGCTTCGCTCTGCCGCCGCAGTCCAAAAAGGAACGACAGGAGCAGGCCGGAGGAGGGGAAGAAGTCGTAAACATTCAACGTTGAACGTTCAATGTTGGATGTTCAACGTTCAAGCGCTGTTCGCGCTCGCGGATCACCGCGACGGTTCTACCTCTCGAATCATGTTCTCCACGGGCACAGGTTCATCATATCGACGGCCCGGCCAACCAGTTCCATCCCGTCGAACGGCGTGTTGCGGCCGAGCGACCGGAACGAGGCGGCGTCCACCGTCCACGGCGTGTCCAAATCCAGCAAGACCACCTGCGCCGGTTGGCCGACGGCCAGCGAGGGAGCCGGGCGCTTCAACAAGCGCGCCGGGTGCGTCGTCCATGCGCGCAGCCAGCGCATGCGATCCATGCGTCCGGAACGGACCAGCGCCGTATACGAAGCGCCGACCGCCGTTTCGAGCCCGACGATGCCAAACGGCGCTTTCAGGAAGCCGCGCGCTTTTTCCGTCATCGAATGCGGCGCGTGATCCGTGGCCAACACGGACAACACCCCCTCGATCACGCCCTCCCGTATGCGGGCCCGATCCCGGGCCGATCGCAACGGCGGATTCATCTTGAACCGGTCGGGGCGAGCCGGATCCACGTCGTCGTCGCAGAACAGGAGATGATGCGGCGTGGCCTCGCCGGTCACGCGCACGCCGCGCGCCTGCGCGTCGCGGATCAGGTCCACACTCGCCGCGCAGGAGACGTGCTGGATGTGCAGGGCGCAGCCGGTCTCTTCCGCCAACCGGATATCGCGCGTCACGATGCGGATTTCGGCTTCGGACGGAATGCCCGGGATGCCGAGCGCGCGTGAACGCGCGCCTTCGTGCATGGCGCCGCCCCGCAATTCCATCGCACGATCCTGCGCATGGTCCATGACGGGGATGCCGAGCGCGGCAGCCCGCCGCATGGCGTCGCGCATTACGTCGTCGTCCTGCACCGTCGCTCCGTCGTCCGTAAAGGCGACCGCGCCGGCGGCCGCCAGCTCCTCGAGCGGCGCGACTTCTTCGCCCGCCCGACCGCGCGTGAGACAGGCCGTCGTCAGGACCTCGGCATGACCCGCCTTGCGGCCCTGTTCCAGCACAAACGCCACGCGTTCGGAGGTGTCGATCGGGGGGCGCGTGTTGGGCATGGCGACGATGGTCGCGAATCCGCCGCGCGCGGCGGCGGCCGATCCGGTCGCAATCGTTTCCGCCTGTTCGCCGCCGGGTTCGCGCAAATGCACGTGCACATCGATCAAGCCGGGCGCGACGTAGAGGCCGGCGGCGTCAATGACCCGCGCGTCCGGCCTGCGGTCGGGTGGCGGGGGGCGGGTGTCGGGTGTCGGGTGTGGCGTGGCGGGTGTTGGGTGGCGGGTGGCGGGTGTTGGGACGATCACGCCGCCTTCTATATAGAGGTCGCCCTTGACTGCGGTCCCGGCATTCGGATCAAGGAGGGTGGCGTTACGGATCAGTATGGACTTTGGATCTTGCACGATGAGGTGATTTGGACGGAGGAGAGTGTTCGGTGTTCGGTGTTCGGTGTTCGGTGAAATGTCTATATCTTAATCCTATCGTAATCGCAACGCGCCCTCACCCCGACGGGGAGAGGATGATACGGTTCGAAAAATGAAAAAGAACAACGATAAGGCCTAGAAACAGGGCCTTTGTCGCGAGCTTTGTCGACCAAGTTCTCAGATTCCCGAAAAAACTGAGTTTACTCTGAGGCCCCACTGAACACTGAACACCGAACACTTCCTACTTCCTTCCCATCCGCGCGGCGGCGAGGGCGGCGAGCATTTCCGGAGGCAACGGGTGGGCACGGCCGCACTTGGGACAGGCCACCTTTTCTTGATCGTATTCCGGCGGCAACTTCATTTTCATGCCGCAGGCGCAGGCGAGCACGGCGTATTGGTCCACCTTATGCAACAGGTCCTGCACCTCGCGCCATTGTCGCTGCGTGCCGGCGTCCGCATCTTTCGAGGCGTCGCGTACGGACTGGTCCTTGGACTGTTTCAACATCGACGGCGTCATCACGGATTCCTTTCCGTGCAGCGCGCGATAGGCTTGTTCATACGCTTCCAGCGACGCGCTCGAGGTCATGCCGCGCAAGACACGAATGCGATCGTCCGTGGCGGGGTGCGTACTGAACCAGCCCGCCTTGCGACTGCGCGCGGCCAAGGGATTGATGATGTACATCGGCGCGAGCACTTGGCTGGTCTCCGCTTTCTTGGTGCGTTGAGCCGCCTGCCCGCTGATCTTGTCCAGGGCCGAGGCGAGCCCTTCGGGATAGCGCGTGTACTGCGCCGCACAGGCGTCGGCGAGATACTCGCGGCGACGCGAACAGGCGAAATACAACATACGCGCCAAGATCGGCGCGAGAATCGCCATCAACACCGCCACGATCATCACCACCGCCGCGCCCTGATTGCCACCGCGACCGCCGCCGCTTGACCGGCCGCGACCGCCGAAGAGCATGCTGCGCCAGAACAATTCGCCGAGAATGATGATCGCGCCCACCGTCACGCCGGCGAGCGTCATGAACAGCGTGTCACGATTGTTGATGTGCGCGATCTCGTGCGCCACCACGTTCTGCAGTTCGTCACGATTCAATTTCGCCATCAGCCCCGTGGTCACCGCCACCGCCGCGCGTTCGGGTTTCAGGCCCACGGCGAACGCGTTCGGGTCGGGCGTATCGATGATGTACACCTTCGGCACGGTGGACAGGCCGGACGCGATGCACATTTCTTCGACGATGTTGTAGAGTTGCGGTGCGTCCGCCTTTTGGATTTCGCGCGCCTTGGCGGTTTTCAGCAGAATCTTTTCCCCGCCGGCCATGCTCGCGAGCAACATCCCGATCCAGATGACAACGGCGATGATGACAAAGAGCGCCGACACCGCCGGATCCTCCGGGGCGAGCAGAAATCCGATCGCGTAGCCGACGCCGATCAAAATGCTCCCGAGCACGGCGATCAGCCACGCCGACTTGCGTTTATTGGCTCTGATCAGTTCAAACATAGGCTCAATTCCGAAGGCCGAGTGCCGAATGGTCGTCCCGGTTCAGACGCAGGCTCTCCGAATCGATGTCACTGTGCGTCCATTCGGCCATCGGCAGGGTTCAAAATGAGACCTTCGGCACCGCGCGTTCCGCCGGCGATTGCAGCTCGAAGAACTCGGATTTCTCGAAGCGGAACAGGCCCGCCACGATATTGGTCGGCACACTTTCGATGCGGTTATTGAGCTGCATGACTTGATCGTTATAGAATTGCCGCGAGAAGCCGACCTTATTTTCCGTGGAGGTCAACTCTTCCTGCAGGGACAGGAAATTCTGGTTCGCTTTCAGGTCCGGATAATTTTCAACGACCAGATAGAACTTGCTCAATGCGCCCTGCAACTGGCCTTCCGCTTTCGCGGTGTCGCCCACGCTTTTCGCGTCCATCGCCGCAGCGCGCGCCTTGGTGATGCTTTCGAGCGTTTCGCGCTCGTGCGTCATGTAGCCTTTCGCCGTTTCGACCAGGTTCGGGATCAGGTCATGACGGCGTTTGAGTTGCACGTCGATCTGCGACCACGCGTTGCGCACCTGGTTCCGTAGTCGGACCAGGCCGTTGTACATGCTGATGATCCACACCGCCAGCACGGCCACCACAATAAGTACAATGATCCATTCCATCGCTTACTCCTCTTTGGGTTCTTCCCGTGTTCCAAACATTTCCGTCAAAGTCTGTACGATGTCCGCCGCCTCGTTTTCAGGCGCGTGTGCGCGCACGGCGGCGCGCAATTCTCCCTGGTCGAACCAGATCCCGCACGACGCCGGGCATACATCGATTTCCGGCCCGCCATCAGGGAGATGGAGCACGCGCATTTTGTCCGCACAGCGCGGACAGCGCCGGGCGCCTTTCCGTCCGCCGGTCCAGTCCACCAAATCCAGCGCCGCGTGGCGGCCGCGCAGGATTTGTTCCATCTCGCCTTCGTCCAGCCAGCATCCTTTGCACTGCGTACAGAAATCCACCTCGATGTGGTTGTATTCGAGGATGATCATCGGTTTTTTACAGTCCGGACAAAACATGCGCAGGCTCCCTTCGTCGACGGTAGAGATAGCCTATCCGCACGATTCCGGCAAGAATGAACAGCGATCCGCATGCGTACCGGAGCGCTTGTGCTACCGACCTTTGGCCGGAACGAAGATTTGGGCTAACGCCGGAACTACGAGCGGCACACAGTCGGGTCGTGCGCGGGATGTCGTAGCGTACTCTGCGCTTGAACTTCTTAGCTGTTTCACGCTCTCGGCTCACCGGCCCCCCTTTTGGACTGCGGCGGCAGAGCGCAGCGGCGACGCCGCTTTGGCTTGGACATGACCTGCTCGGCGGGACTCTTATCCAATGCGCTTTCCGGTGCTTGCCCTTCGGAGGACTCCGCCGCCACACCACACATTCTCATTCATCAAGCCGGCCACTCCGCGTTCAGTTCGGGGAACTGTGAGAACCCTTTAGATGCAAAGGGATTCATCCGGCGTCAGCCTGTTCCACCACACGAGTGCGGGCGCGTGGTGGATATGACGATCGGTGGCCAAGGCCAGCAAAACATTAATGTCGGCCAGTCGCTTCATAAGAGGCGATTTCTTCTCTCAACAGTATGGCGTCGATTTGATCCGGAGACAGTTTCATGGCGCCGGGTTCCCGGCTACGAATAAGAGGAAGCGAAAGGGGGGAGACGGCCGTTCTACTCCTGCCCGATTCAAGCTGCTGCTCCAGCGCCTCAGCCACAAGCTGCTTGAAAGGCACTCCGCGACGCACGGCGGCGAGCTTCGCGCGCCGGGCCAATTGATCCGGTAAATCCAACGTTGTCCGCATAAGGCATTTATATGCGCTTATGCCTCCGAAGTCAAACGAACATGTCGGTTCTTCCGGGTGCGCTATTAGGGTCAATACGTTCTCCAACCTAACTCCGCATGTATGAACCCGCTTCGAAAAAACCCGTCAGCTTGGAGGGGCGAGTTATACGAGCCCGTGATGTCGCGTTGAATTGAAATGGAGACTGTTTGGACTCCATTCACGTTCCCGGCGTCGCATAGCTCCGCCCTCCAGAAAGATGGGAACCACCACTTATTCAATGCGATGCAGAGAACGGAACTGCCCCTGCGGGTGCGCTATCCCACAAGATAGGCATAGAGCATCCCGACCGTGACGCAGAGTCCGATGGTCTTGAGCATGTTCAGTTTCCATCCGAAATAGAGGACGAACGCGAACACGGAAAGACCGAGCGCGCCCGGATCGAGCGACGACCACACGGGCATCATCACGCGCATACCCGCCCAGCGCAGATCCTCGATGGTCCCGAACCACGCATTGAGCCCGAACCAAATACCGAGATTCAGGATCACACCGACCACCGCCGCCGTGATGCCCGACAGGGCCGCCGTCAGGTGCCGGTTTCCGCGGAGGGATTCGACATACGGCGCACCGACGAAAATAAAGAGAAAACAGGGAATGAACGTGACCCACGTCACCAGCACGGAAGCCAGCACGCCCGCCGTCACCGGGTCCATCGCCCCGGAGAAGCGGAACGCGCCCATGAACCCGACGAATTGAACGACCATAATCAACGGGCCCGGCGTCGTTTCCGCCATGCCCAGGCCGTCCAGCATCTCGCCCGGCTGCAGCCATCCGTAGGTCTCCACGGCCTGCTGCGCGATGTAGGCCAGCACCGCGTAGGCGCCGCCGAACGTCACCACGGCCACCTTGCTGAAAAACACCGCTTCGCGCGCAAAGATATGGTCGCGTCCGAGCGTCAACACCAGCACGACGACCGGCGTAAGCCATAGCAACAGCCAGCAGAACGCCGTGCGCGCGGCCCGGCCCGCATGGGGCGCGGCGGGCTGTAGATGGTCCATGGACGCCTCTTCCGGGTCGACTTCCGCGGCATCCACGCCCACCACCTGAAACGTGCCGCTCCGCACCAGGCCGCCGAGGAAACCGATGAGCCCGGCGCTGATCACGATGGCGGGAAACGGAACGGCGAAGAAGAAGATGGCGATGAAAGAAAGGACGGCAATCGCGATCATCGTGCGGTTCTTCAGTGTGCGTTGTCCGATCTTGATCACCGCGCCGATCACGATCGCCAGCACCGCCGGCTTGATGCCGTAGAACAGCGCCTCCACGAACGCCGTTTCCAGAAATACGGCGTAGAGGATACTGAGCGTCAGGATGGCGATGAACCCGGGCAGCACGAACAGGCCGCCCGCTACCAGGCCGCCCTTGGTTTTGTGCAGGAGCCAGCCCATGTAGGTGGCCAACTGTTGCGCTTCCGGCCCCGGCAAGAGCATGCAGTAGTTCAGCGCGTGCAGAAACCGCGTCTCACTGATCCAGCGTTTCTCTTCCACCAGGATCTTGTGCATCACGGCAATCTGACCCGCCGGCCCGCCGAAACTGTAGAGCGCAACCCGCAGCCAGACGATAAAAGCCTCCCGAAAGGAAATCATGCCGTCAGCCTAATCCATCGGAACGACAATACGCACTATCTTTTCGATTTTCGATTTTCGATTTTCGATCTACAGTAGGCCTGAATCACGAACCCCAAACCCCGAACCCTGAACCCTGAACACAACTGACACCATAGCGGCCATTGCCACGCCGCCCGGCGAAGGCGGTATCGCCGTCGTGCGCATTTCCGGTCCGGACGCGTTTACCGTGGCCGACCGGATCTTCCGGTGCCGCGGCAAGCCGCCGTCCGCGCGCCCCGCCGGCACGTTTGCAATCGGCCATGTCATTGACGGCGAACAGGTTATAGACCAGGCCCTGTTGCTCATCATGCGCGCGCCGCACAGTTATACGAGCGAAGACGTGGTGGAGATTCAGGGCCATGGCGGCCGGCAATGTGCGCGCCGCATCTTGCGGTGCGCCCTCGACGCCGGGGCGCGCTCCGCCGATCCCGGCGAATTTACGCAACGCGCTTTCCTCAACGGCCGCATCGATCTGGTACAGGCCGAAGCGGTGCTCGACTTGATTCACGCGCGCTCGGAACGCGCCGCCGCCGCCGCGCTCGATCAGCTGGAAGGACGGCTGAGCGACCGCTTCAATGCGCTCTACGACGATATCCTGCTCATTGCGGCCGACATCGAGGCCACGCTCGACTTTCCCGAAGACGAATTGCCCGACACCGTAATGCCCGACCTCATCCGACGCACCGCCGACGCCGTCACGCGCATGGAGACGTTGATCGCGTCGTGGGACGAAGGCCATTTGCTTCGCGACGGCGCCCTGGTCGTTATATCCGGAAAACCCAATGTGGGGAAATCCACCTTGCTCAATGCACTCGTTGGCCATGACCGGGCCATTGTAACCGGCACGCCCGGCACCACGCGCGACACGATAGAAGAGGATCTCGTCATTGGCGGCATTCCGATTCGTCTGATTGACACGGCGGGCTTGCGCGACACGGATTGCGAGATTGAACGCATCGGCATTCAGCGCACCCGGTCGCGGATGGAAAAGGCCGACTTGCACATCTACATGGTCGACGCCTCGCAGCCGATTGACGACCAAGAACAACAAGTCATCGCATCCCTTCCGCCGAACCGCTCCCTCCTTCTTCTTAATAAAATAGACTTGACAGATGGGTCCAGTAATTTCTCAGCACGTGTTCCCAGCATTGAAACATCCCTTATTCAATCAGCTTATGGAGAACAGGTTAAGGAAATGATCCGTTCGATATTGGCGGGTCGCATGGATTTGGAAGCGCGTCCGCATGCGGCGATTTCCGAGCGGCATCGGCGTCTGTTGAGCACGGCCATGGACGAGTTGCAGGAGACGCGGACCATGCTTGAGGCCGGCGCCGAGGATCTCGTGGCCTTGGCATCGTCCCGCATGCGAACCGCCCTCGAACAGCTCGGCGCGGTCACCGGCCGGACCTACCAGGAAGAGCTCCTGAACAACATCTTTTCTCGTTTCTGTATCGGGAAATGAAGTCTGATGGCCTATAATCACGCGCTCATGTCTACTCATCATCCAGTTTATGACATCCTTGTCGTCGGGGCCGGTCATGCCGGCTACGAAGCCGCGCTGGCTGCCGCCCGTATGGGGATGCGGACCGGGCTTATTACCATGGACCGGACCGCCATCGGCCGGATGTCCTGCAACCCGTCCATCGGCGGCATGGCCAAATCCCACATCGTCTTTGAGCTGGACGCCCTCGGTGGCGAACTGGCGCGCAACGCGGATTACACCGGCATCCAGTTCCGGACGCTGAACACGCGGAAAGGCCCGGCCGTACAGGCCCATCGACTCCAATCCGAAAAAGCCGCATTTCCCGCGCGCATCCAAGCCGTCATTGCGCAAACCGCCAACTTAGAGGTCATTGAAGCCACCGTCGGCGACCTATGGATTGAGCACGGGAAACTGCGCGGAATCCATACGGAAGACGGGTCCAGCATCGAAGGCCGGGCCGTCATCATCGCCACCGGAACCTTTCTGGGCGGGAAAATGTATATCGGCGACCGCACCATGGTCGGCGGCCGCATGGGCGAAAAAGGCGCTTACCAGCTCAGCAAGACCTTTCTTGATCTTCAATTCCGCATGGGCCGCCTGAAGACCGGGACACCCCCCAGACTACACCGGGACAGCATCGACTATCATAAGACCGACCGGCAACCCGGTATCGATCCGCCTCCCGTCTTCTCCCGCGCCGCCAAGCGGGACCTTGAAATGTTCCACGTGGAACAGGAACGTGTCGCGTGTCGCGTGTCGCGTGTGGGCGGCATGGCGACTTCCGACACCCGACACCCGAAACCCGACACCCGTTTGTTCCACGTGGAACATTTGGGAACCCCTTTGAAGCCATGGCTGCCCGGTGAGCGGCAAATCGATTGTTTCTTGACCCATACCACGGATAAAACCCACCAAATTATTGAGGAAAACCTGGGTCGCAGCGCGATGTACGGAGGAATGATCGAAGGGACCGGAGTCCGCTATTGCCCCTCGATTGAAGATAAAATCGTGAAATTCCGGGACAAGCCCGCGCATCATGTGTTTATTGAGCCCGAAGGCCGTGACTGCATCGAAATCTACCCCAACGGGACCTCGAACAGCCTGCCTGAGGAGGTTCAGGTGGACATGATTCGGTCCATTCCGGGCCTTGAGCGGGCGGAATTCCTGAAGCCGGGTTACGCGATCGAGTATGATTATCTGGATCCAACCCAGCTATTTCACACACTGGAATCGAAGGTGATCGAGAACCTCTACATGGCCGGGCAGATCAACGGGACCACGGGATACGAGGAAGCGGCCGGCCAAGGTTTTGTCGCCGGCGTCAACGCCGCGCGGAAGCTACGGGGACAGGCACCGTTTGTGATGAGCCGGAACGAGGGTTATATCGGCGTGCTGATTGACGATCTGGTCACCAAGGGAACCGACGAGCCGTACCGCATGTTTACGTCGCGGGCGGAGCATCGCTTGGTCTTGCGGCAGGATAATGCGCCATTCCGCTTGGTGCAGCACGCCACGGCTATCGGGATTCTGCCGGAAACGGAGCTTGAGGAGATCCGGCGCATGGAAGCGCGGGTTGTGGCGGAGACCGCGCGTCTACGCATCACGCACAGCAACGGAGCGTCATTGGCGCAGATCTTACGGCGGCCCGGCGCGCGTTATGCGGACCTGCCTGACAAGATGCCCGGCCTTCTTCCCGACGAGGTTCAGCAGATCGAGATCAATCTGAAGTACGAAGGGTATATCCAACGCGAACTCACCCAGATCGCCAAGGCCGATCAACTGGACCACATTCGGATACCGACCCAACTGGACTACGACGCCATCAGGGCGCTTCGCTTTGAATCGCGTGAAAAGCTCAAGAGGATCCTGCCTGAAAATCTCGGGCAAGCCTCGCGCATTTCCGGTGTCAACCCGTCCGACATCGCAATCCTTTCGGTGTGGATAAAACATTCCAGGGCAAAGGATTGAATCAATTTTATGTGGATCCAGAGATAGCACTCTGCACCATCTCTTTTTCATGCTCGCCAAGGACAGGTGGGGCGAAGCGTCTCGCTGAGCCACCGCGCGTGGATGGAGATTGAGAAGAACTTCGTCCGCGCAATCTCCGTGTATGCTCTCGGCTCACCGGGACGGTTCGCCCTACCATTCGAGTCGCAGTTTCAAGGGCAGGAGGGACGAAGGGCGCGCCCGAGGCAGGAGATTCTTCGACTCCGGTTCGAAGACTCGCCTCCGCTCAGAATGACCGGCATTTCTATGTCCCTACAGTCTGCCTGCACCATCTCTGTTTCATGCTCGCCAAGGACAGGTGGGGCGAAGCGTCTCGCTGAGCCGCCGCGTAAGGCATGCCGAGAAATCCTCCCCGAACGATTGCTCCATCGGGTGTCCATGGCATAAGACGTGTTCGCCACGCCACGTTGGATTGGACGTGCGCGGTGTGGCTTGTCTTCATCCAAAGCGGTGTCGCCGTCCTCTTCCGCTTCGCTACAGAGGACTCTGCCACCGCAGTCCAAACTCCCTCGAGGCGGCCAGCGCTGTCGTTCCTTTTTGGACTGCGGCGGCAGAGCGAAGCGTCGACGCCGCTTTGGCTTGACCGGCA
>SKXR01000077.1 GCA_007128275.1 Kiritimatiellia bacterium
CATCAACAATACGCCGCCACCCCCCTGACGCCGAACCCGCCCGTGCGGAAAAATGTCACACGTGTGACATTTTTCCGCACGGGCGGGTTCGGCGTCAGGGGGGTGGCGGCGTATTGTTGATGACGGCGCGGTGCGTGGCGTGTTGCGAGATGCAGGCCGCCTCAGCGTTTCCGTGCGTCGCGTGCGGCGTCGTGCACCATGGCCAGAAGGGCTATGCACGCCGTGTCGGTGCGCAGGATACGCGGGCCGATGCCCACGGCGGCAAATCCGCGCTTGGCCAGTAGGTCACGTTCATACTCCGACCAGCCGCCTTCGGGACCGACAGCGAGGAGGATGCGCGAATGCGGGTTCTCCTGTAACGCCTCGGTCACCCGCGTTGAGCCGGAGGGATCAGCCATGATCCGAAATGTATCCGGCGCGAGCGTGTCGAGCTCATCTTCGATCAACACCTTGAGTTGGCGATGAATCGAGACCTCCGGCATCCGTGTGTCCATGGCCTGTTCCAAGCCCTCTTTCAGTTGCTCCGCATAAAAGGCAGGTTCCAGGACATGCGAGTCAAAGTAGTAGCGCTCAACCTTCTGCGCGTTGGTCAGGATTATGCGTCCGACGCCGAGGGACGCCAGCGGCGCCCACAACCGTTTCATCGCTTTCGGGCGGGGCATGGCCAGTAATAAATCCGCGCGGGGCCGCTCGGGCATCGCCTCGGCGAATGAGCACCGGAGCGTGACGCCTTCCGGTCCGACGGTCTTGATCATACCCGTGCCCAGAGCGCCGTTGAGTCGCCCGATTCGGAGGGATTGGCCTTCGCGTCCGTGGAGTACTTCACGGATATGATCCGCGCGGCGGTCGGCAAGGGTGACCATTCCGCGAGGGCCGATTTCTTCGGGAGACAAAAGGATCAAATTCACAGCGTGCGCTTCAGGAAAACTTCGTTCAAACTGCCCGAGCGATAGCCCTGTAGGTCGAGGGTGACATACCGATAGCCATGCGCTTTCAGCCCCGCCACGATGGCTGTGCGGATGTCTTCTTCCAGGAAACGTGCGATATCACCCGGCGGTAATTCGATGCGGGCGATATCGTTATGCACGCGCACACGCACTTGCTCAAACCCAAGATCGCGGATCAGATTCTCTGATCGTTCCACCGCTTTCAGCGCTTCCTCCGTGATTTTGATGCCGTAGGGAAAGCGGGAAGCCAGGCAAGCGAACGCAGGCTTGTTGGCGGTCTTCAACCCCATCGTGCGTGAAGCTTCGCGAATTTCCGCTTTGGTGAACTGCAATTCCTGAAGGATGCTGGAAACGCGCTGTTCCTTGGCGGCCTTCCGGCCCGGTCGGAAGTCGCCGATATCATCGGCGTTCGTGCCGTCTACGATGTGGGTGAACCCTTCGCGGTCGGCCATCTGCCGCAATAGGCCGTATAGTTCCGTCTTGCAATGGTAACAGCGGCTGGTGGGATTGTTGGCGTAATCCGGATTGGCCAGTTCGTTGGAGCGGATCACACGATGTTGCAAGCCCAGACTCACGGCCAGTTCTTTCGCCTCCTGTAACTCGCGTTCTGGGAATGACGGGGAGGTGGCGGTCACCGCCAAGGCGCGATCACCCAACACCTGCCCGGCCACGGCGGCGATAAACGTGCTGTCCACCCCCGCGCTGAAGGCCACGATGACGGACCCCATCTCGCGCAAGCGCGCGCGCAAGGCGTCCAGCTTGGTATTCAGCGTCGCCCTTGCTTTCTCTTTCTGTGTCAACGTTTCCGCCATTCAACATTCCCATTAACCATCAACCATTCTTCCCGATCCATCCGCCCCCGAGCACCTCGTCGCCCTGATAAAACACCGCCGCTTGGCCGGGCGCCACGGCGAATTGGGGTTCGTGAAACTGAACGCGCAGCGTGCGCTCATCCAACGCCGTGAACCGTGACGATACGCCTCCGTGCCGGTAACGCAAGCGAATCGCGTAGTCCTTATGCTCGTCCGGCGCCTGCCCCGCAATCCAGTGCACATCGTCCACGCGGCATCCTTCGCTCTGTACTTGGCCGCGGAACCCCACAAAGACGGTGTTGGTAGCCGGATCGATTTCTTTTACATACAGCGGTGCCGTGGCGGCCACGCCCAACCCTTTTCGCTGCCCGACCGTATAACGATGAATACCGAGATGGCTGCCGAGCGTGTCGCCGTCCGGATTTCGGATGGTGCCCTCCTGCTTGAGGTCCGGCCGATACTTTTCCACAAACGGCGCGGGGCCGGCTTCGGTGATAAAACATAAATCCTGGCTCTCGGAGGTGCTGGAGACGGAAACCGGCAGCTTCCGTTCCTGCGCATAGGTGCGGACCTCGTCCTTGCTCCATCCTTCCAGCGGGAACAGGCTGCGTTCCAGTTGATCCTGGGAAAGGCGGTGAAGAAAGTAGGACTGGTCCTTCTTCGTGTCGCGTCCGCGAAACATATGCCAGCCGTCGGCCTGCTTTTCAATGCGCACGTAATGGCCGGTGCCCACATGGGTGCATCCCAATTGCCGCGCACGCGTGTGCAGGATTCCGAACTTGATATGCTGATTACAGAGCACGCAGGGGGAAGGGGTTCGTCCTCGCGCATATTCGTCCACAAAGGGCCGGATGATGGTTTCTTCGAACAGGTCCACCGCATTGAGTGTGTAATGGCGAATACCCAGATGTTCGCACACGCGTTGCGCTCGTTGCACATCTTCCAGCGAACAACAACGCGAACCTTCCTTGAACATGTGCAGGGTCAAGCCGATCACGTCGTAGCCCTCGTCTTTCAAGAGGGATGCGACTACGGAGCTGTCCAAACCCCCGCTCATGCCGACGGCGACGCGCTCTTTTGTGGTTGTGGGAGAGGAAGTCATACGGCGGGTACCCTACCACAGGTTTGTGTGTTCGTCATCCCTGTCTCCGCGCGGCTCGGCAGGAGCCTCGCCCTCCAAACCGCATCTCTTACTTCCCCGCGATCACGTGAATCGCCGGCGCTTTGATCAGTGCCGTGATCGATTCGCCCTCGGCGATGTCGAGATCGAGTTTCGCCTGCTTGGAGATCAAGGCGGTGAGCGGGAATCCGCAATCGAGCAGCACCCGGAAGAGCGGTCCTTCGGGGTAGACGGATGCGACATTTCCTTTCAGTACATTCTGCGCGCTGGTTCGGCCGGGGTCGCCGCGAAAGAGCATGACATCCTCGGCGCGAATGCAGATATCGACGATTCGCCCGACGGGCTCGCGGGTAACGGCTCGCAGGACAGCCGTTCCCACGCGTATCTGGGCGATTCCGTTCGTAATGTCCAGCACTTCGCCGCGCTGAACCGTTTCCACACCGACAATGTTCGCCACCGCCAGGTCGACAGGGCGGCTGAACACGTCTTCCACACGCCCTTGTTGGCGAATCGCGCCGTCTTTCATGACTACAACGCGGTCCGCCAGAGCCATCGCTTCCAGCGGGTCATGCGTCACAATCAGGGCGGGCATGTTGGCGGCGATCAGCAGTGCGCGCAATTCGCGGCGCACCTGTTGCCGCGTGTTCATGTCCAGCGCGGACAGCGGCTCGTCCAGCAGGAGCAAGCGAGGGCGTCGCACCACGGCGCGCGCGAGGGCGACCCGTTGTTGTTGGCCGCCGGAGAGCTGGTGCGTGCGCCGGCGGTTCATGCCGCTCAATTGAAACCGTTCCATGATCGCGCCGACGGCGCGGCGTCGATCGGCGTTGTGCGGAAGTCCGTACCCGATATTCTGTTCCACCGTCATGTGCGGGAACAGGGCGTAATCTTGAAAGAGAAACCCGACGCGCCGTCGTTGGGGCGGTATATGCAGTCCGCGTTGCGTGTCGGTCCAACATTCGTCCTGCCAGTCGATACGCGCCGTTTCCGGTCGGACGAGTCCTGCGACGGCGCGCAGGATCGTCGTCTTGCCGCAGCCGGACGGGCCGAACAAAGCGGTCGCGCGATAGCCGGTGGTCTCCTGTTCAAATTGCGCGCGAATCGTGGTGTCGGGATAGCGCTTTTCAAAATGGACGGACAGGGTGGCGCTCATATCGGCATCATCCTTCGTTGGCTGGAGAAGATGGCGCAGAGGACGGCAAAGGAGAACGTTAGAAGCCCGAGCGCCGTGCGATGGGCCGCGGCATAGTTCAGCGCCTGTACCTCGTCGTAAATAAGGATCGAAAGGGTTTGGGTCACCCCGGGGATGTTGCCGCCGACCATCAGCACCACGCCGAATTCGCCGATGGTGTGCGCAAAGGCCAGCGCCATGCCGGTCAGGATGCCCGGCCAAGCTAGCGGGACCACGACGTGCAGGAAGGTCCGGGGCGCGGATACGCCGAGCGACCAGGAAGCTTCCACGAGCCGGCGATCCACGGATGCGAAGCCCGAAATGAACGGTCGCACGGCAAAGGGCAGGTTGAACAGGATCGAGCCGACCAGGATGCCCGTGAAGGTGAAGGGAATGGGTGTGCCGGTTGCTTGGAACCATGCCCCGCCGAGAGGACCGCGCGGGCCCAGTGCCATGAGGACATAGAAGCCGACGACCGTGGGCGGGAGGACGATCGGCAACGAAAGGAACGCCTCAAGCAGAAAGGTCCAGCGATAGCGCCGTGTGGCGATCCAATAGGCCAGCGGAATGCCCAGCACGGTCAGCCAGACCGTGGTCCAGAAGGCGAGCCGCAGCGTCAGCCATGCGGCCTCCCAGATCATAGCTTGTCCTCAGGCATGAAGAACCCGTACCTCTTCAGGACCGCCCGCCCGTGTTCGCCCAACACAAAATCGCGGAACGCGCGCGTGAATTCCGGATCCCTCGCCCACGGGAGAATCACGCCGCCCTGATCCATGCGCGGATAGCGGTCGAGCGGGATTTCCCAATACACGCCTTTCTCCATCAGGGCGGGCGCAATCGCGAGCGGAAGCGCGATGACACCGATCTGCGCCGCGCCGGATTCGATGAATTGCGCGGCTTGTGCGATGTTTTCTCCCAATACCAGTTTGGCTTGGATGGGATGATAGACCCCGTACGCGCGCAAGGCCGCTTCGGCCGCCACGCCATAAGGGGCGTGGCGCGGGTTGGCGATCGCAATCTTTGCCACCGACGGGTGGAAGAGGGAGGATATGCCGTTCTCCCGCACGTCGATCGGCGAATCGCGCGGGGTCCAGATCACGATGCGACCTACGGCATAATGAAACAGCGTGTCGGCCTCCGCGACGCCCGCCTCGATCAATTGTTTCGGATACATCAAGTCGGCCGAGAAATAGATGTCGAACGGCGCCTGATTCATTAGTTGCGCGTAGAAGTTACCGGACGACCCGTAGGTGACCTCCACGTTGCGTCCGGGATGCTGCTCCTTGAACTGCTCGATCATGTCGTCCATCGCGAACTTCAGATCGGCCGCCGCAGCGATGTACAGCGTGGGGTGCACCTCCGTCTCTTTCCGCGAGCACGCGGGAAGAAACATCACCGCCCCCAGGAATACCGCGGTCCACCACCTCCACATACGTCGCATCATCATTTGTCTTCCTCCTTATTCAACTCGTGCAAAAATCGTTTCCTGCCGGTTTCCGCGGCGCGGCTCATCCGGTCCTGATAGGCCTCGAAAGACTTCAGAAAGCGTTTACCGAACGGAGTCAGCTCCGCGCCTCCTCCGTGTTGACCTCCGCTTGTTCGCTTGAGCACCACTTTCCCTATGTTCTTCTCCAGGCGATTCATCATGTTCCACGCCTTGACGTAGGATAAGCCGTACACCTTGGCGGCATGATTGATCGAGCCGTGTTCGTCGATCGCGCGCAGGAGCCGGATCACGCCGATCCCGGCAAATGGCGTTCCCTCATCATCGGTCAACACAGCGCGCACCCGTGCATTCATGTCGTTATTTAAGATGATTAATAACGATCCGTCAACCCCTGCTCGGATACCCTTCGCTGATCGACTTATGCCAATGCCTAATTCTTTCTGACATATCATCCAACCCACCCCGCCGGTCACCCTGCGCTTCGCTGAGGAGACCGGCACCCCTCCGAGGAGGGGATATTCAGGGCTCTCCGCTCCTGCCGAGCCGTTCCTTGCATGTTCTCGCGGCTCCGCAAAGCGTCGCCCTCCAGATTGCGCGGTTCCCCCGGGCCTGGAGGGCGAGGCGTCTCGCCGAGCCGAGAGCGCGGAAGTGTGGCTACGGTATGACCAAAGCCGCTCTGGACGATCAACGGGCGCAGAGCCGATTGGATAGTTCGCCCCAGGCGGTGACCGGAATGGATTCGGGGCGCTGATCGGGACGCACCTTCGCTTGTTCCAGGACGGCCGGCACGTCCCTATCGGCGGGGACGACCGCCGCCGGCGCGTTCAGCAGGAGGCGACCGACCTGTTTGCGGCGCTGCGAAAAACACCATTTGACGAGGCCATTGAAGTGCGCGGTGTCGCGGAGCACGATTTGCGGTTCGGATCGCCGATAAAACTCCACGATGGCGGAGCGCACGTCGGGCGGCGGATAGAAGCAGGACGGGCTGACGGTCTTGCGCAAGACCACATCGTAATACATCTGTGCATGAATGCTGGACACGCCATAGGCCTTGGACCCGTGCCCGGCGGCGAGCCGTTCGGCCACATCGGTTTGCAGCATGACGATCATGCGCAACGGACGATCCTCCGCATCGATCAATTCCAGCAGGATGCGCGTTCCGGAAGAATAGGGCAGGTTGGATATCACATGTGTTACGTGCTCGTTCTTCAGCATCATGGCCAGATTCTGATCCAGCGCGTCGCCTTCGATGAGATGGAGTGTGGGCTGTGCGCCAAACTGTTCGCGCAGATAGGCGGCCAGTCGCGGATCCTTTTCAATCGCAATCACGCGGTGCGCGCGTGGAATCAAGTGTTCGGTCAAAACGCCGAGACCGGGCCCGACTTCGAGTACCACATCGTCTTCCGCCAGATGCGCGGAATCCAGAATGATGTTCAATATGTTTTCGTCCACGAGGAAGTTCTGCCCGAGCACGCGGCTGGGGATGATATCCTCTGCGGCCAGTAACCGTTTGATTTCTGATGGCCGCGTACGCTTCATGGCCCGCGCCATGGATTCGGACGCGTGGCAAGTTTCGCGGCCAAGGCGATGGCTTCGATCATGCTCGAAGGATCAGCCTTGCCTTGCCCCGCCAAGCCATAGGCCGTGCCGTGATCCGGAGAGGTCCGGACAAAGGGGAGGCCGAGCGTGAGGTTCACCCCTTTCTCGAACGCGACCATCTTGAACGGGGCCAGCGCCTGATCGTGGTACATCGCCACCACCGCGTCGTACGCGCCTTCACGCACTTGCCGAAAGACGCTGTCCGCAGGTACGGGACCGCTCAGCACGATGTCCTTTCGACGCACCGCGCGCATGGCGGGTCGGATGATCGTGCGTTCCTCCTGGCCAATGGCGCCGCCGTCGCCCGCGTGCGGGTTCAGCCCGCACACGGCGATCCGTTTCCTGCGCACCCCGAGCCAGCGCAACGCGTCCGCGGTCATTTCAATCGTGTTTCGCACCCCGCTCCGCGTCAGCGATCCGGCCACGTCTTTGATGGGGATATGCCGGGTGGCGAGCACCACCCGAAAATCATCCGCCAACAACATCATTTCGAATCGGGTCGTGCCGCTGAGTGCCGCGAGCAGTTCGGTATGGCCCGGGGCGTCCACGCCGGCCTTTTTGAAGCCTTCCTTGTTGATTGGCGCAGTGACGAGGGCGCCCAAGTGCCCGTGGAGGGCGGCTTCCGTCGCGGCCACAACCCAGCGGTAGGCGGCGCGCGCCGCGTCCGCCGCGCACGTCCCGGGCCGGGGTATCAGATTGGATTCGGGAGCGGGATTCCATAGTGTCACGCCGCGTGCGGGGGCGGTCGATGCGGCGGGAGACCAAACCGGCGGCATCGCGAGACCCAAGCTTCGCACTTCCCGGGCCAGGGTGTCGTGATCGCCGATCAATACCAATCGGGTCCCCGGCGGACGTTTGGCGAAGGCGGCTTTCAACGCAACCTCCGGGCCGATTCCGTTGATGTCGCCGAGCGTGATTCCGATTATGGCTGGGCGCTTGCTCATGCGTTCATGGTCTCATCATCGTTGCGGTCTCCGGTCACCGAGTCACCGCGGCGGCGACACGCCCGTTCGGGTTCGGCGTAAGACATTTAGAACGCCTGTTCGGATCGCGGCAGCGGGTAGATATGGACGTGGAAACGCTCGTTAAGGCGGTTGATCCAAGAGCGATAGATGCGTTGCTCCTCCGCGTGGCGCACTTCCTGGTATAATTGATCGCGCACTTCGGCGAAGGGGATCACCGATTCCGGGCGGCGATCCTCGACATGAACAATATACAGGGCTTCCGCCGTCTCAATAACATCGCTGGTCTGTCCGGGCTGCAACGTGTCGGCGGCGCCGGCCAGTTCCGGTCGCAGGATGTCCGGATTGATCCAGCCCCAGTCTCCGCCGCGTTCGGCGCGGGCGTCCTGGGAATAGGAGCGGGCCAGTTCCGCAAAGTCCGCTCCTGCGGCGGCTTCCTCTTGAACCCGCCGGGCCAGCGCGATGGGTTCAGAATGAGCTTCCGTAGCCTCGCGCGGGATCATAATCATGCGTACCCGGGTTCCGCCCGGTTCCGTAAATTCGTCGATGCGGCTTTCGTAAGCTTCGCGAACTTGACGCGGGGAAACCACTACGTTGGGCAGGACTTCTTCGCGACGCAGAAACATGACGGCGAGTCGTTCCCGCACATCCTGCCTCCATTCTTCCATGCTGATGCCTTCGGCCGCGAGCTGCGCCATAAACGCATTTCGATCCCCCTGAAAATTCTCCGAGATGATGCCCTGGATGTGTTCGTCCACCAGCTGGGCGGGGATGTGGCCCTCTTTATGTTCGAATTCCTCAAGGATCAGCGCATTTTCGATCATCGCGTTGAGTACTTGCTCATACGCGTTCTCCAGGCGCGTCATCAATTCCCGGCCGGTATAGGTGGTACGGAGTTGTCGCTCCATGGGCTGCAGGGCGGACATGACCTCGCCCACGGTGATGACCCGTTTGTTCACCGTGGCGGCATATCCGTCCACCGGAATGGAGTCCGCGGCGTCGACCGACACGAGCGGCAGGCCCAACAAGGCTAACAGGATTAAGGTGATCAATCGTTTCATGGGATTCAGAAGCCCTTCACGTGCATACCATAGAGTAGAGCGCGCACTATCGCAAATACGCCGGAGCCGCGCAAGCGTTACATGCCGCCGTCCCATCGGGAAAAACCCGATACGGGGAGACCGATTGTCCCCGCTATCCGCGTTCCCGTCGCGGGGGCAAGATGCATACTGGACATGGTGTCTGCATCGGATCACAACATGGAGAGTGGCTATGACAGTGTTTAACCCTTGGGAAATGGCGTGCCAACAGCTTGACATGGTGGCCGACAAGCTGAATCTCGACAAGGGCATCCACGCCAAGTTGCGACATTGCAAGCGCGCCCTGATCGTTTCGGTGCCGATTTGGATGGATGACGACACGGTGGAGGTGTTTGAAGGCTACCGCGTGCAACACAATCTCGAGCGTGGCCCCGCCAAAGGCGGTATTCGCTATCATCCGGACGTGACATTGGATGAAGTCAAGGCGTTGGCCATGTGGATGACGTGGAAATGCGCCGTGGTCAATATCCCTTACGGGGGCGCGAAGGGCGGCGTGGTTTGCGATCCGACCAAGATGTCGCTGAAAGAAATCGAAAAACTGACGCGCCGATTAACATCCGAGATTTCGATCATCATCGGACCGGAAAAAGACATTCCGGCGCCGGACGTGAATACGAATCCGCAGGTGATGTCATGGATCATGGACACCTACTCGATGGGCGTCGGCTACTCCGCGCCGGGCGTGGTGACGGGTAAACCCATTGAAATAGGAGGCAGCTTGGGGCGTCACACGGCAACGGGACGAGGCGCGATGCTGGTGATTCATGAGGCCATGAAGCATCTCAAGATGAAACCGTCCGACACGCGCATTGCGATCCAGGGATTCGGCAATGTCGGCAGTTCCTTGGCGCGCTACCTGCATGAGTTGGGTTGTCCGGTCGTGGCCGTAACCGACGTGTCTGGCGGGCTCTTCAATGAGAAGGGGTTGGATGTGCCCGCGTTGTTGGCGCATGTGGAGCGACAGCCGCAACGCTTGATCGCCGGTTTCGACGGGGGCGATCATCTTGCGGGCGAGCCGGCCGCGAATGAGGCCCTGTTTAAGTTGGACGTGGAGATTCTTGCGCCGTGCGCCTTGGAGAACCAAATCACGGCGGACAACGCCGGAAACATCCGTGCGCGAATCATCGCCGAAGGCGCCAATGGCCCCACGACGCCGGAAGCGGATGTGATCCTGCATGAAAACGGTGTGCTCGTGTTGCCTGACATCCTCACCAACGCGGGCGGCGTGACCGTGTCCTACTTCGAATGGGTGCAGGATTTGCAGTCCATCTTCTGGGATCTGGAAAGTATTGACCGCGAATTGACGCGCATCATGACGCGAAGTTTCCACGAGGTCATGGCCATCGCCGAACGCGAACAATGCGACCTGCGACTCGCGGCGTACATGCTGGGCGTGAACCGTGTCGCCACAGCCGTCAAACTGCGCGGCGTATTTCCGTAACGGGATAATGCGGAAAGGCTGTAGCCTAGCCCTGCGCGAAGCCGAACGGGATGCGGGAGGCCCTTTCGGACCCGTTACCGTGCGAGATGACCGCTTGCCACGCATGCGCATACGTCCCCCTATATTGCATGCCTATACGCTTGGCTACACTCTGTAATTATTTGTCTAAGAGCGCATTACGTGTAAAACATGCGTATTCGTGCCCGGCTCATCCCCCCTGATAGGGTCACAGTGGAAATGCTGAAGATGTATTTCCTGTATCGATAAGCCTTGTTGTTATATCCCAATAGATACATTATGTGAGCTTGAGTTGAATTGTGCGTATCGCTCGGAGTGACCAGTGAAGTACCCCATTTACATACTTATCGGTGTTGGCCTATTAGTCGGGCCGGTTTCTGCGTCCATGCCCGGAAATGGAACGCCGGATGATCCGTATCAGGTTTCCACATTGGAGCATCTGCAATCCATGGCGGCCGACTTGAATGCTCATTATGTGTTGGTGAACGACATAGACGCGTCAGCGACCGCCGAATGGAACGAGGTATCGGGCGTATATCGCGGTTTTGCCCCGGTCGGTGACATCCTTTGGGATCTGCGCTTTCGCGGCTCGTTCGACGGGCAGGGGCACCGCATTCATGACTTGTACATCAACCGGCCGGACCAGGCGCGTGTCGGTTTGTTCGGATATATCGAGGTCGGCTCCACCGTGCAGAATCTGGGTGTGGTGAATGCCACGGTGATTGGCGGCCAGCGTACGGGCGCCTTGGCGGGGGAAAATCATGGTTTGATTTCGCGCGCCTTCAGTACCGGCTTCGTTCAAGGCGCTTGGGCGACAGGCGGTTTGGCCGGTGAGAATGCGAAGTCCGGCGTGATCGAGAACGCGTATTCGCATGCTGCGGTTCAACTCAGTGGCGCCGGCGGTGGTTTGGTGGGGTCGAATAGAGGGATCGTGCGGTATTCGTTTTCCACCGGCGAGATCAGTGGACCGGCCTGGGCGCTTAACGGATTGATCGGGGACTCGAAAGGCGGGAAGGTCGAGTCTTCCTTCTGGGACACGGAAACGTCCGGGATCACCGTCAGCAAGGGCGGCGAAGGGAAGACCACCGCGGAGATGTACGACCTGCTGACATTCGCCTCGCTGGACATTGCCGACCCGGACGATTACGACGGGCACACATGGGTCATCGAGCCGGGAGAGAGCTATCCCACTTTCGGCTGGGAATACATCAACACGATACCGGTCGAGTCCGACGTCTTCGCATGGCCCGAGGCTTCTTCGATTACGTACGGCGATTCCTTGGACGCTTCCGTGTTGACCGGTGGCGCGGCTTCCGTCGACGGGGTATTCGGCTTCTTCGCATCGGCAACCGTGCCGGCCGCGGCGGGCGTGCACGAGGCGGTAGTAGTGTTTACCCCCGCCGACCTCGACTCCTATCTGGCGGTGACCGGCACGTTAACCGTCGCGGTCAATCCCAGACCATTAACGGTGACCGGTTCCTTTACGGCGGAAGACAAGGTTTATGACGGAACGACCGACGCCATCATTACGCAGGACAGCTTGTCGTTGATGAATCGCCTGTCGGGCGACGATGTGGAGCTGCAACCGACGGCGTCCTTCGAAAGTCCGGAACCGGGCACGCACACCGTGTCGTTGACCTCATCGACCTATGTGACCGGTACGGACGCGTCGAACTACATTCTTTCCATGGCCGACGCGCCCGTTACCACGGCAACGATCACTCAGCTTCGTGTCGTGGGCCGCCCGGTGCAGGAAATGCAACGGAGCGGACTTCCCATGGAACGCGCGTACCTCGAATGGGTGGGCAGTGCCTCCCCGCATCATCCGCCCACCTCGTATGTCATCCAGAGCACCACCAACATCGTGTCGCCCGACTGGAAGACCGTAGCGGTGATCCCGAGGAAGAACGGCGTGAATTCGTGGACCAGCCCGGACCCGGTGGAAGGTTCCGTATATTATCGCGTGAAGGTTCCGGGCCCCGGCGAATCGCTTTGAATCAGCTGACGTCCGAGTACCTCTAAGAAATGGCCGCAAGGCGCTGATTGCAAGGAAGCGATGGGTATCCGATTATCCGAGCGCGTGCGGTGACAATACGCCCAACGATGATCTACTCCATCTCAATCCACGTGTCGTCCACCGCGTTACCGCGGCGGCGACGTGCGGCTTCTGTAGCCGCGTCCGTAAGGACGTGGAAGCTTGTCGCATAAGGCCTGAGTTCCACATTGGGACACCCATTCAGCAGATGATGTCGTAAAGTTGCTGTTGTTCAGCATCCATTTGCAAAAGGATCTGCTGTTTCTGAGGATCGTTCGGCAGTCTGAAGCTCATCTCATACATCGTTTGCGTCAACTCGGCGGCGCGTTTGGGACTCATCGCGACACCAGCTTCATGCAACCGACGTTCCAGTTCCTTGTAGATCGTATACGCCACGAAGGCGACGAGTACATGGGCCTCTATGCGCTTTCGCAGCCGATGGTACATCGGGCGAATTCGCAGATCGGTCTTTGAGATTCGAAATGCCTTTTCCACATGCCACAGTTGCCCGTAGTTCTTGATCAGTTCCGTCGCGGACAGATTCGTGTTGCTCAGATATCCCTTCAGCCCGTCCCATCGGGCGGCTTGCTCGATCTTTGTCTCATCGATTTCAATAGCCACCTCGCCCGTGAGCTTCAGGAACTTGTTGTACCCCCGGTTATTCAGGTGTTCTTTCGTCATTCGCCCCGAGCCGACCTGCTTTCGAAGTCGAGCCAAGCCACGCTGGCGGTTGTGGGCATCCTTCTTTGCTCGCTGGTCGGAATAGGCCACGATCAACCGATATCCGTCGTCACGTATGATCTCCACGCTCTGGCCATTGGTCAGGCCATGGCACTTTTGAAGGATGTCGTCCTGTACGGCCTGGGGCTCGTTGCGGATCCGGGCCGCCACAACAAACGGGTATTTCTGACGATTCAACATCTCAAGATTATCCTGACTGAGCATGGCCGCATCAGCGACGACCACCGGTTTACCAAAGCGATACCGCTCCTGAATACCGTTCAACACTGGCAGGAGCGTCTTGCCCTCGAATGTGTTCCCCTCGAAGATGTCATAGCCAATCGGATAGCCATTCTCTCCGACCAGCAGGCC
>SKXR01000197.1 GCA_007128275.1 Kiritimatiellia bacterium
CCTTGCCCGGCGCGCTTTGGACCGATACCGTTCCGCCGTGGGCCTGGGCGATGTGTTTGACGATGGACAGACCCAGCCCCGTCCCGCCGAGTCGGCGGCTGCGGGACTTGTCCACGCGATAGAACCGTTCGAAGATTCGGGCATGATGCGATGACGGAATGCCATAGCCTTCGTCCACCACCTTGATCAGCACGGCGTCATCCGTTTGTTGCGCCATGACCTTCACCCGTCCTCCCGGGTCGCTGTATTTGATCGCATTATCCACCAAATTGACGACCGCCTGTTCCAGCAGAGGCGCGTTGATCCGCGCCGTGAATGCATCCGGACAAAGAACCTCAACCGCTATCTTTTGCGCCTGCGCCTTGGGATGGGCCGTCTGTGCGGCGGCGGTCAAGACGTTCGCGACACGGCCTTCCTGCAAAGCAATATCGCCCCGCTCGGATTCCTGTTCGACGCGCGACAGGCTCAGTAAATCTTCGATGATGGCGTCCAGCCGATCCGCCTGTTTGGCGATGATCTCGAGGAAACGGCGGGCCTCGTCGGGCTTCTCCATAGCCCCGTCCAGCAGCGTTTCCATGAACCCTTTGATACTGGTGATCGGCGTCCGCAACTCATGCGATACGTTGGCCACGAAATCCCGACGCATGCCTTCCAAGCGCCGCATGTGCGTGACTTCGTTCATGACAATCAATGCGCCCAACCGCCGTCCTTCACCACCGGTGAGGGTACTGCTCACGACTTCCAAATGGCGCTCGCCGTTCCCGCGCAGCACCAGGTCGGCATGCACGGGTGTGTCCGCAGCCAACGCGCGACGGATGAATTGCATCAGGTCATCCTGGCGGATCACTTCCGAGACCAAACGGCCCTCAATGGACTCCTGCGCCACATGCAATATTTCACGCGCGGAGCGGTTCATACTGATGAAACAGCCATCCGAATCAATGGCCATGACCCCTTCCATCATGCTGGCTAAAACGGCCTCTTGTTGCTGTTTCCGCTCCAACTCCACAATGGCGCGACAGTGAAGTTGCTGCGCCATCCAGTTCAAGTCCGCCGACAGGTCGTCTACTTCCGTCCCGCCATCCGCAGGAAGGCGTGACGTGAAATCGCCCTGTGCAAAGGCCTTCACCGTATCACTGACCCGCTCCAACCGCCGAGCCAGGGGAAACCATAGCACCCATGCCAGCGCGCCCATGAACAGGATGGCCACCAAACCGAACCACTCGATATTGCGGCGCAGAAGGTCGGGGTCATCGCCGCTATAGATTCTTGAAGTGAGTCCGATATAGACCACCAGCAGGAAAGCGGCGCAGAGAAGATAGCCTTTCGCCCAACGTATCAGTATACTTCCCTTACGCATGACGCTCCATTACTCGCGAAACCGGTAGCCCACGCCGCGAATGGTTTCGATGTAGTCGCCGCAAGGTCCGAGTTTACGTCGCACCCCGACCAGTTGCACGTCCACAGACCGATCCGTCACCGCATAATCCTCGCCCTTCACGGCGTCCACGATCTGTTGGCGTGTAAAAACCCATCCCGGTTTGCGCGCAAGAAAATGCAGCACGCCGAACTCCGTCGCCGTCAGGTCCACGGCTTTGCCTTTTACGGACACGCTGTGTTTCGTCGGATCAATAATCAGGTTGCCCGTGCGCACGGCCACATTTTCCGGCGGTACTTCCGCCATTTTACGGCGCAAACACGCGCGGATTCGCGCGATCAGCACCTTCGGACTGAACGGCTTGGTGATATAATCGTCCGCGCCCAGCTCCAATCCGATGACAATATCGCTCTCTTCGCTTTTCGCCGTGAGCATGATGACGGGCACATGCATGGTCTTCGGATTGTTCTTGAGCAACTTGCAGACCTCCAATCCGCCCACGCCGGGCAACATCAGGTCGAGCACAATGAGTTTCGGCATGGACGCCGACGCCATCGTCAACGCCTCCTCCCCCGAGGACACGAGATCCACCTGAAACCCTTCCTTGGAAAGATTGTACCGGATCAGTTCTTGAATATCTTCTTCGTCTTCGACGACCAATATCCGTTCCCGCGCCATGATCGCTCCTTTCCAAATTGCCTTTTCCTCTACAACACCTTAAAGTGAGACTACGCTTTATTTGGATACGATTAGGAACATGCAAATTATGAATGAGGGCCGCACCCCTCTGATCGCACGCACTATCGCCGAAAGCACATGCAACGTATAGCCGAAAAACGGGTGATCTACTTCGATGGCGTATGCCATTTGTGCCATAAGAGCGTGCGCTTTATCGCCCGCCGCGATCCGCATGGACGATTTCTGTTCAGCCCGTTGCAATCCGCCTCCGGACAAGCCGTCATGAAGCGACTCGACATGGACCAGCAACAACCCGGTTCGATCATCTTGGCGGACGAGGACCGACTCTTCACGCGCAGCGCGGCCGCCTTGCGGATTGCGGGGCGCTTGCGCGCCCCGTGGCCGCTTCTGCGCATCTTCTGGATCGTCCCCCGCCCTCTTCGCGACGCAATATACGATTGGATCGCACGCAACCGCTATCGCTGGTTCGGGAAAATGGATGCGTGCCCCTTGCCGGACGAGGATTTGCGGGACCGGTTCGTAGTGGAATAGGAGTGTTCGGTGTTCAGTATTCAGTTTTGAACAGAAGATCGCGAAGGATCGATGATCTTTCGTTGCACGTTGGACATTGAACACTCAACATCGAACGGCCACCGCCCAAAACCTACAACCCGGAACCCGCCCCGCGTCTACGCACACCGATCACCGGGCACTGGCCACCCCCTCCAACACCCGTTCCAAATATCGCCACACGGTCCCGGCCATGATCTCGTGGCCTTCTTCCGTCGGATGAATCCCGTCGCGCAGGTTCAATACCGGATCGCCGGCCACGCCTTCGAGCAAAAAGGGAATCAGTACGGCGTCATGCGCATCCGCCAGTTCCCCAAACATCCGTTCAAAATCGCCGATATAGGGTTCGCCATAATTCACGGGCATCTTCATCCCGGCCAATACGAAACGCACATCGGGATAACGGTCGCGCGTCCGGCTCAGGATGGCGTCCAGATTGGCGTGGATACGCGCTACCGGCTGACCGCGCAAGGCGTCGTTCGCACCGAGCGCAAGGACCAACACCGAAACCGGCTGGCGCAATACCCAGTCGAGACGGTTTAATCCGTCCGTCGAGGTGTCCCCACTGACACCCGCGTTGACGACACGATACGGCAGGTTCCTGTCATCCAGTTTCCGCTGAATCAGCGCCGGATAGGCGTCTTCCGGGTCGAGATAATAGCCGGCCGTCAAACTGTCGCCGAGAAAAAGGATCACGGGCCGGTCGTCCGCTACCGGCGGCGGCCGCATCGTGCGATCGGGAGCATCGCTTTCGGGCGCGGGCGAACAACCGGCGACAAATAGCGCGGAAATGATGTAGAGTAATGGTTTCATGTTTGTTCTGTCAGTTTTGCGGCGCGCAGCTGACAGGTATCAGGGAAAGGTACCACATTATGATGCTGAGAGTAGAGGGCGTTTCGAAGTCGTTCCGCAGCGGCAACCGCGACTTGACCGTGCTGAAGGATGTCCACTTCACCATGGACGAGGGCCAGACCTGCGCGGTAATCGGGCCGTCGGGCAGCGGCAAGACCACCTTGCTGGGGTTGTGTGCCGGACTGGATCGACCTACGTCGGGTCGAATCTGGCTGGACGACGTGCCGATGCATGAGCGCGATGAAGACGCCCTGGCCCGGCTACGCAACGAACTCACGGGCTTTGTGTTCCAGACGTTCCGCCTGCTCCCTTCGCTGACCGCCCTGGAAAACGTCATGGTTCCCGCCGAACTGCGCGGCGC
>SKXR01000296.1 GCA_007128275.1 Kiritimatiellia bacterium
GGCGATGCGCAAGAGTTCTTCGGGGGTTTTACTGGGCATTCGCCATCTCCTTCCAGAAGGCTTCAAGCACCTTCTTCATGCGCGGCATGGTCTGTTTGGTCGTGTCCGTGACCTCTTCGTGTGTGAGATCCATTTTGCTGATCCCGGCGGCGAGATTGGTGATGCAGGAGAGACCCGCCACCTTCAGGCCCGCGGCGTTGGCAAGAATGGATTCCGGCACGGTGGACATGCCGACCGCATCCGCTCCGATCGCCTTGTATGCGCGTACTTCGGCGGGGGTTTCATACGTTGGTCCTGTTGAGGCGAGGTATACGCCCGTGGTCAACGGCACGTCCGCAGCTTGTCCGGCCTTCTTCAATAACTCGATCAAGGCGGGATCGTACACGTGCGACTGGTCCGGAAAGCGGGGGCCCCAGGTGGGATTGTGTTCGCCCAGCAACGGATTGTCGCCGAAATTATTGATGTGATCGGCAATGATCATCAGGTCGCCCGGCGACATCTTATCCCGCGCTCCACCCGCCGCGTTGGTCAAGACCAGAGTGCTTGCGCCGAACTGTTTGACCGTGTAGATCGGGATGGCGATGGGCGTCCAGCCGACGCCTTCGTAATAGTGGCGTCGGCCCTGAAAGATGAAGGTCTCCAATCCGGCGCCGACCGCCCAGGAGAGCTTGCCCGCATGTCCCACCACACCGGCCTTACCCAGACCCGGGATTTCTCCGTATTCGATGGTGTCCTTGATTTCAAACGTATCCACCACCTCGCTCCAACCCGATCCAAGAATCAGCCCGTGCGTGGGTTTGGCGTCCGGCCAGCGGCCTTTAAGAAAGGCGACGGCTTCATCGAGCAACTCGTAATTCATGAAAACTCCTATTGTTTGGGCAAGATCACTTCTTTGATCAGCGGCTCGGGCGTGACCTTCTCCTTCGAAAAGGTAAACGCTTTGGCCAACATCTGTTTCGCCTCTTCCCATTTCTTTTCGTCATTGGCGTGAATGGTCAGCAGGGTATCGCCCGCCGACACCTGATCTCCAATTTTCGCGATGTCCGTGACGCCTACGGCGTGGTCCACTTGGTCGTCGGTCTTGGATCGGCCGCCACCGAGAATGATGACGGCGCGCCCGACATGCTCGGCACTGACTTGCGATAGGTAGCCGCCTTCATCAGCCGTGAAGGCCTTCTGGATCCTGGCGGTGGGCATCTTGCTGTAATCATCCAAGCACGACGGGTCGCCGCCCTGCAGTTCAACCATTTGCTTGAACCGCTCAAACGCCGCGCCGGAATCGATGTGCTTCTGCAACTCGGCTATGCCCGCTTCCTTCGTTTGGACTTTCCCGACGAGCATCAACATGCGCGCGCATAGTTCGAGGGTCACTTCCATCAAGTCGTCCGGTCCGTTGCCTTTCAGGGCTTCCATCGATTCGATCACTTCCACCGTGTTGCCCGCCGCGCGGCCCAGCGGTTGGTTCATGCCCGTGATCAGGCCCGCCATGCCTTTGCCCATGCGGGAACCGACCTCCACAATGGTCTGGGCGAGCTTTTGGGCGTCCTCGTAGGTCTTCATGAACGCGCCTTTACCCCACTTCACGTCCATCACCAGCGCGTCAATACCTTCGGCCAGTTTCTTGGACATGATGCTGGCCGTGATGAGCGGAATGGACGGTACGGTGGCGGTGACATCGCGCAAGGCGTAGAGCTTCTTGTCGGCGGGCGCGAGTCGGCCCGTCTGCCCGATCATGGAACAGCCGCATTGCTGTATGACGTCCACAAATTCCTTCTCGCTGAGTTCGACGCGGTAGCCGGGAATGGATTCCATCTTATCGAGCGTACCGCCCGTAATGCCGAGTCCGCGGCCCGAAATCATCGGAACGGCGGCGTCGCAGCAGGCGATGAGCGGCGCGAGCAGCAGGGAGACCTTGTCGCCTACACCGCCCGTGGAATGCTTGTCGACTTTGGGTATTTGGATGGACGAGGTATCCACGAGATCGCCCGAGTTCATCATCAACTCAGTCAGCGTCGCCGTTTCGTCGAGGCTCATGCCCTGGAAATAGATGGCCATGGCCATCGCGGCCATTTGATAATCGGGGATGTCGCCCTTGGTATAGCCTTCGATGAAAAACTTCAGTTCCTCGGGATCAAGCGCTTGGCCGTCCCGCTTCTTTTCAATAATCCATTGTGGTATCATAATCGGCCAAGCATATCAGAACGGGAAAGGTTGTCAATTACCGGGCTCGGGCCGATGATAGGCTTCTGCTCGTTCGAGACGCGCCTCGCGGGATTCTTCGGCCCACGGCCCGTCGTACTCGGTGTAGACCGCGGCGGCAAAGTCCGGCAGACCTGCGTGCAGATACGCGCGCGCGCGTTCGTCCAGATGTTCCAAGACCTCGTCAATGCGTTGCTTGCGTTCCCGTTCCAACCGGTGCTTGGACCATTGCAGATACGCTCTCTCCGTGGCCCCGGCGGCGCGGCGGATTTGTTCACGAAGCGTGGCGATGGCCGCATCCAGATGTTCCGGCGACGTGCGCGCGCGGTCCAAGGCTTGTTGAGCGAAATCCGGCAACGAAGGGTCCGGCGGCTCGGAGCGTTGATATTCCCAAGCGGACCATCCCAGCACGCCTGCGATGAGCAGGGCCAGCCCCGCGACCACGCGCCGTCGCCGTTTTCTGCGCACCGTGGTTTCAAGCCATACTTCCTGCGTCGCATAGCCTTGCGATAAGACGCGATGCGAGAGGGGCGGCAGGGCGAGCAGCGTCTCGGAAACGGCATGCAATAACGCGTCCCACGAATCGTACCGGTCGTTCGGGCTCTTGGAGAGCAGACGCTGGAGAATCGCCTCGCTGCCGGGAGAGAGGTCCGGGCGCGCGTCGCGAATGGCCGGTGGCTTCTCATGCAATTGTCGCTTGAGAATATCGCTCACGTCCTCGTCGTCAAAGGGCGGATGCCCGGCGAGCATGTGATAGAACGTGATGCCCAAGGAGTACATGTCCGACCGGAAATCCAGGTCCAGTTCCCCGCGCGCCTGTTCGGGGCTCATGTAATGCGGGGTTCCGAAGATCCGGTGCCCGTGCGTGGCGGAAGACTCTTCATACACGAACTTGGACAACCCCAAATCGGTCAGCTTCACCTCCCCGTCGCTGTCGATCATGATGTTCGCGGGCTTGATGTCACGATGAATGAAACCGAACTCTTCCCAGGCGTACCGCAACGCATCGGCGACCTTATAGATGACCGATAACGCCTCTTCCTCGGGCAGGGGACCTTGTTCGTGAATATGCGTGTGCACGTTGTCGCCATCGACGTAGGTCATGGCCAGGTAATGGATGTCGTCATGGGTTCCGGCGTAGAAGGCGCTGACGATGTGAGGATGATGCAGGCGCGCCAGATTCTGGACTTCGCGCCGGAACCTTTCGACCTGATCGGAGGACGAAGTCATGCCCGGCGCCAAAATCTTCACGGCGACCTTGCGCGACAGGGACCGCTGATTGGCAAGGTACACGTCGCCCATGGCGCCCCGGCCGATTCTTCGAATCAGATGAAAGTCGTCGAGCACCATGCCCGCTCCGATGCCGATCGCGGGCGTCATGGTCAGCGATCCGCAATGCGGACAGGAAATCTCCAGCGCGGAGGTGGACGCTTCCGTCGTGATGGATTCCCGGCAGGTTGGACATTCAAACGTGATTTTGATGTCGGCCGCTGCGCGGGGCGATGGCTTGCCTTTCTCCGGGACGATCGTCGGTTCGTCGTCCGGGTCGGGATAGTGAGTACGCGTCGTTTGCATCCAGTGTATGATGATCGAAATGGAAGACGGGATCAAGTGCCCTGTCCGGA
>SKXR01000216.1 GCA_007128275.1 Kiritimatiellia bacterium
AGCCGGCCATGTGCGGCCCGAAGCGATGGCGTTCCTTGAAGTTGTCCCAATGGCCGGGCGCCGTGGTCCGGGAGATGAGTCATTGGAACAGACGGCCCGAGTGCATGGAGGCGGAGGGGGTATGCATGCGCGATGTAAGGCGCGTGTCGGTCATGTACACGTTTCTTGGGCGCCTGTTGGCCTTGCCGGAGTATCTGGCCGATGTCCCGGTGAAACAAGTGGATCCAGACTGTCTGCGAGCGCGATACACCGCTCTTGCGGAGGCCGCCGGGCTGCCGGCCAGTGTGCAGCCGCCGACGGCGCCCGGCGACAAGGTCATCCTGTTCCTGCCCCAACCGTTTGCCACGCTGTTCCTGACCACGGAGGATGAGTACGCCATGTATCGACGGGCCCTGTCTCTCCTGCGAGACAAAGGCTATCGCGTGTGGTGGAAAGACCATCCGCGGGAAGCCGAGTCCTTTGTTCCGCGGCTGCAAGAGGACTTGGGGGAAGACTGTGTAACGCCGTTGCGCGTACGCCAACAATGGCCGGTGGAATGCATCGTGTCCGGCTGGGATCTCGCGGGGGTGGTGTCCGTTTCCTCCACCTCGTTGCTCTATTTACACGCGTTTTACGGGTATCCGGCGTATACGGCAGCGGATCAATTGGAATTGGACCGCTGGTTGAAACGCACGGACATGGAACTGGCGCGACTGTACTTGCGGCACGTCCCCACGCTTGAACAGCTGCCGCGCGCGTAGAAATTCCCCGACTACACCCTGACCCCGCGCCTGTCCCTACCATGTCTCGCATATTCCAGTTCATCGCCCGCTACACGGTGGCGGCCTCGGCCCATCTGTTTCTTGCACTGGCCGGCTGGCTGCCTCGGTATCGTGCGGCCTGCTACGAGGCGGCCTATCAACTCGGCTGGCGAAAGCGGCCGACCGTGGGACCGAGCGGGCCGTCCCTCCTCATTCCGCCGATTACGGCCAAGGAGCTGTTTCCGGAAGCGCCCGCCGTGCGCGTCTTGGAGCAGGACGTGGTGAGCGGGAATGTGTCGGCCTACGAAATACTGGTGATCAACCAGTTGATGGCGATGCATAAACCGGACGCGTGTTTTGAGATCGGCACCTTTGACGGGCGGACGACCTTGAACATGGCCGTCAATGCCGGTCCGCAATGCCGGGTGCACACGCTGGACCTGCCCGCGGAGGATGCCGACCGGACGGCGCACCGGATCGCGCATGGCGACGACAAATTCATTCGTAAAGCGGCCTCCGGCACCCGTTTCGCGGGAACGCCTTGGGCGACACAGATTGTTCAATGGTATGGTGATTCCGCAACGTTCGACTATTCCTCCTTTGAAGGACGCATGGATTTCGTGTTTGTAGACGGCGCGCATTCATACGACTATGTCAAACACGACACGGAAACCGCCTTGAAGCTGCTCAAACCCGAAGGAGGCCTGATCTTGTGGCACGATTACGGCTCGAAATACTGGAAGGATCTGACCCGCGCCATGAACGAGCTGTATCCGGAGCATCCCGCTTTGGGCACAATGCGCCACATTCGTGGGACCGCATTGGTTGTGTGGAAGTCTGGAGAAAGTCGCACTTGAGTCCGAAATTCGGGCCGACCAAGAATGCACAGCGCGCCAAAGCCGCAACCAAAGAAGAAAGAAACCACGGATTGCACTGATTACACGGATATGAGAGGGGGAGTTTCGCCAAGATGTACCCTTTTGTAGGTTGACTGCAATATATTATGATGCGCCAAAGTCCAGGTTGAGTAGTGCACGAAGAACAAGGTTCTGACGGATTGTAGTACGGATAACCCAGCCCGAGGGGAGGGTGAGAATCCTGCCAAGAAACAGAATATAGCGGATTCAAGCACAGTGGCCGTGTACTCCCGAGGGCAAGCACCCGATAACGCGTTGAATCAAATCCAGCCCAGCTGGTCATGGCTAAACGAAAGCGGCGTCGACGCTTCGCTCTGCCGCCGCAGTCCAAAAGGAAGGACAGAACAGGTCGACTCAAAGGCAATATGGATTGCGGTGGCAGAGTCCTCCGGAGGAGGACGTCGACACCGCTTTGGCTGTGCGTGCGAACTGGCCTGCCTAGGCAGGCAGGGATTTTGAGCAGAAAGCCACGGTGCAGAAGGTGAAGCATAGAGCAGCGCAGCATGAATCGTGCTCAATAAAAGTCTTCGATGGTGTGTAGTACAGATGGTCATCTGTACTGTAGGTAGGGCGAATCCTCCGGATGAGCCGCATAGTCTGGACCGGCGCGTGAACTTGAAATGGCACGGACCTTTGGCCTCGCCCATTTCGCGTTCACGATCCCACACAGCCGCGCGAATCAGCGGGACACTTCACCCCTATGAAGACGCGAAAGGTAGAGCGTGTATTCCGTGGCTGATGCATTAACCAATTTCCCCTTGATCATGTCCCCCCGAAAATTCTTCGCCAGGTTGCGAGAGTGGTTGGAGGGCTTGGATTATGGCCTGCAACACATTCCGGTAAACGACGCCAATCAGGGCTATGACAGACTTCGGCGACAGCAGGGGCTGACCCCATTCAGAGAAGCCTGGTGGATCCATTCGCGGTTGGAGAGCTATCGCTCGCTGAGAAGGTATGCAAGGCTATTGGACAGGTTTCAGGTTTCAGGTTTCAGGTTTCAGGTTGAAGATGGAGGGAGCGGGAAGTCGGAGAATTGGAACTCAACCTTCAACCTGCAACCCACAACCGCAGACCCAACCCAGAACGAAGCACAAAGAACGAAGCCCCAAGAACGAATAGTCATCCTTCGCATGGGGCACCTGGGCGATTTCCTGCATCTCATGCCGACGGTGGCGGAAATCCGACGCCAGCGGCCCGACTGGCGATTGGAATTGGTGACGGGGCCGTGGAACCGGGACCTGGTAGAGGTGTATGATCTTTTTGATGAGGTCCACTATTGGACACCGGACGTCGTTCAGTTCCATCGGGGAAATCGTCAGGCTGTTCGGGCCGTCCGAGAGGAAAGGAAGTGGATTGAAGCGGTGCGCGGATCAGGTGTGGATCTGCTCTTTTGTCCTTCGGCGCCGCATTTTTGTGAACTGCCCGTGATTATCGGACTCCGGCCCGGCGAGTATGTCGGGGGCGAATGGAAGCTGGATGCGCGCCACTTCCCGACACCCTCCCTTCGCACGCTCCCCTTCGACAGCCGCCATTACGAAATGGATGCCGTGGCGGATTTTCTCCCGTTGATGGGGCTGGAACGTCCGCCACTCAGACTGTTCTACCCGGTTTCGGAAGAGGCCCGCACACAAGTAGCGGAGAAGGTGTCGGGTGTCGGGTGTCGGAAGTCGGGTGTCGGAAGTCAGAAGTCGGAAGTCGGATGTCGGATGTCGGAGGCCGTAGGGGCGATCGTCACCGATAACGAAGAACGAAGAACGAAGAACGAAGAACGAGCGCCCTTGGCGCTCATCTTCCCCGGTAGCGGATGGCCCGGCAAGAACTGGCCGCCGGCGCGGTTCGCGGAATTGGGGGATTGGTTGATCGGGCAACGAGATGCTCGGATTGTTCTGCTGGGCGCTCCATCCGAAAGAGACTTGTGCGCACGGGTGAGCGATGCGATGCGCGGGAATGGCGAGAACTGGGCCGGAACGCTTTCACTGGTGGAGTCCGCCGCCTTGATTGAGCAGGCGGCGTTGGTGATTGGAAATGACAGTGCGCCAATCCATCTGGCCGCGGCGCTGGATATACCGACCGTGTCGTTGTGGGGGCCGACGTTTCCGGAGAAGTGGGCGCCCCAAGGGGCGCGGCATGTGGTGGTCGAGGGTGGGGGGGGCTG
>SKXR01000232.1 GCA_007128275.1 Kiritimatiellia bacterium
GAACACGATGAAGCCGGCGGGATGTTGCGCTATTCGTTGCCGGATTACCGTTTGCCGAAGGATATCCTGCAACAGGAGATCGGCGTGCTCGAAGATCTGGGCATACGCTTTCAGTTCAAACAACAGCTCGGTTCCGGCCTTTCGTTGGACAGCCTGGAAAAGGAGTACGACACCGTATTCCTTGCGATGGGCACATGGAACGAGACGCGGGCCGGGGTGACCGGCGAAGACGGCCCCGACGTCTGGCATGCCATCACGTTCCTGGAACAGGTCGCGCTCGGCAGTCCGCCCGAGATCGGGAAGCGCGTGGTGGTCGTGGGCGGCGGGAACGCCGCCGTGGATTCGGCGCGGACCGCGATGCGGCTTGGCGCGGAAGTGGTCATCGCGTATCGGCGCGAGCGAAAGGACATGCCGGCGATCCAGGAGGAAGTGGAGGATGCGGAAGCGGAAGGCGCGGAAGTGCTGTTCCTGCTCTCCCCGCAACGGGTCATTGTGGATAACGAAGGGCATGTGACGGGTATTGAACTGCGGAAAACGAGGCTGGGCGATTTCGACGCGTCCGGTCGCCGGACGCCCGTGTCGACCGATGAATTCGTCACGCTGCCTTGTGACGCCGTGATCATGGCCGTGGGCGAGAAGCCGCATCCCGATCCGTTACGTCGCGCCGGGATTCATGTGCGCGAGAACTACACGGCCGCCGTGGACCGGATCAGTTACAAGACCAACCGGCCCAAAGTCCATGCGGGCGGGGACCTCGTCACGGGCGCGTCGAATGTTTCCGCTACCATGGCTACGGGTAAAGCCGCCGCGCGCGCGATCGACCGGATCCTGATGGGCGAGGACCGTTTGGATCAGGTCCTCAAAACGTTCACCTACGGCAACACGGTGCCGCTGGAACCGGAAGGCGGGGCCCGGAACGATGCGTCCCGGCTCGATCCCAAGACGCGTCGGAACGACTTTGCGGAAGTCATGTTGGGATACAGTGCAGACGAGGCGTTGCAGGAAAGCCGGCGCTGTCTGCGTTGCGATGTGAAAGAACAGTGTGCGGTAAAGGAGATGGCGCCATGAGTAACGAAATCACCGTAACCATCGACGGACAGGAACTGAAGGTGCGTGAGGGGCAGAGCATCTTGGGCGTCGCGCGGAGCAACGACATCTACATCCCCACGTTATGTTTCCTCAAAGGGCTATCCGCCTTAGGGGGATGTCGGTTGTGTCTCGTCGAAGTGCAGGGCGTGCCGCGTTTGTTACCGGCCTGCGTGACCAAGGTATCCGACGGTATGGTCGTCACGACGGATTCGCCCAAGCTGCAAGAGTATCGGCGTATGATCCTCGAGTTGTTGTTGGCGGAGCGCAACCATATTTGCGCGTTCTGCGTGGCGTCGGGTCATTGTGAATTGCAGGACTTGGCGCAACGACTGGGCGTTACGTACGTGCGTTATCCATACCGTTTTCCCCGGTACGCGGTGGATGCTTCGCATGAACGATTCTTGTACGATCCGAATCGATGCGTTTTGTGTACGCGTTGTGTTCGGGCCTGCGAAGAAGTGGAAGGGGCGAGGACGTGGAATGTCATGGGCCGCGGCATCCGTTCGTTCATGATCACGGATTTGCACGGGAAATGGGGCGAATCGCCGACCTGCACGACCTGCGGCAAATGTGTGCAGGTGTGTCCCACCGGCGCGCTGGCCGAAAAGGGTCGGGCCACCGGAGAGATGCAGCGAAAGGGTAATTTCCTGTCCGAACTGTCCACCATGCGGAGCAGCCGGAGGTAGCAACCCGCATAGCTAAACGAATTGTGTTGCAATAAAATGACGATACCGTCATTATGCTGCGATGACATTCAGTGATTTGCAGCGTTTGTTGGGCGATCAGGCGGTGTTCCGTACAGGGACCTTGCTGGCGGGCGCGTCCTCACCCGCTCATGTTCGCAGGCAGTTATCCCGGTGGGTCAAGTCCGGCAAGGTGCATGCGTTACGGAGGGGGATCTATGTCCTTGCCGAGCCTTACGCCAAAAGGCAGACACATCCATTTTTGCTGGCCAATGAAGTGCGGCGCGCTTCCTATGTCAGTATGCAGTCGGCCTTGGCATGGTACGGGTGCATTCCGGAATTCGCGCAGGCGACGACCAGCGTGACCACGGAACGACCCGAGCAACTGGAGACGCCGAAGGCACGTTTCATTTTCCGGCATATCAAGAGGGATTTGTTCTGGGGCATGAGCTCGCTTGAAGTATCGCCCGCGCAATTCGCGCTTGTTGCCACCCCGGAGAAGGCTCTGATTGATTGGCTCTACTTGACGCCGGAGAGCGATACGCCTGCGTATCTGGATCAATTGCGCGTTGAACCTGCCGGGCGTATTGACGTGAAGCGTTTGCGGGTGCTCACGGAGCGGGCGGGCTCCCAGAAGGTTCTGCGGGCCGTTGCGTATCTTGAGTCAATCTGGCGCGAGTCCGATTGGGGAGAAGCGTTATGAAGGATTTGCTGTTGACCTCGGTGCGGGATGAAGCAGACGCCCTGCGCAAGCGCAATCGCGCTCGTGAGTTTCTCCAAGCGCGTATCCTCTTGTCCCTCCAGGATCACGGTGCATTTGGCGATTGGGCGTTTGTGGGCGGAACGGCGCTACGCTTCTTATACGACCTTCCCCGCTATTCTGAGGATTTGGATTTCTCGCTTCGCGCCCCGGACTGCGATACCCGCTTAACGTCTATCATGAAGGCGGTAAAGTCTGATTTGGCGGCGGAGGCCTACGACGTTGAGGTGCGCGCCAGAGAACAACGTACGGTTGCCGCCGCGATGATCAAGTTCACCGGTCTGCTCTATGAGCTTGGGATTTCGCCGCATCGAAGTGAAACGTTCGTGGTCAAGGTGGAGATCGATAGGAACCCGCCCGAGGGGGCAGGATTCACCACGCGCCTGATCCGCAAGCAGTACCTGCTTCACCTCATGCAGTACGACAAGGCTTCCCTGCTGGCGGGGAAATTGCATGCGGTATTGACGCGCAGGTACACCAAGGGACGGGATCTCTACGACTTGATCTGGTATCTGGCATCGTCCGACTGGCCGGCGCCGAATCTGACGCTGCTGAATAACGCATTGCGGCAGACGGGATGGGAAGGGGATGCCCTGACGGGGGACTCATGGCGCAAGGCGGTCGCGGGCCGCCTGAAGACGGTGGCCTGGCCTCAGGCCAAGGCGGATGTGGCGCCTTTCCTCGAGCGAAGCCAGGAGGTGTCCCTTATCACGTGGGAAACCTTTGAGCGCTTATTGCGCTGATCAGGTATAACCCGATGCCCGGTTAATGATGCTGTCCTATAGCGCTGTAACGTCGTTCCGTGTAGCCTGATAGCTGGGTCGGCTTGGGTTCTTGGAGGTGACCATGCACGAATTGGGCATTGCGCAACAGACGTTGGATATGGCGGTTGCTGAAACGCGGCGGCAGGGGGCGTCACGTGTATTGGCCTTGCGCCTGCGTATCGGTGATCTGTCCGGTGTCGTGCCCGAGGCCCTGCAATTCGCATTGGAAACCATTGTGGAGGGCACGCCCGCGGCCGGCGCCCGCATTGACATTGAACGTGTGGTCCCAGCCTGCTATTGTGTCCATTGTAAGAGCGAGTTCGAGGCGAGCAACTATTCGTATGTCTGTCCCGATTGCGGCGAGAGCAGCCTCGACATACGACGCGGCAAGGAGATGGACCTGATATCCCTGGAGGTGGCCTGATGTGTGATCATTGCGGATGTACCCTGGTGGAAGAGCATCGCCACGACCATGAGCATCCTCATGATCATGGGGAGCAGGA
>SKXR01000063.1 GCA_007128275.1 Kiritimatiellia bacterium
CGCGTTTGGGTTAACATTATCCAAAGCGGTGTCGCCGTCCTCCTCCGCTTTGCTCCGGAGTCCTCTGCCACCGCATTCCAAATTCCCTTGAGACGTCCTGCTCCGTCGTTCCTTTTTTGGACTGCGGCGGCAGAGCGCAGCGTCGACGCCGCTTTGGCTTGGTTCGTCAGACTTTCTACCGCCAAGCACGTCCGCAAATGCGCAATCCCGCTTGTAACCGCCGGTGATCAGTGGTATTACCTACTGGACAGCATGGCCTATGATTTTCAGTCCTCTCGGTGAGCGAAACACACAATCCAATTTCGGTATAACGTATGAATGATCCTTCAACGAAATCTGTGGGCCGGCCTGTGGTCTGGTTCGGGCCGGTGCTCTTCATTCTCTCCCTGTTGATCTATTACTTCGCCCTCTCACGCGGACCCTATCCCGGCGAGTCGGCGTCGTTGATCGCCCAGTTTGCCGGGCTTGATCCGATTCGTCCGCTCGGCAACACGCTCTGGGGATGGCTGGTCCGTCTGGTGGCGCAGTTCCCCGGCGCGTTGGCGTTTCATGTGAACCTGCTAAGCGCGGTCTGCGGCGCGGGCGCGGTATGGGCCATGTACGCCCTGGTGTCCCGCATTCCGCATAACCGCACGGTGGAAGAAAGCCGGGCCACGAGCCGCCCTGCCGCGTTGCAGACAATCTCCGGTGTGGCCGCCGCGCTTCTGCTGGCCTTTTCCGCGCCGTTCATCTTCGTTTCCACGCGCGCCCACTATCTGTCATTCAACGCGCTGCTGATGCTGGTGCTGATGCTGATCTTCCTGCGTTTCATGAACACCCGCAAGGCGTCGACCCTCTATCTATTCTCCTTCCTCTACGGGCTCGGTGTGGTGGAATATCCTGTGCTGGTGCTGTTCGCCCCGTTGTGTCTATTGATCGCGATCATCGCGCTGTCTCAAGGCCGCATTCTCAATGTCGCCACGCTGGGCAAAGGGGCCTTGTTCTTCTTTCTCGGCTTCCTGCTGTTTCCTTTGGCCGCCCTCGAGTTCCGGTTCCATCCCGCGTTTCACTGGTTTGAGATGACGTATTATCACGAGGCCTTGGTGGCGGTGGCGCAATACAAGTATCATGTGCTGATGCGCGGCGTGGCGCGCACGGGTTGGCTGATCATTCTGTTTTGCGCCGTGTTGCCTTGGTTCATTGTGTTCATCCCGAAACATGTATCGCGCGAAAAAGGCGCCCGTTGGGGCTCGTACCTGCTGCATGCCGTGTTGGCGGCCTTGGCCCTGATTGTCTTCTTCCGCATGGACGTTTCGCCCATGCGCTATGTGGAAACGATGCAGGCGCTGATTGCGCCGTACATCTTGATCGCGATGTGGGGCGGGTACGTGGCGGGTTACGGATGCGCCACGTTGTGTCGCGCGGATCGTTTGCGACAAGGGCGCACACGCCGCAAGGCCGGCTTATCGATGCGCGAATGGGCGTATGCCGTTGTCGTACTGGCCGTCCTGGCCGCCGGCTCGGTCGCGAACCGCGTCGCCACCGACACGCGCTCGGAGATTCAGGTCAACCGCATTGCGTCGACCGTGCTCGACGAAATGGGCGATCGCACCTGGTTGATAACCGGCGGCGTGTTGGAGCCGCATCTGAAGATCCTTGCTCATGATCGGGGCATGCCGTTAACGATCCTCAACCAGGCCAACGCGCGTTCCCGTGCGTACATGAAGTATGTCGAGACCCTCTTTGACGAGCCGCGCTATCAAAGCCTGGCGGAAATCGGCATGACCGCCCTGATTTCGGGATGGTTGACCGAAGATCCGGATGTGCATGAAAAGGTGGCCGTTCTGGATGCGCCCGACGTTTGGGTGGGCGCGGATTATGTGCCGTTGCCGAAGAAGGCGCTGTATCTCGGCGTGCGTGATTTGAGCGGGGTGAATCTGGACTCGCTGTTCGCCGAACACGTAAGGTTTTGGCAAACCATTGCCGACGCGGACGCGATCGAGGAAGCCTTTGCCCGCGCGGTGTTCGAGGCATCTATCCGGCACGTCGGTAAAGTGGCCAACGATCTCGGGGTCTTGCTCGATGACGAAGGGCGCACCGATCAGGCGTATGCGGCGTATGAATGGGCGCGGGAGATCGATCCGGAAAATATCAGCGCCCTGTTGAATATGGTGGCTGTTGCGCATCGCGAAGACAGACCGGAATTGGCGGAGTTGGAGCACAAGGTTGAACAGCTTTCGGTGCGCCGCGAAGAGCGGCCTTCGATGTGGATGTTGTCTTCCATGTACGGATATGTGCGCAATCCCGCGGTGCACTTTGCGCGCGGGCATGCCTGGGTGGCTTCCGGAAGGTCGCAAGCCGCCGTGCGCGAGATGCAGCGCGCAGCCGCGCTGAATCCGGAACGGCTGGACGCGGACCTGTTGGTCGCGGCGGCCTTGCAGGACCAGGAACTGGGCGATGTGGGCGAATCAATGCTGCGCGAGATGTTGGAACGTAACCCGGACAATGTGCCGGTGGTGTATCAGATGCTGCAGCTGGTGCTGCGTCGGGGCGACGTGGTTTCCGCGCGGACTTATCTGGAACGATTACGGGCGTTGACCGACCGACCGCGGGAACTGCTCGTCGAAGAAGCGTCGATTCTTGCCATGGAAGGCAATTCTTCCGAGGCGCTGTCTTTGTTGCAGGGCGCGGTGCAGGATGATCCGGCCCATGTACGCGCGTGGGCCGCCAAAGCGCTGATCGCGTTGAGCCTGGGCGATCCGGACGCGGCGGAACAGGCGCTGGGGGCCATGTTCGAGCAGGGCGGTCACCAGGCGGAAGTGCTGTCTTCCATCGCCCAAATCCGGGCGCGCATGGGCCAGCACGACCGGGCACAGGCCGTTTTGGAGCGTTTGTTGAGGATCAATCCCCGGCATCGTCGCGGACTGGAAATGATGTTGGTGTACGATTGGGCGGCGGCGCGCCGTGATCAGGCCAAGGAACGAATCGACATTCTATTGACGCAAGATCCCGGGCATGGCTTGGCCAACTATGTGTTGGGTTCCATCCAATTCTCGCAGAGCGCGTTCGGATTGGCGGAATCGTCGTTCCGGGCGAGCTTGCGACAATTGCCTTCGGCGGAGGCGCACGCGAATTTGGCCTGGCTCTTACAGCATCGCGGCATGTACGAGGGGGCGCTTGAACATGCGCGGCAGGCGGTTGAGATGGACCCGTCCAGTTCGTCGGCGTGGCATACCCTCGGCTTGGTGTTGGTGCGTTTGGATCAACTGGACGAAGCCGAGACGGCCTTGCAGCGCGCGCTCGAATTGAATCCCGAGAATGATTTGGCACGCGTGTACACGGCGTATTTGTATGAAGCGCGCGGCATGTATCGGCAAAGCCGGGATATTCTGGAAGCGGTACTGCTGGAAGATGTGGCGATGTTGCCCGAGATGGCCGCCGAGGTTCGCACCGTGCTAACCCGCGTCCGCCAAGCCCGAAACAACTGAACGGCGGCATGTCGGCGGCTCGTTGACAAATTGGCATCCCTTTCATACTGTATGGAGCCTTTCCCTTTGGCGGAGTAGCTCAGTTGGTCAGAGCAGCGGAATCATAATCCGCGTGTCGGGGGTTCAAATCCCTCCTCCGCCACCATCCGAAGATTTTCGATTTTCGATGGTCGATTTTCGATTTGGGGTGGTTTGTCGTAGCGGCTTCGTCCGGCACAAAGATTCCGCCTCTATCCACGCACGGCGGCTCGGCCAGAGGCCTCGCCCTACCTTCCCGCCGAGATCGCGACGCGGGAGTGGGCCGGGCCGAGGAGA
>SKXR01000091.1 GCA_007128275.1 Kiritimatiellia bacterium
CGATCTGGCTGGCCGTGTTCTATGCTTGATCAATCTTTGTCGTGAACTATGTCGTGAACTATGTCGACAAAGCCAGTGACAAAGGAGAATTAGCCTGTGACCGGCATGTAGATCGCACAGGACGCAGTCCAGCGGTTTCCGCTCACTCATTCGGGAGGCCGAACTCCCTCCGCGCGCGTTCCAGTTCTTTCTGCAAGTTTCTTCCCCGATCAAAACCACGCTCCGAAATGAGTCCCAGAAGTATTTTGGCCTCATTCATCTCTTCCGTAGACATTTCCCGTATAAGCGCCCGGATATCACCGGCATCCTGGGGACGAAGCTGGTCGTCTCGTGCTAATATTTTCAAGGCCAGCAGGTGGGTGCAACGCGCAACAGGCACACGTACGCCCGGGAGGCATTCCAGCCATTCTGCACTGGCACAAACCTCTCTCTCGATCCCAGAGGATGCGAACAGAATGTCCAGCAACATGCCGGAATCGCCCGTGGCCTTTGGTCGGAGACGAACGGTCGCCAATCTACTGACGGCATCTTGCTCAACGACCGAATCGATTACAAATGGACCCGCAGTGAGAGCGGACACCAGTGCTTCCGCCTCGTGGTCCGTCTCTACGGCCACCGCCACATCGACATCTCTCGTAAATCGCGGCTCCGTACGAATAGACACAGCCCAGCCACCGACCAGAGCCCATGCGTGATCATATTCCCCGAGGTGATCCGACGTCCAGCGGAGGAGATCCTGCAGCGTGTTCATGGGGCCCGGTATCGCACGTGCACGGGACCGGCCACATCACCGGGGATTGCGTCATCCGCGCGTCGCAGCCATTTTTCAAGATCACGACGCACAGCCGCCTCGTTGGATGCACCATGCTGTTCGCGAAGCTTCCGTTCCATCATCGCCACGCCCGCCTCGAAAAACTCGGCGACCAATGCGCCCTTCTCTGCCGTGGATAATTGTTCAGCCATAACCAAAGTTTACCACTTTCCTCTATCTGCCACCACCGCAAAGTGCGGAATAAACGCGAGCGGATCATCCCACAGCCCCACTGAACACCCGGCTTCGTTTCACTTCGCCGCGGCGCGTTGAACACTGTCTACGGCTCACTGCCTTCCCCCTCCAGCTCCACCACGGTCGCGCCCCAGCCGCCGGCGGTCGCGGGGGCGAGGGTGAAGGAGGCGACGCCCGGCGTGCGACGCAGGATGGCGTGTACGGTTTCGCGCAGTTGCCCGGTGCCTTTGCCGTGAATGATGCGAATCCGTCGAATGCCGCGTTTCCGGCATTCGACGAGGTAGTCGGGCACGAGATCCTTCACCTCCGCCGGGCGGAAAAGGTGCAGGTCGAGCACGCCGTTAATCGGCCATTCGACTGGATCCGATTCGCTCATCATGGTCAGCGTGGCATTCTTGACGACGCGCGTCCATACAAGTCGACGAGGATGGCGGGTCTTAACCGCAAAGCCCGTGTTCCCTCGGCGTGATGGGCGCCTTGCCGTTGGCACGAGGCCGGGACGGCCTCGCTCCAAAATGCTTTCTGCGGGCAGTTGACAGCGGGGCGGAGACCCTATAGTCTGCCCACTCCATCCGAAACCACATTCTTGTGGGGGGTTAGCTCAGTTGGGAGAGCGCTTGAATGGCATTCAAGAGGTCGTGGGTTCGACTCCCATACCCTCCACCACTTTTGATTTCTGCCCGCCTTGCCCGGGCGACCGCGCTGGGTTAAAGTGTCCGGCATGAAAACTCTTTATCAGGGAGGTCCGCCGCCGGAAGATGCTGATGCCGTGCTGATTCTCCTTCACGGCCGCGGTGCGACGGCGGAAGGGATGCTGGATTTGTATCGCCATCTCGACCGGTCCACCGTGGCGGCGATGGCGCCCCAAGCGCCGCGCGGCACGTGGTATCCGCATTCGTTCATGGCGCCGATCTCCGACAACCAGCCGCATCTCGATCATGCGCTGCAACGCATCGATGCCATCGTGCACGACCTGTTGACGCGCGGGATCCCTGCCGAACGGATCGCGTTACTCGGCTTTTCGCAGGGCGCGTGTCTTGCAACCGAGTACGCCCTCCGCCATCCGCGCCGGTACGCCGGCTTGATGGTGTTGACCGGGGGCTTCATCGGACCGCCCGGCATGGAGCGACACGACACCGGCTCGTTCGACGGAACGCCCGCTTTTATCGGATCGAGCGATCCCGACCCGCACGTTCCCTTTGAGCGCGCGCAGCACACCGCCGACCTGCTGGCGCGCATGGGCGCGGAAGTCGATCTGCGACGGTATCCCGACATGCCCCACACGATCTGCGAGGACGAGATCGAGGCGTGCCGGGCAATGCTCGCTGTAGAGAGGGATTGACAGCGGTATAACACGAGTTATACTTGAACCATGAAGACAGCGATATCAGTTCCCGACGACATCTTTCAGGAAGCGGAAGAACTTGCAAGGCGACGGCGACTATCGCGCAGCGCTTTATACACGGCCGCGTTGAGGGCGTTTGTGCGCCAGCATAGACCATCAGATATTACACACGCACTGAATGAGGTTTACAACGATCATTCAAGTGACCTTGACGAATCCCTTAAGGGGATGCAGTCGATGTCTTTGCCAGAGGACGACTGGTGATAAACCGGGGCGAGATTTGGTGGGCGGGCTTAGATCTTCCCCGTGGTTCAGAGCCGGGATACAGACGCCCGGTACTGATTATTCAGGCGAATGAATTCAATGCGAGCAGGATAAACACGGTAATCGTCTTGGCCATTACTTCAAATACGGCGCTTGCGATGGCTCCGGGTAATGTACTGCTTCGTCCAAGGCAATCCGGCTTAGGCAAGATATCGGTCATCAATGTGTCGCAAGTGATTACGATCAACAAGAATTTCCTTATTGAGAAGGTGAAGAGGCTTCCAGAAGAGGTTATGAAGCACGTTGATTCGGGGATAAAAGTGACGCTTGCAATGTAATTTGCAGCGAAGACAATGGAGCGCACCTGCGTTATGCGGGTGGGCTTTTTAGACGAATAACAAACCACATGACCGGGCGACGCGCGAACGCGGAGAAAGGGACGGAAAACCATGAAAGTTACGCGCATATACTCCGACGACACAGGAGAGACCCATTTTGACGATGTGGAGATTCCGCTGAAGGATGCGGGCAAGATCGGGCGCCTGTCAGAGCCTGTGGCCGCCAAGTCCGTGATCTTTCGGACAAACGATCCGGATTATGATTACGACTGGCACAACGCGCCCGCGCGCCAGTATATCGCGCTGCTCGACGGCGCGATCGAGTTGGAAGTGTCGGACGGAGAAAAGCGCGTCCTTGCCGGCGGCGACATTCTGCTGGTGGAAGACGTGACAGGGAAAGGACATCGGACCAAACATCTGGAACCGAAAGAGCGAAGATCATTGTTCATCGTGCTCAAACAGTGAACCATGCCGCAGGCGGAATGAAGATAGAGCCTGGACCGCAGCTCGAAAAGACGTGAACACCGAACACTGAACACTGAATACTGAATACTGAACAGGGGGGCCATGAACCCGTTTCTATCCGGCATCCATCACGTCACCGCTATCACGGGCGACGCGCAGAAGAACATCGATTTTTACACCGGCGTACTCGGCTTGCGCATGGTGAAACTGACCGTGAACTTCGACGACCCGACCACGTATCACCTTTATTACGGCGATGAATCCGGTCGGCCCGGCACGGCGATGACCTTCTTTGCGTGGAACGGCGCGCGACGCGGAAAGATCGGTCCGCCGCAGGTTACGGTGACCAGTTTTGC
>SKXR01000002.1 GCA_007128275.1 Kiritimatiellia bacterium
CAACGCCACGAAAACCACCCCGAAAAAGATCGGATATACGGGTAGTTCTTTTTGCTTCTTCATTCGCGGAGCAGATTTATCGATAGACCCCATAGTGAAACTCCTTATTAATAGGCATGACCGATCGGTCATCGCGCTATGAATTATACCCCATATTTCCACCCGGACAAGTGTGTACACAGCTATTGTGTCGCCTACCAATACCTTATAGGCTATTGGCCTGTCCCGGTGATTGTTCACGGATATCCTCTGCAAAATGGCAGGAGGCGTGGTGGCCGGGCGCTATTTCTCGAAAGGCCGGGACTTCACCGCGACAGCGCTCCTGCGCATACGGACAACGCGTATGGAAACGACAGCCCGGAGGGGGATGGACCGGATTGGGCAGGTCCCCCTTTAACGAAACGCGCTCACCCCGGTGTTCCGGGTCGGGCACGGGAATGGCCGAGAGCAGACTTTGCGTATACGGATGCAAAGGCTCACGGTAAATCATGTCGCGATCGCCCAGTTCCACCAACTTGCCGAGATACATCACGCCCACACGGTCACTGATATATTCCACGACACTGAGGTCGTGCGCGATAAAGAGGTAGGTTAGACCGAACTCTTTTTTCAAGTCCATCATCAGATTCAAGACCTGCGCCTGAATAGAGACATCCAAGGCTGCGACCGGTTCATCGGCGATAATGAATTCGGGATTCAAGGCCAACGCGCGCGCGATGCCGATGCGTTGGCGTTGTCCCCCGGAGAATTCATGGGCATACCGTTTCAAGGCATCGGAAGGCAATCCCACGGCATCGGCCAGTTCGCGTACGCGCCGGCTCCGCTCCCCACCGCGTATGCCGTGCGTGCGCAGCGGCTCTTCCAGAATGTGTTGCACCGTCATCCGCGGATTGAGCGACGATTGCGGATCCTGAAAGACCATCTGAAACCGACGCCGCATGCGTCGCAATTCTCCAGAGGACGACTCCAACAGGTCAACCCCGTCAAAGCGAATCGATCCCGCGGTCGGATCGAGCAGACGGATCAAGACGCGGCCCAACGTCGATTTCCCGCAACCGGATTCGCCGACAATGCCCAACGTTTCTCCCTTGTGCACCGTGAACGACACATCGTCCACGGCCTTCAAGCTCTGATCGGCGCGACCGAATCCGGTCTTTACCGGGAAATACTTTTTGAGGCCGTTCACCTCTAGCAAGGACTCAGTCATCCTTCTTCTCCTCCTCCAGCCAACAAGCGGACCGATGTTCCGGACCCGCGGGCATCAGGGGCGGCCGCTGCACACATTTTTCAAAGGCGAACGGACAGCGATCCGCAAAGCGGCACCCCGCCGGGAGCCGCATGAGATCAGGCGGACGGCCCTCGATCGGGCGAAGCCGCGCATGGGACCCGAGTACCGGAAGACTGGCGAGCAAGCCCTGCGAGTAGGGATGTCGGGGGTTCTTAAACAGTTCCTTCACGGGCGCTTCCTCGACAATCGAACCGGCATACATGACCGCCACCCGATCACAGAGTTGCGCCACCACGCCCATATCGTGCGTAATAAAGATCATCCCGGCCCCGGTCCGGTCCCGCAAATCGCGCAGCAGATCCAATATTTGCGACTGAATCGTGACATCCAACGCCGTGGTAGGCTCATCCGCAATCAACAAATCGGGTCGACCGCTCAACGCCATGCCGACCACCGCCCGCTGCCGCATGCCGCCGCTGAATTCGTGCGGATACTGTTTGGCGCGTTCCGCCGGCGAAGGGATGCCGACCATCTCAAGCATCTCCACGGAACGGCGACCGGCGGCCTTGCGGGATAAGCGCTCATGCCAGCGCGGTCCCTCGGCAATCTGCGCGCCCACGGTAAACACGGGGTTGAGCGACGTCATGGGATCCTGAAAAATCATCGCCAATTTCCGCCCGCGCAGGCGCGTCATTTCCTTTTCCGTTTTCGTCAAAAGTTCCTCCCCGTCCAACACGACCCGGCCGGTCACCTCCTCGGTCCGGGCATCTCCGAGCAGTCGCATGATCGCCTGGGCGGTCACGCTCTTACCGCATCCGGATTCACCCACCACGCCCAGGATTTCCCCTTTGCGCACGGACAGGTCCACGCCGTCCACCGCCCGGACCACCCCTTCCCGCGTTCGAAAACGTACGCTCAGGTCTCTGACATCCAGGATGGTCTCTTGTTTCGCCACGCCCTAAGCTCCTTTGCTTCTCAGTTTGGGATCGAGCGCATCGCGCAAACCGTCGCCCAACACGTTAAAGCTCAATACGGCCAGGGTAATGGCCACGCCCGGAATCACGGCCACCCACCAGGCTTGTTCCATCCAGTTCTTGCCTTCGTTGAGCATGATGCCCCACGACGGCGCGTCGGGTTCGACGCCCAATCCGAGGAAGCTGAGCGCCGCTTCGGCGAGAATTGCAAAGGCAAAAGACAGTGTGGTCTGGATAATCAGCGGGGCCGCGATGTTCGGCAGAATGTGACGCCACAGGATGGCCATCGGCCTTGCGCCCATACTCTTTGCGGCCTCCACAAAATCCGCTTCCTTCACACTTAACGTCGAAGCGCGGGCGATACGCGCGAAAATGGGCGTATAGACTATGCCGATGGCGATCATGACATTGACCGTGCTCGGTCCAAGAATCGCCATGATCACCAGCGCGAGCAGAATGTCGGGAAACGAAAAGAGGACATCCATGATGCGGGAAAGGACGGCATCGGTCCATCGCCCGAAATAGCCGGCCGCCATGCCCATGATCGTACCCGCGACCAGCGCAATCCCCGCCGCAATGGCGCCGACCATGAGCGACAGACGCGCGCCGTACAGGACGCGGCTGAAAATATCGCGGCCGAACGGGTCCGCGCCCAGCCAATAATCCCGGCCCGGTTCGGCCAGCATGGCTTCGGCGCTCATGGCATAGGGATCGTGCGGAGCAGCCCACGGGGCAGCCACCGCCAAAACGGCGTACAGCAGAATCACAATCAGCCCGACCAAGGCCAGCCGGTTCTGCCGGAATCTGAAAAAGAAATCAGTCATCGCAAGCCCTCACCGGACGAGTGGACGACTCGGTAACGGGTGCTTGCGGAACGCGCGGAGACTTTCTGCATTCGCCCATCCGTCCCCTCCTCCATTCGTCCATTCCTTTTCATCCGTACTTAATCCTTGGGTCCAGCCACGCGTACAAGAGATCGACCAAGAGATTGATCAGAACAAAGCAGACGCCGACAAAAAGCACCGTCCCCTGCAGCAACGCGTAATCCCGGTTGTTGATGGCCTGCAAACTGAGCATTCCTATTCCCGGCAACGAAAAGATTTGCTCAATCACCACCGATCCGCCCAACAGATAGCCCGCCTGTATACCGGTGATGGTGACGACCGGTATCAGCGCGTTGCGTAGCGCGTGTTTCATGATCCAGATGCGGCGCGGCATCCCTTTGGCGCGCGCGAGCTTCACATAATCTTCACCCAACACGTCCAACATGGCCGAACGCGTCATGCGCATGATGACGGCGGCGACCGCGCCGCCGAGGGCGATCCCCGGGAGAATCATGTGGCGGATATTCTCCCACGGGTCCACAGACCACAGGATATAGCCGCCCGACGGGAACCACCCCAGATGCAGGGAAAACCAAAGAATGAACAGCGTGCCCAACCAGAAACCGGGGACCGAGATACCCAACAGTCCCAGGAACGTGACGGAGAAATCACTCACGCCGCCCCGGCGCACGGCGGCGAGAATACCCAACGGCAACGCCACGCATAACGCA
>SKXR01000080.1 GCA_007128275.1 Kiritimatiellia bacterium
GTTCGGACCTTATGTACATGGAGAAAGACATTCGCGCCCGGGCCCAGTAAGCCCGAACCTATTAATCCACCCCCCGCATCGCTTGCGCCGGTTGAAAACCGGCGTTATGAAGTTCCACATTGGGACACCCCAACGTGATACGTGTACTTGGCACGAAGAGCGCGTCAAAAGGATATTGAAGGATTCGTGGCGGTGTTCTGTGCGTTGGTCGGCGTACCATTGGTCGGCCCCGGTTCCGGTTCCGGAGCCGGAGTGACCGTGGCAAAGGCCAGGACATTTCCAAACAAAGTCGGTTCCGCCCACGTACCCCGCATGGTGGCCCTATTGCCGCTGACCGTGATGGATCCGGACAGAATGCCTTCTTCGCCGGCGGTGGTCCGGCCTTTCAGGTTGAACGTCGCCGATTCTCCCGAGGCGCTGCCGATAGTGCCCCGGAAGATCAAGCCGTTGTTGTCGATCGCTTGTAGACGATCACCGTCCTGAATCACGTTCAATTGGGTAATGGCCGCGCCGGTATTCTGCGTGATGAGACGTGATCCGTTATTGGCGTAGAGTCCGCCGACGTTGACGCGTACATTGCGGGTTACCGAATCGGCCGAATCGATCTTGCACCCCATGTAGAGTGTCGTGCTGATTAAAGCCGCGGCGAGCGTGCCGGATGTGAGTACCGTGCGCAAATTCATAGTTCGTCTTTCAAAAGCGTGGCGCCTGTGCACAGGCCGTCTGAGACCTTTCTGTCAGCCTCCCGGGATGGGCGGGCCACCACTTCCCCCGTTGTCATTTCCATTGCCGTTCCCATTCCCGTTATCGTTCCCGTTGTCATCGCCGTTGCCGTTATCGTCACCATTCCCGTTGCCATTGTCATCCCCGTTGTCGTCACCATTCCCGTTACCGTTGTCGTCGTCTGGCGTGGGTTCAACGGTGGCGTTACCAAGCACATTACCGAACAAGGTCGGTTCCGCCCAGGTCCCGCGCATGACGGCCGCCGTCCCGTTGACGGTGATGGATCCGGATATAATGCCTTCTTCGCCGGCGGTGGTCCGGCCTTTCAGATTGAACGTCGCGGATCCGCCCGACGCGCTGCCGATGGTGCCCCGAAAGATCAAGCCGTTGTTGCAGATCGCTTGTAGGCGATCACCGTCCTGAATCACGTTCAATTGGGTAATGGCCGCGCCGGTGTGTTGGGAGATGACACGACCATTCAAGCCGCCTCTGTATAGTCCGGCCACATGGATCCTTACATTACGGGTTACCGAATCGGCCGAATCGATCTTGCACCCCATGAAGAGCGCCGTGCTGATCAAAGCCGCGGCAAGGGTACCGGATGTGAGTACAGTGCGCAGGTTCATAATCCGTTCTTCCAAAACTCCAACAATAATCGTATACCATGCACCGAAGATGCCCTAAAGTAAATAGCGAAGACCGATATGGAACCCCATCACATACGTGAAATCGTCTTTACCGATGAACAGATCCGCACGCGCGTAGACCAGTTGGTCCACGAAATGGCCGACGATTGCCGTAGCGAGAATATGGTGATGATCGGGATTTTGCGCGGCAGTTTCATGTTCCTCGCCGATCTGGTTCGCGACTTCTACGACCACGATTACCATCCGCGCATCGATTTTATCACGCTGGAAAGTTACGGCGGCGGGACGGAATCGTCCGGCACGGTCCGAATCACCAAGGATTTTTCCGTGGATGTCCACGACGCCGATGTCCTGCTGATCGACGACATTCTGGATACGGGCCGCACGTTGACCTACGCCAAGAATCACGCCAAAGCGCGCGGCGCGCGCTCCATCAAGACCTGCACCCTATTGGACAAACCCAGCCGCCGCATCGTCCCGATCGAAGCCGATTACGTCGGATTCACCATCGACGACTTCTTTGTGGTGGGCTACGGTCTGGATTACGACAGCTACTATCGCGAACTGCCTTACCTGGCCAAAGTGACGTTCGAAGAATAGGCGGAGGGATGAGGAGCCGCGAAACCTGAAAGCGGTTCTTTTCACACCAAATCAATGAGATCGCTGACGCCGTCTTTTGCCTCTCGCGCCGGCTGTTCTTTCGGCTTGTCCTCCGGATTTCGTTGATTTCGCCGAGGGCGTTGGCTCCGTTCCTCACCACCGCCGCCGCGACGGGATCGGGACGAGCGGCGCCCGCCCCGGCCGCGTCCGCCGCCCCGGCTGGAGTCCGATCGTGCTCCGTTGTCGTCTATGGCCTTGCGCAACGTGGAGATGCGAAGCAGCGGGATCCCCGCCGCCGTGGCCCGGCTTTCCAGTTCGCGATTCTGCGTAATCAACAAGGCGCCCCGATGTTTGCGCGCCATATCGTACGCCATCTCCGTCGCTTGCTCGTCGCGTTCCGCGTAGAAAACCTGCATGCCTTTATACTCGGAACGATCCGCCACCTCCCGCAGAGGGCGTCCTTCCAGGATGGCGCAGGCGCGAATGTTTTCCTTCTGCGCAAAAGCGGCTAGATCCTGCACCATCGCAAACTGCTGGCGCGGCGAGAGTCGTTCCCGTCCGCCATTGACCGTAATACCGCTGGTATCAATGACATGCATGCGGGAGGAAGGCCCGTGTTCAGCCGTTTCACCGCCAAAGAAACCCTTAATCGTATCCAATAAACTCATACGTGCTCCTGTACATGAGATAAACTTTCCGCGCATCGTACGGGATAATGCGGGCGAGTTCAAGTGCCGCGCGTGGTCTCACCGTGGATGCGACCGAAATGAGGGACCGCCGCGCCGCCTTTTCAGGGCCGGCACCGCTGCACCATTGACGCATGCGAAGCGCGCCCTATAGTATCACGCCATGTCTCTTAAACACACATATCCCATCCGTTGTCCGAAATGCAGCGCCGAGTTGGAAGAGGAACTGTACGATTCCATCAATGTCGTCGATGCGCCGGCGTTGCGTGATCAATTGATGGCCAACGAGCTGAATGCCGTCGAATGCGTGCATTGCGGATTCAAGTTCCGCGTGGATAAGCGTCTCCTGTACAACGACCCCGATCGACAGGTCATGGTCTTCTGGTTTCCCGGTAATGAAGCGGAATACCGGACGAACAAAGAGGAGTTTCTAGAGTCTATGGACGCCTTGAACACGGCGCTGCCGGACGAATTTGATCCGCCCGCCGTGCATCTTGTGTTTACCCGCACGGAATTGATCGAGCGCATCTATCTGCTCGAAGCCGACCTCAACGAACGGGTGATCGAGTACGTCAAATACATGATGTATTCGCGTAATCTCGAAAAACTGGACCCGAAAAAGAAGGCGATCCTGTTCAATGCCGAGGATTCCACCGAAGAAGCGCTTTGCTTTGTGGTGCAGGATCTCGATTCCATGCAACTGGAAGGCATGCTCCAGTTTGATCGATCCGCCTACGAGGGCTTGCTGGAGATGTTCGACAACGACGAGAAGACCGCCCATCTCATGGAACTCTTTCCGGGGCCACACGTCAGCGCGCGCGAGCTTTTCCTGCAAGACCAGGAATAGAGCGAACCTGCTTCCTGCGTTCCTCATGACTTAGGAAATGTACGTCGTTGATTTGACACAGAACGATTGCTCCATCGGGTGTCCATGGCGTAAGGCGAGTTCGCCACGCCGCTTCGGATTAGACGCGCGCGGTGTGGTTTGTCTTCATCCAAAGCGCCTTCCGGTGCTTGCCCTCCGTAGCCTCTTGGCGAAGGAGGGTCGCCGTCCTCTTCCGCTTCGCTACAGAGGACTCTGCCACCGCA
>SKXR01000030.1 GCA_007128275.1 Kiritimatiellia bacterium
GAACCGGTCGTTCGACACCACGGAAGGCGACCTTCGCCAATTGTTCGAATCGTGCGGCTCGGTACAAAGTTTCAGCCTCATCACCGACAAGTTCACGGGTAAATCCCGCGGCTTTGCGTTCGTTGAAATGTCCTCCGCGGAAGAAGCCGCGAAGGCGATTTCCGAATTGCACAGCAAGGACTGTGACGGACGCCCGTTGACGGTCAACGAAGCCAAGCCCCGTGAAGATCGCCCCCGTGGCGGTGGCGGCGGCGGCTACGGCGGCGGTGGTGGCGGTGGCGGCGGACGCCGCGAGCGCTACTAACCGACCCGGCTGAATAAAGCCTGTCAGGGAGGGAATGGAGTTCATCTCCATTCCCTCCTTTTGCTTTCGCCCGGACCCGCTGGTCATTCTTCGCGACGGAATCATTCAATCTCTGCACACGCACGGCGGCTCGGCCAGAGGCCTCGCCCTACCTTCCCTTGGAAATTGCGACTTGAATGGTAGGGCGAACCGTCCCGGTGAGCCGAGAACGTAAACGGAGATTATGCAGGACGATGGTCTTCTCAACCTCTGCACATCCACGGCGGCTCGGCCTACCTTCCCTTGATGCCCTGTCTTCATTTTTTCTGCATTTATATATTGACACATCTTGATTATTTAATATATTAGGCGCCATGACAACGAAAAGCAATAGAGCAAGACCTTCGGCGTTGCCCGCCGATCTGTTGGAGCGGATGGCCAATATGTTGAAACTTCTGGCGCATACGCATCGCCTGAGAATCGTTGAAATTCTGGAGTACTCGGATGGAGCCCCGGTATTTGAAATCACCCAAAAACTGGGCCTCCCCCAAGCGGTGACCTCCCAACATCTGAACGCGATGAAACGCGTCGGGCTGCTCAACGCGGACCGGCGCGGTAAAGAAGTCTGGTACTCCATCGCCGACCCGCGCGCACTGACCATTCTGGATTGCATACGGAATAAGGAGAGGAAAACGCGATGAATAGGATAGTTGGCCGGGATAACAGGATGGACCGCGGGCGCGCCCTGATCGCGGTGGCATCGTTCCTCTTTGCAGGAACGGTCCAGGCAATCACGATTGACGAGGCGGTGGAAGCAGCGCTGGAGAATAATCCGGGGTTGCAGGCGGCCATGCACCGCGTGGACGCGGCGCGCGCAGCCGCTACGCAAGTCCGGTCGGCCTATTATCCGACTGTATTCGTCTCCGGCAATTACACCCGTACCGATAATCCGACCCACGCGTTCATGTCGTCATTGAATCAACGCACCCTTGACATGAACGATCCCGCACTGGATTTCAACGATCCGGACGATACGGACAATCTGCGTCTGACGACGGGTATGCGCTATCGCCTTTACGACGGCGGCCAACGGCGCGCGACGAGGACCATCGCAGGCTTGGGCATCGACGCGGAACGCCATGCAACGGACGCCTTTCAAAACACCCTGATCTACATGGTCAAGGAAGGGTACTATCGCGCCTTGCAAGCCCGCGATCTTGTCGCGGTCCACGAGGAAGCGGTCCACAGCCTCGAAGAGAGTCTGCGCGTGGCCCGCGAACGACTCGACGCCGGCTCAGCGATCATCACGGATGTGTTGAACCTCGAAGTGCAGGTAGCGCAAGCGCGCGAGGACCGGATTCGCGCCAAACACGGCTTTGAACTCTCCCTCTCCGCACTGAACACCGCCATTGGCATGGACCTGGTCTCCCCCGACACGCTCACTCATCCCGGCCCCGCTGTCGCGGGGCCACCCCTCCAAGGAGGGGAAACCCAAGAAACATCCCCTCCCCCGGAGCGGATCGACGATCACCCGGAACTGCAGGCGGCTCGCGCGATGTTCGGCATCCGGGATCAGGATGTTCTTCGGGCGCGGCGCGCCTACGCCCCCACCCTGAGCGCATTCGGGACGCTGGACTGGGACAGCGATGTATCCTCCGATTTCGAGCGAAGTTATCTGGTCGGGGTCGTGGCGGAATGGGACGTCTTCGACGGATTTCGCAAGCGCGGCGCACTGCGCGAATCCCGGGCGCGACGCGCGGAAGCAGAAGCGGAATACGACCAGACCCGCAACGCGCTCCTGCTCGAGGTAAAACAAGCGTACACGCGGGCCAAGGACGCCCATGAACGCATCACCGTCACGCGCGCCAGCGAGGAGAGCGCAAAAAAGGCCTTGGCAATCACCCGCGAGCAATACGAACAGGGCGTAGCCACGCTGGCTGATCTATTGACTGCGCAATCCGGTTTAACGGCCATGCACACGCGGCGGACCGCAGCACTCTACGATTACTTGACCGCCCTCGCAAACCGGGAACGGGCGCAGGGACTCTTGATTAGACATTACCAAAAGGAATCAAACCGATGAAAACCAAACTCGTTGCTCTTCTTCGTATGATCTGGAAACCATTAATAGCCCTGATCGGCCTGATCATATTGATCGTCTGGACCACCGGCGTGCTGAGCGACCGGGTGGAACCCGGCGTGCTTGACCACGCGCCCGGTTTTGCGTTGCCGCCGGACGCCGAAACGGTAACCGTCCGTATAGCGTCCATTCCTCAACGTATCGAAGTCGTCGGGACAACCATTTCGGAGAACACCGTTTCCCTGCACGCGCGGGTGAGCGCCCATGTTTCCGAAGTCCTTGTCTCGGCGGGCGATTCGGTATCGCGCGATGAGGTGCTGATCCGCCTGGACGACCGCGACCTGCGCAGCCAACGGGAAGCGGCACAGGCCGCACTGCACCGGACGCAAACGGAATACGAACGCTTCAAGAAGCTGCACCAGACCCAGGCCGCCACCGAACAACAATTGATTGCGGCGGAATCCGCGTACCATACCGCCAAGGCGGAAGTCGACCGGGCCGACGTGGCATTGACGTTCACAGAGATTCGTTCGCCCATGAACGGGATCGTCACCGATCGACATGTCGAGGTGGGTACGCTGGCGGACCCGGGGCAAACACTTTTACGCGTGTACGACCCCGCTGCCATGCGCCTCGATGCGCCCGTCCCCGTTCGCCTCGTGGATTATCTAGCCATCGGCGACACGCTGGACATCCGACTGGAACGCCCGGATACCGTGATGCAAGGCCGAGTCCGCCGCATCGTCAGCGAGATCGATCCGCGCACGCGCACACAAACGGTGCAGATTATGCTGGAGCCAAATGACACCCCGGTTTTGCCGGGCACCTTCGGCCGGGTCAGGATCCCCACGACCGAGCGCGACGTGTACCTGATTGCCGACACCGCCGTCTATCGGGTCGGGCAACTGGAAATGACGCAAGTGCTCGAAAACGAGCGGGTGATTCGTCGCTTGGTAAAGACCGGCGAGACGCGCGACGGCCGTGTGGAAGTGCTTTCGGGCTTGCAGGAGGGCGATGTGGTGCTGGTGCGGCCGGTGAAGTAACCCACTCGGTCTCCGCTCGTGCGGAGACGCCCCGCCCAGGAGGGGACGGATTCGGAATATCCCCTCCTCTGGAGGGGTGCCCCGATCGCGAAGCGCATCGGGGCGGGGAGGGTGGCAGGTCCGCACGAGGCGAAAAGATGAATTAAGTGCGACGAGGGAACAGTATGGAAAAGGAAAACACATTTCTAATGGGCATTGTCCGCGCCTTCCTGGAAGGCAACATGGCGATTCTCCTGATCATTATGAGCCTGATCCTCGGCGCCGGCGCGCTGTGGTTGACGCCGCGCGAGGAAGAGCCCCAGATCGTGGTGCCGGTGGCGGACGTATTGATCCGCTATCCGGGCGGCAGCGCGGAAGAAGTCGAGCAAATGGTGTCTTCCCGCCTGGAAAAGATGTTGTACCAGATCGACGGCGTGGAATACGTCTACTCCGCCTCGCGCCCCGGCATGGCCATGGTCACCGTTCGCTTCTTTGTAGGCGAAGACCGCGAAGACAGCCTGATCAAACTGTACAACACCCTCTTCTCCAACATCGACCAAGTCACGCCCGGCATTTCCGATTGGGTCGTAAAACCCATCGAGATCGACGATGTCCCCATCATCACCGCGGCGCTGTACAGCGAACGCTACGGCACGCACGAACTGTATCGCGTGGCGGAAGAAGTGGTCGACCACTTGCAACGGATACCCGACAGCGCGCGGATCACCATTCACGGGGGAGAACAACGCGTGGTGCACGTGTATCTGGATCATGCTCGCCTCGCCGCCTATGCGCTCTCGCCGCTGGAGGTCATGGGTTCGATACGCGCATCGAATGCCCAACTTGAAAGCGGAAGCTTCGAACAGGCCGATAAAATGATCCGGGTGGAAGCCGGCCCGTTTCTTCAGGACGCCAAGGAAGTCAGTCACCTCATGGTCGGCGCGCACGACGGCCGCCCCGTCTATCTGCGCGACGTTGCGTACATCCGCGACGGCCCCGCGGAGCTGACCACCTACACGCGCCTCGGCTTCGGCCCGGGCGTCAACACAGGTCAACCCACCCCGGCCTTCGGCCACTCCTCCCAGGAGGGGAAAGATCTGAACCTCCCCTCCTCCGGCCTGCCCGCCGTAACCGCGGCGAAGGCAGGAGAGGTCCGCGAAGCGGATGGTGGTTCTTCTAAATACCGAACACCGAACACTGAACACTGGTCCTACCCCGCCGTCACCATCGCCGTGGCCAAGAAAACCGGTCGCAACGCCGTGACCCTGGCGCGCGAGGTGCAGGCGGAACTGGACGCCCTGCGCGGGACGGTGATTCCCGACGAAATGCATGTGCTCATCACGCGCGATTACGGCCAGACGGCAAACGAGAAAGTGAACAACCTGGTCACCTCGCTCGGCTTGGCCATCATCACGGTGATCGGCCTGCTAGCCCTGACCATGAGCTGGCGCGAAGGCGTGATCGTGGCCATCGCCGTGCCCATCACCTACTCGCTGACCTTGCTCTTCAATTATCTGATGGGCTACACGATCAACCGGGTCACCCTGTTCGCGCTGATCCTTACACTCGGCTTGTTGGTGGACGATCCGATCGTGGGCGTGGAGAATATCTATCGCCATCTCCGCATGCGCCTCGTGCCGCGCGGACAGGCCATTCTTAATGCCATGAACGAAGTCATGCCGCCGATCGTGTTGTCCACGCTGGCCGTGATGGTGTCCTTCTTCCCGATGTTCTTTATCACAGGCATGATGGGACCTTACATGGCGCCGATGGCCATGAACGTGCCCGTAGCGGTCTTCTTCTCCACCGTGGTGGCGCTCACCATCACGCCCACGCTCGCCCGCATGATCCTGCGCGTGAAGGATACGAAAGAAGACACCAAACCCTACGATGTAAAGGAAACCGCATTGTATCGGGGCTACAGTCGGGTCGTCGCCCCGTTTGTGGATTCGCGCGCACGAAGCCGGGGCCTGTTGGCCGTTACCGGCATCCTGTTCATCATTTCCGTGGCGCTGGCGCTGACCGGTCTGGTTCCGCTGAAGATGTTGCCGTTCGACAACAAGAACGAGTTGCAAATGGTGATCGACATGCCGGAAGGCGCCACGCTGGAACGTACCGACGCGGTCGTGCGGCGCGTGGAAGACTATCTGCGCACCGTCCCCGAAATCACCGACTTCACCTCTACGGTCGGCACGGCGTCGCCCATGGATTTCAACGGCATGGTCCGCCAATATTACATGCGCCAAGGCCCGCATCTCGCCGACATCCGCATCAACCTCCTCCACCACACCGAACGCCGCATGGACAGTCACGCGCTGGTCCTGCGCATGCGCGACGACATCCACGACCTCGCGCGCCAAACCGGGTCCAACATCAAACTGGTTGAAGTGCCGCCGGGCCCGCCGGTCATGGCCACGGTGGTGGCCGAAGTATACGGGGCGCCCCACCACCGGTATGACGACCTGATTGATGCGGCCAAGGTGATCCGTGCTCGCATGACGGAAGAAGAAGGCATGGTGGACATCGACGATTCCGTGGAGGCGCATCAGCGCACATTCTTTTTCCGGGTGGACCGGGAAAAGGCGGGACTCAACGGGATTGCCACCGACGATATCGTCCACACGCTCCGCCTGGCGCTCGACGGCGTATCCGCCGGGACCATTCAAACCATGACCGACCAGAACGAAGTGCCGATCCTCCTTCGCTTCACGCGCCCGGCGCGTTCGGATATCGCGCTGCTCGAGCAGATTCCGGTCAAAGGCCGATACGGAGATCTCGTGCCTATCGGCGAACTGGGCCGTTTCGAGGAGGACGTGTATGACCGCACCATCTTCCGCAAGAATCTGGAGCGCGTGGTCTATGTGCAGTCGGAGATGGCGGGTCGCGGCCCGGCGTATGCCGTGCTCGCCTTGCAGAGCCATTTCAAGGAGGATCCCCTGCCCTCCGACATCCGGGTGAGTTGGACCGGTGAAGGCGAATGGAAAATCACCGTGGACGTGTTCCGCGATCTCGGCATCGCCTTCGGCGTGGCGTTGCTAGGCATCTTCGTGTTGCTGGTCTATCAGACCGCGTCGTACGCCATACCCGGCGTAATCATGTTAAGCATCCCGCTGACCATGATCGGTATCATGCCCGGCTTCTGGTTGTTGAACGTGATCGTGAACCGCCCGGTCGGCGGTTATGAGAATCCTGTCTTCTTTACGGCCACGGCCATGATCGGAATGATCGCGCTAAGCGGCATCGTGGTGCGCAACGCGCTGGTGCTGATTGAATTCATCCGCACGGCCGTGGCGCGCGGCGAAACCATGCGGGACGCGATTCTGGAATCCGGCGCGGTGCGCATGCGGCCGATCCTTCTCACGGCGGGAACCACCATGCTCGGCGCGTGGCCCATCACGCTCGACCCCATCTTCAGCGGGCTGGCCTGGTCCATCATCTTCGGTCTGTTCGTTTCCACCGCCTTCACGCTCGTACTCATTCCGGTCGTGTACAACCTGCTCTACGGGGAAAAGAAGGAGAACCACGGATGAACACAGCGCGGGCTAGCCGCAACCAAATAGCGGGAACCGCGAATGAACGCCAATAGACGCGAATGTTTCTTTGAACAGAAGGTAACAAAGATCACAAGGAAATCTCCGCGAGCTTCGCGATCTTTGGCGAAGCGGATGTTCAGAATCTGCGCAAGAAAACAAGGATATGACGGATTGTAGTACGGATAAACACGGACAACCCACCCCGCCCCTCCCGGGAGGGGATAAGAAAAGGAACACCTCCCCTCCTTGGAGGGGACCGAGGGGTGAGTTCGAAACGCGCACTCTCCATCCGTGGTTCTCATCCATGACATCGAATAGGAGCATAAAATGAAAATGATTATGGTTATTTGTCCCGATGCGCGGCGCGATGATATTCGCGCGCTGATCGAAAAACACGACGTGCACACCTTCAGCGAGTTGAAGGACGTGACCGGCGAAGGCGCGACCGGCAAACGGATGGGCACCCGTGTGTGGCCCGGTAAATCCACCCTGATCTTCACGGTATTGCCCGACGACAAAAAAGACGAGCTACTGGCGGCGTTAAAGACCTGTACGCGCGACCTCTATCCCGGCGAAGGCCTGCGCGCGTTTGTCCTGCCGGTGGAAGAAGCAATATGAACACAACGCTACGGATAGTGATAGGCGCCGTGATCGGCGTGGTTGCCGGATACGCCGTCTACCGGTTCATCGGATGTCGCACTGGCGCGTGCCCGCTCAACAGCAACCCCTTCGTGTCCATGGGCATCTGGGGCCTGATGGGCGCCTTGATGGCGAGTGGAAAATAGGAAGAGAACCACGGATGAACACGGCGCGGCATGGCCGTAACCAAAAGAAAGAGACCGCAGATATCGCAGATTGCAGGCATGTCTCTTAGGGAAGCGCATAGCCGCGCGTCGTAGGACGGTCCTCCCGGGCCGTCCGGAAGGCCGGGAAAGAGGTGTAAGAGATGAATGAAATGGACTTCGTTCAGTTCTTCATCTGCTTTTGAGCCGCAAGACGGCCACGATGGGCGGCGCGGGAGCACCGCCCGACGACAGGGGATAAGAAATGGATAACGCAAAAAGAAAGGAGACAGAAGAATGAGCAAATACGATGACGGGGGCTGGAATCCCTATTTGGCGGGCGCGCTGGTCGGCGTATTGGCGATCCTGTCCGTGGGCATCACCGGCCAATTTCTCGGCGCTTCGACCACGTTTGTGCGCGTGGCGGCCGCCGTCGAACAGGTCGTCGCACCCGCGCGGGTCGCGGAGAACGTCTATTACCAGCAGACCGCCGCGCGTCTGGATTGGCAGGGCATGGTGCTACTCGGTATCCTGATCGGTGCGGCACTGGCCGCACGGCAGGATCGCTCGTTCAAAAGCGAGACCGTGCCGCCCATGTGGGCGGACCGGTTCGGTCCGAACCTGTGGAAACGCGGCGCGGTGGCCTTCATCGGCGGTATATTTGCGATGTTCGGCGCACGACTGGCGGACGGCTGCCCGAGCGGACATGGCTTGAGCGGCATGATGCAGTTATCCGTAAGCGGTTTTGTCTCGCTCACCTTTTTCTTCGTGGGCGGGCTGATTGTGGCGAACCTCATTTACAGGAGGAAGGCATGATGAATCTGTTCTATGGACTACTCACCGGCATCGTATTCGGCTTTCTGCTGCAAAAGGGCCGGGTGCTACGTTACGAAAAACAGCTGGGCGCCCTGCGTCTGATCGATATGACGATCATCAAGTTCATGATGTCGGCGATCCTGGTCGGCATGGTGGGCATCTATGCGATGACCGATCTCGGCATGGACGTGCTCCGCCTGAAACCGACCATCCTCGGCGCCAACATGGTGGGCGGCATTCTGTTCGGCATCGGCTGGGGCCTGTTCGGCCTGTGTCCGGGCACCTCCATCGGCGCGTTGGGGGAAGGACGTTGGCACGCCCTGTTCGGAATCGTCGGCATGCTCATCGGCGCGTCGCTCTATGCCGCGCTGCATCCATGGATGATGGAGACGGTTCTGACATGGGGCGATTTCGGAAAAATCACGCTACCGGGGATGCTGGGGATTAATCACTGGATCGTGATCGTGGCCTTGATCGTCGGGGTCGTGGCGTTGTTTCGATGGTTTGAGAAGATCAAATTATAAAGGAGAATGAGATGAAAATGGAGAATGCGATTCGGATATTGGCGGGCACGATGGTGTTGATCAGCTTGGCACTCTATTGGCTGGTCAACCCCTACTGGTTGCTGCTCGCCGCCTTTGTCGGCGTCAACCTGATCCAATCCGCACTCACGGGGTTTTGCCCGGCGGAAATGATCCTGAAGAAGCTGGGCATCGGCCAAGGGGAATGCCCGGTTGGGAAGGGTTGATGGTTGAACCCACGCGCGAAGACGGCTCGGCGGAAGCCTCGCCCTCCAGCGGATGACAGACATCGCTTGTGCCTTGGAGGGCGAGGCTCCCGCCGAGCCGCACGCGTTCCAATCGTTGGAACTTTTTTTGCCGGATTTTCCAATCGTTGGAACACCCCAAATTGATAGGAGGTTATCTCAACGGGAATTTGGACTGCGGTGGCAGAGTCCTCTGTAGCGAAGCGGAAGAGGACGGCGACACCGCTTTGGATGAAGACAAACCACAACGCGCGCATCCAATCCAAAGCGGCGTGGCGCTCGAAGACTCGCTTCCCGCCGCACTCCAAAAAGAAACGGCAGAGCAACCCTCCACACCTGCAAAAAAACAGGGAGCGGCCTTTCGGCCGCTCCCCGCTGTTCCTGTTTCAGTCTGATTAGTACCGGTAATGTTCCGGCTTGAAGGGGCCGTCTTTCGGCACGCCGAGGTATTTGGCCTGGGCGCGGGTCAACTTTTCGAGCTTCACACCCAATTTCCCGAGGTGCAGCATCGCCACCTTCTCGTCGAGATGCTTCGGCAGGGTGTAGACGCCCACCGGATACTTGTCCCGGTTCATGTAAAGCTCCATCTGCGCCATGACCTGGTTGGTGAAGCTGTTGGACATCACGAAACTCGGATGGCCCGTGGCGCAACCGAGATTCACAAGACGGCCTTCGGCCAGAATGATCAGCCGCTTCTTGTTCGGCATCGTCACCTTGTGGACCTGCGGCTTGATCTCGTCCCACTTGTACTTCTTCATCTTCTCGATCTGAATCTCGCTGTCGAAGTGGCCGATGTTACACACGATCGCCAGGTCTTTCATCTGACGCATATGCTTCTCGGTGATCACGTCGCAGCACCCCGTCGTCGTGACGAAGATATCGCCGATCTTGCAGGCCTCGTCCATGGTCATCACGTCCAACCCCGCCATGGAGGCTTGAAGCGCGCAAATCGGATCGACTTCCGTCACCACCACACGGGCGCCCTGTCCGAGCAACGACTCAACGGAACCTTTCCCGACATCGCCGTAACCGGCCACCACGGCCACTTTACCCGAGAGCATCACGTCCGTAGCGCGCATGATCGCGTCGACAAGCGAATGACGGCAGCCGTACAGGTTGTCGAACTTCGATTTCGTCACGGAATCGTTGACGTTGATCGCGGGGAACAACAGTTCGCCTTGTTCGTGCATCTTATAGAGGCGATGCACGCCGGTCGTTGTTTCTTCGCTCACCCCGAGAATGTCCTTGGCGATGCGATGGAAGCGGCCCGGGTTGCGTTTCACGGCTTTCTTGACCTGTGCAAGCAGTACTTTTTCTTCCGTGCTGCCGGGCTTACGATTCAGCACCGAGGGATCGTTTTCGGCCTGGTAGCCAAGGTGGACGAACATCGTGGCGTCGCCGCCGTCATCCAGGATGATGTTCGGTCCTTTGCCGTTGCCCCAATCGAGGATACGGTCCGTGAATTCCCAGTACTCTTCCAGCGTTTCGCCTTTGAAGGCAAAAACCGGGGTGCCATTGGCGGCGATGGCCGCGGCGGCGTGGTCCTGCGTCGAGAAGATGTTGCAGCTCGCCCAACGCACTTTCGCGCCGAGATATTCCAGCGTCTCGATCAACACCGCGGTTTGAATGGTCATATGCAGAGAACCGGTGATGCGCGCGCCCTTGAGGGGCTTCTGCTTCCCGAATTCTTCGCGCAGCGCCATCAAGCCGGGCATTTCCGCTTCGGCCAGCTCGATTTCCTTGCGTCCGTAGGCCGCCAAGGACAAATCCTTCACGACATAATCGGAAAACTTCTTCTTCCTCTGTTTCGTGTTGCTGATCACGGTCAAGCGGGGCTTGCCATTCAGTTTTCTCGCGGTTGATGTCTTACTCATTACTGCTCTCCTGTTGTTTTCTTTTGAATATTCGTCGGTCCCAATCTATTTCTTCTTTCTTCCCACCACCGTAAGGACCGCCAGATCCGGTGTTGATCCCGACAGCCGTTCCGTATGCAGACATTCCAGTCCCGCTTCCGTGAACCAGCCTTCTACTTCGGCCTCTTCGAAGCCGAGCCATTGATCGGCCCACTGTTCACGTACCCAGTCCTGCTCATGTTTGACCAGGTCCAGCACGATTAAGAGACCGTCCTTCTTCAAGATGCGCGCGGCTTCCGCAATCGCCTGCTCCGGACGCGCCGCGTGATGCAGCGACTGGCTCAAGAACGCGGCATCCATACAGGCATCGGGAAGCGGCAGCGATTCGATATCTCCTTCCGCCACCCGCACGCGCTCCGCGAGCCCTTCGTTGTCCGCCTTCTCCTCCAAGTGCCTCAACATCTGCGGCGAGGCGTCCACGGCGGTCACTTTCGCCGCGTACTTGGCCAGCAACATGGTCAGAGCCCCTTCGCCGGCTCCGAGGTCCGCCACTTCACGCCCCCAAAATCCCGCGGCCAATCCCGCCGATAAGGCGGGCCATCCGCCGCCCGGTTCCGTCAAACTCCCGTAACTCCCGGCGATCCGATCAAAAAAATCGCGGCTCTTTCGCTTCCGCAGATCCAACACCCGACGCACGGACGCGCGGTCTTCCGACGCATGCGGCATCTTCCGGACCTGCTCATCCACGAATCGGGCAAGCACCGCGTCCGAGAAGGCTTCCCCTCGCCGATAATAGATCGAGGTTCCATTGCGCCGCGTCTCCACCAGCCCGGCATCGCGCAACGGCTTCAAATGCCGGCTCACCGTGGATTGGGGTAACCCCAACACACTGACCAACTCCGCCACGGACAACTCGGCCTGCGAAATGGACCGGACAATCCGTAAACGGGCCATATCGGACAACGCCTTCAGTAGTTCTAACGAATCAGCCATATGCATCCATCTGTTATTTCGGATATATGAATATATCCTTACACAATATGTTTGCAAGCGGATTCTGCAGGGCGAATAATTCCCTCCATGAGAACGGCATGTCTGATCCTCTCTTTTCTGCTGACTTTTTCCCACCTGCCGGTCGCACATGCCGAATGGCCCTCCCCTCCCACAGAACTTGACGCCCTCAAAGCGATGTTCCCTTCCGCCCGTTTTGTGGAAGTCTCGCAAGCGGAATACGACCTATTGCTTGCCTCGGCCGGAGGAGCCCATGCCGTGGTGCTCGTGGATGCGCCGAACGAGGAACCCCAGGCCGAGCCCGCGCCGAAAACGCCCGAACCCGCTTCCGCGGTCACCCAGGATCACCGTCCGCCTCCGCCGGATGGCGCCATCGTGCCCGCACGGGTGCGTGTGTCGCCGGGTACCGCGCGCACGCCTCCCGTTCATGCGGCGGTCTACGGGCACGGCACGGGATCCGTTTCCACCGGCGACGCGGCGATCATCCTCTACGTGTTGGTAGGGGTCTTTGTGGTTGGCGCCGCGTTGCTCTATGGCGTCGTGATCATGTATGAAATGCTCTCCGGAAATCGCATCTACGAGTACTGGCACGATCTCGCGGCCGGGGCCTGGTTCTTCGGAGGTTCAGGACGACGAGGCGGCATGTACGGCGCGCGCGCAAGCATCGGCATCATCGGCGACTTCAATCGTGTCGGACTCGTTTTGGAAGCGGGCTACCTCGACGGGCGGTTCCGCTTCCGCGACGACGACGGGTTTCTTAGTGTCGCGGGTGTTTACGGTCTCCTCGGCCCTTCCGTGCAGTGGCCGCTGACAGACGGCCCGAATCCCGTATCGTGGGATTTCGAGATCCTGACGGGATACAGCTCCGCCGATAGCGTCGGTTTGATGAGTCGCGCCCTGACCGGCTTTTCCTGGGGGCTCGGTTCCACGTGGCGCTTGGGCATCATGGCGGGCAGCACCTATGCCAAGATCCGCGAAACCGAGGGCCCCCTCAACACCAAGAGCGACTTCAATCTTACCGGCGGACTGCACGTTGGCGCCCGGTTCTAGTACCAGTCACTAATATTTATCGGTACATAATCAACCCACCCCCTCCCGATGCGCTTCGCGATCGGGAGACCCCTCCGGAGGAGGGGATATTTCCCCATTTCCCCTCCTGGGAGGGGTGGCCGAAGGCCGGGGTGGGTAGGACGCTGTACCGAAAAGAATTAGGAATTGGTATAAGCCGTGGGAAGCAAGACGACGTGTGGTGGTTTACTGAAGCACTTGGTTGAGCGAGAGGATCGGCAGAATAATC
>SKXR01000014.1 GCA_007128275.1 Kiritimatiellia bacterium
CGGATACGCGATCTCGGCGGGACTCAAGCCCGCCATGGCCACCTGATAGAGCAACGGCTGAAACAAGTGATGATTGGTTCGATCAATCATCACCACTTCGACGTCTTTCTTCCCGCCCAAACCCTTCGCCGCATTCAAGCCGGCAAATCCGGCGCCCACAATAACCACTTTCTTCATCCGGTCTCCTCAACATTCACCGCGCATAAGTATGCACGCTGTTGGCCGCGGAGGGAAGGTAGTTCACGCCGTACCAGCACACCAGCAGGACGACAAAGGCGAGACTCAAAATCCAGAGCGAGGACACGACCCGACTGGATCGCTGGATGCGGTGATGCATGTACGCCAGATAAACGATCCACGTGAGAAAGGCCCACGTTTCCTTCGGGTCCCATGTCCAATAATGGCCCCACGCCTCCTTGCCCCATAGCGCGCCGAACAGCAGGCCCAGCGTCAGGAAGGCGAACCCGATGTAGACAAGATTATCGGCCAGATGCAATTCCTTGAGTTCATCCCGTTTCACGTAATGCAGGATTAATCCCTTCACCGCCACGATGGCGGAGGCGGCGAGCACGGCATAGGCGAAGATGTAGACGATCACGTGCGGCACGAACCAGGGACTCTGCAAGGCGGGCATGAGATCGCGATCGTAATTATCCGGGTGCAACAGGTTAATGCCGAGGAACACGGCGGCCACCAGGGCGGCGTAATAGAGCATCCAGGCATAGCCCCATCGCAGATAGACGGCGTAACCGATCAGCGGCAAAAACATGCCGTACCAGAGCCGCGTCTCGCCCAGGGTGCGCATCGGCGCGCGATCCATCGCCTGCCACAATTGCGCGGCCAACACGGCCAGGACCAGAATCCCCGCCAGATAGAAGCCATGCGCCGCCACACGAGCCATGGCTCGCCTGCGCCCCGCGGCAAAGAGCGCGAGTCCGATAAACCAGCAGGCCATCGCGGCGATGGTGTAATTGGCCGGATCAAACGGCAGCATGACGCCCCCCTCCCCCGTTCGGCGCGTCGGGCTTGCGCCCCTTGAACATCAAATACACGGCGCCGGCCATCATCATAAAGATACCCGTGTACACCGCCGGCAACCACGGATCACGAATCAACTCGATGATCGACGTGCGCGACCAGCGCCCGAAACGGTCGTCGTAGCTGTATTGATACAGTTTCCACCCGTCCACCGCATACGGGCTATTGACTTCAATGACGATCTGCTCGGCATCTCGGCCGGGCGTGTACAGGATCACCTGCGACCGGTAGGCGCTCGCGCGCGGCACGGTCATAGCCAGGGAACGTTCATCATCCAATGCCAGCAACTGGTGCGGGAACGCAAAGCTGCCGCATGTAATCCATCCCTCGCGTTGCTCGCCGGTCTCCCGATGCGTTGCCGTCACCAACGCCGCCGGGCCGGACCCCGAATCCATGACCGGTTCGTAGCGGTCCACCATCGGCATGGCCAGGGGCAGGAAACGGTGTACTTCAATCTCCCACTCCATCAACGAGCCCGTAATGCCCGTATGGATCTCGAACAGGTCCATGACACTATCGGGAACGATGCGCTGCGACTCCGTTTCGATGAGCGCGGCTTTCGGATGATACTCTTCCTTCTCAAAACGGATTAATTCCATCGCCAGAGGCATCTCGTACACGTGACCGTCCGCATCGCTCGCGTGCCAGACCACTTCGCCCTCGCGCAACTCCATCAGCAGTCGCTCCACATCGGCGCTGCCCATGAGTCCCGCAAGGACCGCCACGTACAGGCCCAAGTGATTCAGGAGGAAGCCGAAATTCCCGGCCTTGAACGGCACGAGACGTTTCATCGTGGCCATTCCGAGGGCGGCAAGGAAGAAGAACATCGCGAACAAAAACGGCCAGCTGTTGGTCATGCTCGACAAGCCCAGGCGTCGCACCCACGGCGCGGCGACCTCGTCGTCCTGCAAGACGAGTCCCATGATCAACACAAGAAAGGTGATCAGCGTGATAGCGCAAATGGCGGCAGGCACCCGGCCCAGCCAGGCGATAAACGGTATATCCCGTGCAAAGAGATATGCCGCCGCGAGCAGCCCGCTGAAGATGAGGGCGACGTACAGGTTCACCGGCCACGCCAACGCGCCGGGATTCAGGCCACCGCCGGTCCATTGCAGGGCAAACCCCACCATGAGGAGTCCGAGACTAATCAGCCAGCCCTCGGCGTACCGCCAGGGAGGGACCCAAATGGGGGCGCGGCCGTTGTTGCTGTCGTTATGTTGTGCCGACGGCATGGTGTGCGAGGGTTCAGGGTTCAGGGTTCAGGGGTCGGCATACGGATCCTCCTGAACACTGAACACCGAACACTCCTCTACTACCTCCTTTAATTCCTTCGTCGCTAATCAAACAAATACGACCCTTCATGGTCCGGGTCGGCCTTCCGTTCATCCCAGCGTTGATGCCGCTCATGCGCTTCGGCCAGCCACTGCGGAACGACCGTATCCAGAAATTCCTGTTTCTCGGCGCGCAGTTGCTCCATATCCAAGCCGATATACGCCTGCGCCTTTTCCTTGGTGGATACGTCGGGCAGGGGGACGGGGCCCGTGTGTCCCCGCTCCACCAGCACGGCGGCGATATCCCGCCGCGCTTCGTGCGCCAGATGAATGCCGGCGCCGATGGTGCGCGTCAGTTCCAATGGCGCGTGAAACGAGCCGCCGTGCGTGGCCGCGGCGTAATCCCAGCGCCATTGCGCGTGGCGAATCTTGTGCAGCGCCTCCGCCATCTGCTCTTCCGTCGCACCTTGTTTCCAGGCAAATTCCGCTTCCAGATGCGCCTTCACCAGCACGTCTTCCAAGGTCGTGCGCACCTCTTTCACCATGTCCTGGCGATCATATACATTCTTGATCAGTTCCGCCTCGCTCTGACGATGGCAGGTCTGACACGCGTTCGCGATGTTGTTCAACGGGCTTTGAATGCGGTGATCGGTGAATTTCTGTCCGCCTTCCGTCGCATACGGCATGTGACAATCCGCGCACGACACACCGCGCTGATAATGAATGCCCGTGGTGAACACCTCATAGTCCGGGTGCTGCGCCTTGATCATACGCGCGCGGCTCAACGGATGCACCCAATCCGCAAATTCCCGTTCGTCAAAGTACTCCGCCATGTCCTCCGCGCGCATGCCCTTGTCCCACGGGAAGATCAGATAATTGTCCTTCCCGAAATAATACTCCACATGACACTGCGCACACGTCAACGAGCGCATCTGTTGGTGGGTGGCCTTGTTCACGTCCTTTCCGATCCGCTGAAAGGTCTCGGCCAAGGCCGGCAAGGTGATGCGCAGGTTCATGGTGTCCGGATCATGACAACTCGCGCACGTGATCGGGTTCACCACTTCATGACCGAAATCCGACAGTTTCTTCTCATAGAATCCGTCCGGGCCGTGCTCATGCATCAAACGGGCCACGTCCGGACTCTTACAGGTCCAGCAGGTGGCCGGCATGGGACCGTCCCCCTTCTCCATCGGCGCGCCGGTGCGAAGCGTTTGGCGCACATCTTCCACCGAATAGATGTGACCGCGCGAGAGATTGTAATCGCGTGAGAAGGCGTACCCGGCAAAGAGTATGACCAGGCTCGGATTTTCTTCCAACAGGTCGCGTCGTTGCGATCCCAGATGTTTGCTGCGGAATGTCGTGTCGGCCATTTGCTCGAACGTATTGAATTGGCGCGGGAAGTTGCGGCCCCAGAC
>SKXR01000202.1 GCA_007128275.1 Kiritimatiellia bacterium
CCGATTTTCCGTTCCATCACGTTGGAAAACCGCCAGAGCAGATTCTGAAGGGTGACACAGGCATCCTGCCTGTGTCTTTGCCCCTCAAGAGGACGCACTAGTTTTTCAACGGGCTGCTAGAGCAAGTTAAGCGATTTCAGCGTCTTTCGCAACGTCTCCTTCTGCGCCTCCGTCATGGCGCACAGGGGCAAGCGATAAACTTCTTCCATCCGGCCCATCATCGCCAACGCCGCCTTGACCGGCACCGGATTGGTGTCGATGAACAAATCGGTAAACAACGGGTGCAATCGCCGGTGCAGGGCGCGCGCCTCGTCCCAACGACCGTCCAGCGCGGCATGAACCATATCGCTGACCGGCTTGGGCGCGACATTGGCCGCGACGCTGATCACGCCGACCGCGCCAACCACCATCATGGGCAACGTCAATCCGTCGTCGCCCGACACCACTTCAATGTCGCACGCGCCGACATAGCGGCTGACCCGGTCCACATCGCCCGCCGCCTCCTTGATGGACACGATCGAGGGGTGCTTCGCCAGTTCCACCACGGTTTCCATCGTCAACTCGCGCGCGGTCCGACCCGGAATGTTATAGAGCACGACCGGCAACCCCAAATCCGCCACGGCGGTGAAATGCTGAATCAACCCCGCCTGGCTCGGCTTGTTATAATACGGAGTGACCTGCAGACAACCGTCCGCGCCCGCTTCCTTGGCGTGCGCGGTCAGTTCCAGCGCTTCCGAGGTGGAATTCGCGCCGGTGCCCGCAATGACCTTGCCGCGCTTCGCCACGCGTTCGATGGTAAACTCAATGACCTTCTGATGCTCCGGCATATCCAAGGTCGGCGATTCGCCCGTCGTCCCGACAGGCACAAGACCGTCGACGCCGCCTTCAAATTGCTCGTCGATCAGTCGACCTAACGCGTCGTAATCCACTTCCCCCTTACGGGTGAAGGGCGTCACGATAGCTGTATATGCACCTCTAAACATACGACCATTACTCCACTTCTTCAGCTATTTGTCCATTCCGGAATCGTTTCTCCGCGAATGAGGTCGTCCCAGGTCTCCCGGGTCCGAACCACCTCGGCGCGTTCCCCCTCCACCATGACTTCCGCAGCGCGACCCCGACTGTTGTAATTCGACGCCATGACAAACCCATACGCACCGGCACTGAGAACGGCGAGCAGATCGCCCTCCTCCACGGCGGGCAATTCCCGGTTCTCGGCCATAAAATCGCCCGACTCGCAAATCGGCCCGACCACGTCGCCGAACGCGCGTTCCGTCGTTTGCACCACCGAGATGATTTCATGATGCGCTCCGTACAACGGAGGACGGATCAAATCATTCATCGCGGCGTCCACAATGACAAACTGCTTCTCCAAGCTCTCTTTCACGTATTCCACACGCGTTACCAGGATTCCGGCGTTGCCTGTGATGAAGCGGCCGGGCTCCATCCCGATCTGCAAATCCAACCCGTGCAACAGCGGCAACACGGCGGACGCGAAATCGCGCGGATCGAGCGGATCCTGTTCGAATCTATAGGCAATGCCGAGGCCGCCGCCGATATCCAGATGCTTGAAGGTCGGGATCTCCTTTTTCAACGCCTCACACATCGGACGCACTTTTTGCAACGCCTCGGCATACGGTGTCGGCGTCATGATCGGCGACCCGAGATGCATGTGCATGCCCGCCACCTCGACACCGGGCAACCGCGCCGCCAGATCGTAGGCGCGTTCCGCGCGGGTCAAATCCACGCCGAACTTATTCTCCGCCTTGCCCGTACTCGTGTATTTGTGCGTCTTCGGGTCCACATCGGGATTCACGCGAATCGCGACACGACCCGTGACACCCATCGCTTCCGCCCGGTCCGAGATGCGCTGCAACTCCGGTTCCGATTCCACGGTGAAGAACTTGATGCCTTCCTTCAGCGCGTAATCGATTTCCGCCGCGGTCTTGCCGACCCCGGCAAACACGATCTTGTCCGCCGGCACGCCCGCCTTGCGGGCGCGGAACAACTCGCCGCCCGACACCACGTCCGCACCCGCGCCCTGATCCGCCAGCGTACGGATCACGGCCAAATTCGAGTTGGACTTGATCGCGAAGTAGATCTGCGGCTGAACCGACTTCATGGCGTCGGCCAGCGCCCGGTATTGCCGGATCAGATGCGAGCGGCTGTAGATGTACAGCGGCGTCCCGCATTCCTCCGCCAACTTGGAGACAGACACCTTCTCGGCGCATAATTGGCCGTTCATATATGTGAAGTCGCTTTGCATACTCGTCACATCTTCCGAAGAGAACCGCGAATCAACGCGAATGAACGCCAGTATGACGTTCCCCCTCTTCCCTATTCGCGTTCATTCGTGTCCATTCGCGGTTCACTTTTTCATTGCCGCCCGGATACGCAGGCGAAGCGCATTCAGTTTGATGAAACCCGCCGCGTCTTTCTGGTCATACGCGTCGCTGGCTTCGAACGTGGAAATCTCCGGATCGTACAGCGATTTCTCCGCGCGTCGCCCGACCACCATGCAATTCCCCTTGAACAGTTTCAATCGCGCCGTTCCGTTCACGGACTGCGCCGCTTGATCCACCGCGGCCTGCAACATCTCGCGCTCGGGCGCAAACCAGAATCCGTTGTACACGAGTTTCGCGTATTGCGGAACGAGCGTGTTGCGCAAATGCATAACTTCCCGGTCCATGGTCAATTGTTCTACGGCTTCACGGGCGCGATACAGGATCGTGCCACCCGGCGTCTCGTACACGCCGCGACTCTTCATGCCGACAAACCGGTTTTCGACCAGATCGATCCGGCCCACGCCGTGTTTGCCGCCGAGTTTGTTCAGGGTCAGCATAATGTCCAACGGACTCATGCGCTCCCCGTTAATGGCCACGGCGTCGCCTTTCTCGTAATCAATCGTCACTTCTTCGGCTTCGTCCGGCGCATCTTCGGGGGCGACCGATAGTTTGAACATATCCTTCGGCGGTTCCGCCCAGGGATCCTCAAGGATGCCGCCTTCAAAGCTGATATGCATCAGGTTCCGGTCCATGCTGTACGGCTTCTTCGCCGTCACCGGTACGGGAATGTTGTGTTTCTTCGCGTAATTGATGAGGTCCGTACGCGAATTGAACGTCCATTCGCGCCATGGCGCGATGACTTTGATGTTCGGTTCGAGCGCGTAGGCGGTGACTTCAAAACGTACCTGGTCGTTGCCTTTGCCCGTGGCGCCGTGACTGATCGCTTCCGCATTGTTTTCGCGGACGATCTCGATCATGCGCTTGGCGATGAGCGGTCGGGCGATGGACGTGCCGAGCAGATAGCCCGATTCGTAGATCGCGCCCGCGCGAATCATGGGAAACACGAAATCCTTCGCGAACTCCGCGCGCAGATCGTCGATATACACTTTGGACGCGCCGCTGTTTTTCGCCTTCTCGTCGAGCCCGGTCAATTCCTCTTCCTGCCCGAGATCCGCGGCGAAGGCGATCACTTCCGCTTTATACTCGTCCAACAGCCACTGAATAATAACCGAGGTGTCCAACCCTCCCGAATACGCCAATACCACTTTCATTGATCCATTCCTTTTTGCTTTAGAGCCAGTCCCCCTTTTCGTAGCCGCGCTGGTAACAGCGTGGCGGCATACTGCCACAGGGCGACGCGTCCACCACACACGAAGCGGGTGTTAACAGCTCTCTTTTC
>SKXR01000285.1 GCA_007128275.1 Kiritimatiellia bacterium
AGGATCCGATCGGATGTCGCGAGCATTTTATGATCGTGTGTCGCGGAAATCACGGTCACGCCCAATTCCCGGCTCAACTCGCTCAACAGCTTGATGATTTCTTCGCCGGTATGCAGGTCCAGGTTGCCGGTGGGCTCGTCGGCCAGCACGATGGCGGGTTCGTTGGCCAGCGCGCGGGCAATGGCCACACGCTGTTGCTGACCGCCGGACAGTTCATCGGGCCGATGCGTCATCCGCTCACCCAACCCAACGCGGCGCAGGATGGTCCGGGCGCGTTCTTCCGCCTCTTCCTGCGTCTTGCCATTGAAGATCAGCGGCATGGCCACATTGTCGATGGCGTTGTAGGCGGGCAGGAGATTGAACTGCTGAAAGACGTAGCCGATATGTTTGCCCCGGAAATAGGCCAATTGCCGGCTCGTCAGCTCCTTGAGCGTGACGCCGGCTACCTTGATCGTGCCCGAAGTGGGTTTATCGAGCGCTCCGATCATATTGAAGAGCGTGCTCTTGCCGGACCCGGACGGCCCCATGATGGAAAGGTATTCCCCCGCCATGATATCCAATTCCATGTCACGCAAGGCGTGCACCTTGAGTTTCCCCAGGTCGAACACCTTGTTGACTCCGCGAATTTCTATGAGGGTGTTAGACATGGCAAGAGAGTGTTCGGTGGTCGGGGTTTTGGGTTGAAGGTTTTAGAGTATCGGTTTGCATTTCTACCACACTGAATACTGAACACCGAACACTGAATACTGATTAAAACGGTAGCGGGATCGCCGCCTTGCTCAAGAACGTGATCCCCACGCCCACGGTCGTGATGAGTCCCATGCCGCAGGCGAATCCCGCACTGACCACAGGAATGTACTGCCGCCATTTGAGCCCCATTTTCCGCTGAAAATAATAGCGACCAATCAGGGCGCCGATGAACTGAGGGATCACCGCGTGCGGCATGGTCTGGCCCAGACCGCGCACCACCCCATACGTCAGCATCACGGGAGCGCCCAAGCCGGCCAGCCCCCAGAACAGGATCCCGCCGAAAATGGCACCGGAGGCAATGTACGGGAAACGGAACGCCTCTTCAAAGATCGAGTATTCGCCGAGCGTCGAGGAGAACATGATGCTGGCGTTTTCGGCGTGCAGCTTCCAGATCTCGTCGGCAAAAGGATACACGGCCGACGGCACTTCGTTGAGGCCCCAGATGAAGTTCATGAAGAAGATCGAACTGAGCAGAATGATTGGGAACAGTACGATCTGGGTCTTCCAAATGCTGGAGAACCGCGTTCCGGTCAGCTCGCACTGCTTGTAAAACACGGTCATCTGCCCGTAGTTGGCAATCGGAATGGGCAGAAACCATACCGCCACGCCCTGATACCCGCTGAGGATCAAGGCCGCTTCACGGATGAACGGGACTTCGACCACCTGCCCCACCATCCCTTCCAATCGCGCGGTCACATAGCTGATCAGCGGCGTGTACACAAAGCCCAGGAAGAACAGGACCAGCATGACGCCACGATGCCAGTCGATCAACCAGCCGGACACGGCAATATAGGTGAGCGTGACAAAGAAATAGACCGCCAACACCACCCAAATCTTGAGATCGCCGCGCCCTTCGGGTACCGCGGTGATCGCGGACATGGGCAGCGTCGACGTTTGTGACCGGGCTCGTTTCCGCGCGCCACGGATACTCTTGATCACCTGCAGGATGCCCGCGACGGCGATCGCGATGGCAATACCGATCTGGAAACTAAAGAAGAAATCGACGTTGTTCAGGTACAGTGTACTGATGGTGTTCTCGCCGGGGGTCCAACTCTTCAACACGCCATACTCGTACAAGACCGGATTCAAGACGAACGTGGCCAACAACCCGATAAACGCACCGAGCATCGCAAAATACGGTAGGACCATGCCGAAAATGAGGTTACCCATATCCCACGACATACCCGTCGCCACGGCGGACAGGTAATTCCCCGTCTGCGGAGTGAAATCGGAAAATGGAATCGGAAGAATCGTAATCGGTTCTCCCGTCAGTGCCCCGGTCAGGGTCGGCAGCAAGAGATATACGAGGCCGAAAGCAAGCCCCAGGGCGCCTCCTATCGAGAAGACGCGCCATCGCCATCGTGTCTCGGATTGCTCAATGTTCTTTTCGTCCGCATCCTCCGCAAGCGCCATGATGCCCTGCGCGCCGATCGGCGCCATGGGGAACGGGAGTTTTTCAACATCGTTCGCTACACGGAACAGGCCGTACCCAAGCACCATATTTGATAATTGCCCGAAGAAGGTGCCAAAAATGACCAAGCCGATGGCGGGCAACCAGTCGAGATGGAAGAAGGTGCGCAATTCATAGGATTTCGATTCGATACCGGGCGCGAACCAGATGGGCAATTCCGCGGCAATACCGGCGGCAATGGCGGCATCGCTACGCACATAGAACTGGTTCCACAACAACCCGTTAAAGGGCAGGCCCATCGCCGCACCGGCCATGAAGAACAAGACAAAAATCTCCGCGCGTTTGAGCGTTTTCTGGGCGCGTTTGGCCACCTCAATAAACAGAATCACGGTCACCCATTGGGACGCCGGACCGATGTTCTCCACGCCGGCCAGCAACCCCATATAGATTGCGCCGGGCACCATCAACAAGGCCACAAAAATGGCGCCCAGCAGGGACGTCCAGTTGAAACCGTCCTCGAACGTCGAGGGCACTTCCATGACCTGACGGAACTCTTCGAGTTCCTTATCTATGCGTTCTTCAGACATGATATATGTACGTTCACCGTTTCACCGGCGCTTGTGATTTCAAACTCGTCAACGTCTGTTCCCGGTAGTGTTCCATGGCTTCTTTCGGAATGGAACGCCACAATAGGAACTGCTGTCGCAAATCGTCAAAGAGATTGCGGTTCAAACGCACCCAATCGCCGGGCTGTCCCGATTTGCGTTTGAGCTGAATCTTTACTTCATCAATTCCTTCGATCTCGCTCGGCGCACTGCGCAACTCAAATTCCTGCGTCACGCCGAGATCAAACGGAGCCAGCGCCAGATAGGCTCTGAGTCCGAGTGCCCCGTCATCGTATTGGGTCATCCGGGTATCACGGGCCATGAACGCGCCGAGCCCCGTATCGCTGAAGTTTTCGAAATGTTCCTTCAAGAAACTGACCACGCCGGTCAGATCGTATTCCGACACCGTGAACGGAAACACGATGTCATACACATCGCCTTTCGGCGGCGGCGGACGCCAGGAACGCAGGAGCCCGGGATTTGCGCTCTTCGAAGCCTTGATGGCCGGATAGATCGCGGAGATCAGCACGGTCGCCATGACAATGAGAATGGTCACAATGGCGTTGGTGGACGAGTAATTGATTTCCGGAACCGTGACCAGGCCGTACGCGGCCAAGCCCGTCAGAATCTTCATGGACCCTTGCGCAATGAGATACCCGCCCATACCGCCGAGTACGGAATAGACCAAGGCCTCGGCGAAGAACAGGCTCGCCACATGCGGCGGCGCCAAGCCCAACGCGCTGAACGTGTAGATTTCCTTTTCGCGATCCGCGACGGAACCAAGCATCGTACCGAAAATGACCAGTCCGCCCAACAACACGGGAAAGAGCAGATCCCCCACGCCGCTGGCGGCCACGACGGTACCGAGCACATGGCGGTACACGCCGGTTTGGCGGGTCGCCATGATCGGCGTGCGATCCATCATCCGCGCGAATTCTTCCGCCAGTCGCGAGGCGGTTTCCGCATTGTCCGTGTAGAGATGAATGACGCTGACCTTTCCGCCCGCGCGCGCACAGTTCCGGTCCGACATGATCACCACGGAATCCGTGGGCAGATTCGCCCAGTTCACCTGCTCGGCCAACAGGTCGTCGGCGGCGCCGGTCATCTGACCCGCCTGCGTTTCCTGCATCTGCGCGTAATCGATCGGGATCACGCTGCTGTTGTCCATATCCACCATGGCGGTGAACCGCGTGGCGCTCAGCAACGGGCCGACCGTGAGGGGGATCCCTTTGACAATGACCCGGTCGCCGGGCACGACGCCCAACAAGGTCGCCACCGCGTCCGTCATGAAGACGTGATCGCGCACCATGGCCGGATCCTCGATCTGCATGAGCTCGCGCATATCGGAACGATGCCGTAACTCGGCTTCTTCAATCCCCAGAATCCCTTTCAAGATCACGGGATTCGACCCGTCTTCGTGGCCGACCACGAAATCGGGATCGCCCGGGAATTCGGGGCACACCCAGTGGCGGGTGGTGACATCCGCCTCAGACGACCACCGCGCGCGGATGAGCTCCACATAATCCGGATTGATGGTGCCCCATGACGGTGGATGATAAAGCACCCCGGAATAGTTCGGCGCCGGCGCGGCAAACAACCGGACAATGCCCCGTTGCGTGTCAAACGAAGCAAAACAGAGGATCGTGAAGGTCAGCAAGACGATGGTAATCGCCGTGAGCGCCGTCCGCAACGGACGACGGCGCATGGTGGAGATGCCCATGCTCATGGCGGCCATCACCGTGTTAAACCGGGAAATATCAGCCACGTGCACGGTCGTCGTCATGCCTTGCAACGCTTTCAACTCGTTCTCGAACTTCTGCATGATGATGAAGATGACCAGACAGGACAACACAACCACCGCGAAGCCGAGAAAGATGATGATCGGCGTCTGCGCAACGGCGAACGCCGGATGGGACAGATACAGGATAACGAACGTAATCAGGAAGAACGTGGCAAACCACATCACCTGCTTGTAGATCGTCGTCGCGCCGATCAACAGCCGTTCAAGGGCAAACGCAAAGGGCAAACACAGGGCCAACAGAATCAGGACCGCCGTCACCAAATCGTCCATGATCGCGCGACTACTCTCATACACGGGTTGCGCGGAAAGCAGCGCCGCCGCCGCCAACGATTCCGAATACAGCCCCTGATCCGACGCTAACGCGGATTCATAGAGATCCTCCACACGACCGTGCAACTCTTCCAGCGAACTGTTCAGGATATCGCGCGAACGCAGCAGCGCCAGCCGCGATTCATTAACCCGCCACAAATCGCCCGCCCCCTGAAACGCCGGGCGAATGCGCAACCAATTATCGTCGACCCGGAAACCGCGCCCCAGGGCGTCATGCATCTCCTGTCCGTCCAAATCCGCGGCGCTGTTGTCCAGCCCGATGGCGGAACGAATCCCGAACACCTTCACTTCATCGACCTTCTCTTCGACAAAGAAGGAGACAACGCCATCCAAGGTGCGGACATAGCCGCGTTCGGACGAGTCCACCCCCATGTTGGCATTGCCCACCGCATCAAAGACCGTGGCTTCATCGGGCCAAAAGCGCGGCGGCATCATATAGAAACCACCCTGCGCGCGCAGCATGTTCAAGCGGGTGCGCAACGAACCGCGCGAACGCATGTCGGACACCTGCACGACCGTGCCCCGGCTGTCAAATTCCGCCGCAAACGCCGTCGGCTGTTCGTCGGCGTCTTCTTTGGGCAATCCGCCCACCGTATAGGCGCCATTCTGATCCGTCATGACGACCGAGAAAGGATCAAACGCCGCATATTTGTTATGGGGCCAGAAGATATGGTTCCACGGAATCACATGATCGATCTGCACCACCGCCCCGGCAACGGGCAGGTTCGGAATGGAAGAGCCGCGGTGCCGGCCCATGGTCTGCGCCCCCTCGGTGGCGTCATTGCGAAAACGCGGCAGGATATACGAGTGGTCCGTGGGAATGGCGCGACGCAAAGAAAGACCCCGCTGATCCGCGACCGCTTCCACGGCACCGACCTGCCCGGCCTGATCGCCAATCGCCGTCATGATCCGTGAAATTTCCAGGATGTTGGCGTCAAGGACCTCGACATTCAATCGTTCGAGCGTATCCGCGGGAGTCCCTTCACGGGGCAATCGTTCGTGGGTGGTACCCAGCGCGATATTGTAGATGCCGTACCGCCCGGCCACCTCGCCGCCGTGCACCAATCCGCGCGCCGCCCAAAGCAATCGCGGTTGCGTCAACCGGGCGTCCACCGTCGCCCGCTCGAAATACTGCGGCGCATGGCCGGCCGCTTCCAGCGCATTGTACGCGCGCAGAAAACTTTGCTGCACACGCCCGTACAAACCGGGATGATCGCCCTCCCGATTCCGGATCTCCGAGTCGCCCCCGATCAGCACGCCCCAACGGCGCATGCTGTCTCCCAGTAGCAGGCTGGAATGCAAGGCGATCCATTTATCGGCCAACAACGCATGAAGCAGTTCCGCGGAATCCAACTCGCGCTGTTTGAATTCCAATTCGATTTTCCGAAGCGCGATGGTTTCCCGCACGGCCTCAAGTACCTGACCGAGAATCCCTTGCAATTCCGGGATGACCGGGCGACGCCGACTGAGCGCGCGCCGCAAATCATTCCATTGATCAAACTCAGCCAAGAGCTTTTCGACCTCGCCTTCGATCCGTGCGATCGTGGCCTCGTCCACCTCCTCGTATTCGGTGACGAGACGATTCGCTTCCTCGCGCAGATCCATCAGGTCGCTGCGAAGATCAAGGGCCATATCGCGCGCCTGATTCTGAATGCGCTCCCCCAAACGGCGTCCCCCCCGCTCTCCCAGATGATCCAGCGGATTCGCCCGGGCCATGATGGCGGAAATATTCTCCAGAAAGGCGGTTTCATCCCGCCACGCGGCTTGCCGGGCGCTGACGGTGGCCTCGGTCAGGCGATTCTCCAGCGCCCAGTAAAAGGCCACCACGCCTTCATGCGAACGGGCCTGATTATCGAAGAACGCAAGCACGACGTGTCGGCGGGGACGGTGCTCCTGGAACAGTTCGGCCAGCTTCAGCAAGCCCGCCGCGTTGGCGGCGGCGCGGGCGCCGGGCGAGAAACGAGGAAATTCGCCGAAGCTATCGAGATTGGCCCCCACCAGAATGACCTCTTCCCGACCCAACTCGAATACGGGATCCGTACCGGGCAGAAAGGCGATGATATTTCTGCCGGTGGCGCGTTTCCACACAATTTCCGAGTGGATGACCACGGACTGTCCCATCGGCAGCGCTTCCCGCGTCCCTTCAAAGAAGAAGCGCGGGATATTGGCGTTGGCGCGCACGTAATGATGGTTCTCAGAATCCGCCTCCTCGGCGTCTACGAAAATGATGGCCCTCGCACCGAGCCGCAATGCCTTCAGCCATTGCATCTCGGCGTTGTAATCCATGACGACGATTCGATCATGCACGTCATACGTATTCAGCATGGCGTCCGACCCGTCTCCCAAATCAATGAGCGTGCCCTGAATGCCTTCCGGGGGAGAGGTCGGCGGCACTATGCCGTTCGGCCGTCCGGGGATCAGCGGAATGGTACGGCCGTTGACCACCATTTCACAGCGCAGCACGTCCGTTTGTGCGATCGGGAACTCCTGCACGATGACGTCCGGAATGCCGATGGCCCGTAAGCGTTGCTCCACGTGTTCCGCCGCCGCCGCATATTCTTCCGTACCGGAAAGCCGATGCGGATAACGGGTCAGGATCTCGGTGTCCCCACGGATGGAGGAGGCCGCGGCGGGGAGGGCGTGAAGAAGGAGCACCGCCATGACCCCCAAGCGGAGGAAAGTGTTCAGTGTTCGGTGTTCAGTATGCAGTAGGACCCCCAATGCTCTTTTCTGAACACCGAACACCGAACACGGAACACTATGCCTGCGCCTACTCAATGGAACCCACCTCCACTTCCACTTCATCCCGGCGGGCGATGCGTTCGATGTTGCCGTCCCGGATCCACATCAGCCGATCACAGATATTCATCATCCGGTGATCATGTGTGGCGCAAATCACAGTGACGCCCCGTTCCTTGTTCAAGCGTTGCAGAATGGCGAGAATTTCGTCACCGGTATGGTGATCCAGGTTCGCCGTGGGTTCGTCGCAGAGCAGAATGCTCGGCTGATTGGCCAACGCCCGGGCAATGGCCACGCGTTGCTGTTGGCCGCCGGACATTTCTATGGGGCGATGAAACCAGCGGTCGCTCAATCCCACCAGATCCAACAAATCCATGCCGCGTTTCCGCGCTTCGTCCGGCATGACCCCGCCGAACGCCATCGGCGTGGTCACGTTCTCCAGCGCGGTCATGTATTGGATGAGATTGTACGACTGGAAGATGTAGCCGATCTTCCGGCAGCGCAAGAAGGCCAGTTCCTCGGCGGTCAACTGCGCCACGTCCACTTCATCAATAAACACGCGCCCCTTGCTGGGACTGTCCAGCGCGCCGATCATATTAAAGAACGTGCTCTTGCCGGATCCGGACGGCCCCATGACCACGATGAATTCGCCCGTATAGACTTCCACATCGATGCTCCGCAACGCGTACGTGATCTCTTCTCCGCGCTGATAGACCTTTTGCATCCCTACCGCGCGGATAATGACGCGCCGGGAGACCACGTCTTCCGGTTCGGACAAGGGCATATGTGCGGGGGTATCGGTCATTCGATTCTCATCGCCTCCATCGGCGCCAAGCGCGCCGCTCGGAAAGAGGGGTAGACGGCGGATATGGCGGCCAGCACCATGCCCACCCCGATGGACAACAGGCCCGCCACCAGAATTTCGTTCCACGGAAAGGCCTGCCATAACAGACTGCGGAAGGTCACCGCCATACGGGTTCCGGCCAGGATGAACCCCGCCAGCGCGCCGCCCAAGCCCCCCACCAATCCGAGCAAGGCGGCTTCAATGAGAAAGACCGTCATGATGAAGGCGTCGAGCGCGCCGAGACATTTCAGGGTGGCAATTTCGCGGAATCGTTCCGTCACGGACATGAGCATGGCATTGGCAATGCCGACCGCGCAGACCAACATGGACACAAACGCCAACCAGGTCATTCGCGTACCGATGTTCATCAGGCCGCCGCCCGCCTCCATGGTCTGTTGTTCCGCCACGGCCAGCAGCCGGGCGTGCGCGCGCTGGCGCGCAATCATCGTCAGGGTCTCCGGAGTCAGGCCGCCCTGATCAACCTGGTTTTCCTGCAGCACGCCCAAGAACCATTCGGCTCGATCCCGGCTGCGGACCATACGCCAAATCATGGGCATGGTCACATCGCCGGGCAGAATATCCCGTTCCGCCGCGACGGCTTGGCGGACGCCATGAATATTGATCGTGCCCTCGATCAGTAACGTCTGCTCCATGCGCCGGACTTCCTGCACCAGCGAAGCGGCCTCCTCCGGGTCCAACGCAAAACCCGCCGCGCGGATCGTTTGTCCAAACGCGCCGTCCGCGTCCTGCAACGCCTCGACCACCGGCTGATCGCCGATGGCTTCATGCACCTGCTCGATCGCCCGGGTTTGTCCCTCGCGCACGACATCGATGAACGCGTCCAATTGATCCCAGCCTTCAATGAACGCCTGAAACTGTTCCAACGGCAACGGAAGCCGGACGGTGCGCATATCGGCCAGACTCGTGGAGAATTGATGCCATCCGCGTTCCGTTTGCAAGCGCTCAAAAATACGCGTCGATTCCACGGGGCCCACCAACACGCGCAGCCGTCCGTAATCCAGGTTCTCAAAGAAGCGCAAGTACTGCACCGCCTCCTGCGCTTGGGGTTGCATGGCCTTCAACGCGTCCATCGACATGCCGCTCATCGCCGAGATCTCTTCCCCATACGACGAAGGCCATTCCGCCTTCGCAATCTGCGTCAAAATGTCTTCGGCGCTCTGGGGGATCGATAGTCGGGCAATCCACCGGTCCACGCGATGCAGGTCCTCGATCTGTTCCCGCACCGAATCCGCCACGGCGCGCTTGATCAGGCTTTCCGTCAGGATATTCATCAGAAACGCCATCGCCACCACGATGACCGCCACGGTGACCATCGCGCGGAACAGTCGATACTTCACCCCCGTCACCGCAATCTGAAAGATGCGACCGGAACTGAGTTTGGGCTGATTCTGAACGTCGATTCTTTTCATGCTTAGCCGGGCATAATTTCAAACGGACGCGGGATATCGCCGCCCGTAACCGCAAAATAGACAAAACTGACAAACATCGGTATCACGCCGCCCAACATTTCCCCGGCAATCAAGCCGAACATCAAGGGCTTGCACTGCTGATACACTCTCGCTCCACCGAAGCGCGTAATCAGGATCTTGAGCAGCCATCCGAACAGGAACGACTGGGCGAAGGCGTCCCCGGCATAGGTGGACCACACCAGGAACATCACCGGATGCAAGGGCCAGCCGGTGAACCGCAAGCGCAAGAAGGAAAACAGCAACACCAACACAGCGGCGGTGCCAAACGCGATCAACCCGTTACGGTGCGGGGACGCCTCGAGAAAACGTTTCATGCCCGTTATCTGCCCCGCTTCTTCCAGTTGGCCCTGCGCGTCCAAGCGTTGCATGATGCTGATCGTCTCGTTGAACGGCCGTTTCGCCTGCTCGATCTTCCACAAGGAAACGTCCACGCCCCGTTCGTACTGGAAATACAACGTGGTCGGGATGCCGACCGCCAGCCCGACCATCAGGGCGACTACGACGAAGAAAGCGGTGCGTCCCACTTTTGCCCGGCAATCATCCGCCAGTTTCAAGCCGTTGATCACATACGGCATCAGCGCTTCGCGCGTGTCATAGAACAGGACCAGCGAAAGCATGAACAACACAAACAGGATGTCCGGCCCCAGTGCGCGCGCGCCGAAAATGGCCCACAGCAGCGTGGCGGGCGTGCCTGTTACAACGATGAAGAACAGCCCCGTCTCGGCGAGCAATCGGCCCATCACCAGATACACGGCCACACAGCCCATGCCGAACATCAGCGCAATCGGCCAATCGAGCCCGACATACATCGCGCAATACACGGTAAAGAACAACATGCCCGCCATAAAGAAGCGGGCGCCCCAAATCGCGGAGGACTCCACTTCATCCTGCGTCGGCACGCCGAATGCGCGCCGGAATACCGTGGAATAGTACTGGCGCCCCGTATACAACAGCACGATCAACATGCCGAAATAGCCGCCCATGATCATCATCGCGTCCATGGTTAACCCAAACGGCCATGTCCCTTGCCACCCCCCCACACCGACGCCGTACGTGGCAAAGATCCCGGCAATGAACACCCATATGAAGGGGCCTATACCCAGGGACAACGAGACCTCTTTGGGCAGAAAATACGCCACGGCAACCACCGTGAAGTAGATGGTGAAATACCCCAGCAAGGTCCGGCCGCCGCCCTGTTCAAACGTGTCCGACAATTCGGCCAACGGCGAAAAATCGACGCCGAGAGGGATCTGCCCGAAAAGGACGTTCGGGAACCAGACGTTGAGATAGTTGTAGAAGTGCAGGAGAAAGACCCCGCCCAGCCCGAGCCAGAAGATGGGGTTGGCAAACACCGGACTGCGCTCCCCGTTCTCGTCCGGCAACAGCGCTTTGGTGAACGTCACAATGGGATACGGCAAATGCTCGTGATCAGCCCACTGTCGATGGACCACCACCGCCAGACTGACCAACGCAATCCAAAGGCTCAGGATGATCGGAATCCAGAAGAACAGCGACGAGCGCCAAGCATGCCAGGGCACCTCGTCGAATGCCAACGAATCCGCCGCCTCTTTCAGGCCGCGCGTATAGCCGCCGAGCACCGTGTCCGGATCTTCGGAAATATCAACCAGCATACCGTCCGGAACCAGGTCCATGACGCCCTGCTGTTGCCAGCCGGGTTCGGTCAATTCGTACCGGTGCGGCATGATCAGCGCGGGAGTGAACAAGCGTAAGAGATTGGACCCGGGAATCGCACAGGAAGCCAGTACCAAGACCAATATGACCGCGAATTCTGATCGTTTCAGCGCGCCTTTACGGGTGATACGCAACCAGAGCGGGTAAATGAGTGCCAGAAACAGGACCAGCACGCCGTAGACGGAGATGGGCATAAAATTGCCCACGAACATCGTCTGCCGCATTATCCAGTCATTGAAATAGGTATAGGAACAGACAAACGCCGCTCCCAGTAGGCCCAAAATAACCGATCGAACCGTCACACCAGCAAATTCTCCTCCTGCCTGCCCGCCGACACCGGACACGCAGTCACTGCGATTTGTTCACCGCTACAGCAAGGGCGCCCCGCTGTAATAACGATTTAACATAACTCGTAACAGAAACTCGGCTCTCATGGAAAGATAATTGGTGCCGAATTGCGAACTTAACCACGATATCCTCCATCGAACGTCGGCCGTTGCACGATTTCCAGATATCCGCGCCGATCGGGTCCAACACCGTCAACCGTTCTTTCGGCGGCCGAATAATCCACGAAAACGGCGGGATCAAGAATACGGGTTTGCGCGTGGGCACGGCCAGCGTTAGAGAACCGTCCGGATCCTCCCCGGTAAAACGCGCCGCCTGATTAGGCAATAGTACGGCCTTGAGCATCTCGTCCCAAGCACCCGGCACCGAAGCTGTGGTTTCGCGTTTTGAGGGCTTTGTATTCATGACGCCCCCTCCCGGACGGGAAATGGAGCAGGAGCCCGCAGAGCCGTAGACGACGGGACCGACGCCTTGATTTTCCAATCATTGGAAAAATGGATGCAAATTTTTCCAATGATTGGAAAATAACGCTGAAAAAGTTCCAACGATTGGAAAAGTACCCGTTTTTCGTTTCCAACGATTGGAAAACCAGGATCCATGCCATGAGCTATTGCAGGCACGTGGAGGGCGAGGCTCCCGCCGAGCCGAGTCCGGGGACCTGTTGGCGGCTCCGCGGAGCGTCGCCCTCCAGACCGAATGCCATGACTTATTGCAGACGCATGGAGGGCGAGGCTCCCGCCGAGCCGAGTCCGGGGACGGCTTCTATAGTCCAAACGTCTTTGCGAGGTTCTGTTCAATTCTTCTCCGGTACGACCAGAAATTCCGGACACGATTTCATCATTTCATCCGCGCCGCCGCCCGGATGGTACAGGCGATGTCGCTTCCCGGTAATGCATATGGCCTGATACAAACGCCGATCGCCAGGTTCTTTCCAAGCCGCGGAAGCGTATTGGCCGCGCGGAAGCAATAATCCGCGCGGTTTCCAGTCGCCGTTCAGGCGTTCGAAACCCACATTGCCACGCGTCAAGGTTTCCGGCCGGGCAAATCGGACGGCGACATCCGCCTGGGCAGCCAACCAAGTTCGGACGGGCACGTCCAGCCACGAATCCACCATCCCGTACCGCCGGAATATCCAGCGGTCCGGTTTCTTCGGCCCATCGAATCGCAACCCCACACGAGCCGGTTCCACCACGCACTCCGCCAACGGGAAGGGGGCCGGGACGCGGAGATCCATGCCAAACGCGCGCCAGCGTTGATAGCCA
>SKXR01000016.1 GCA_007128275.1 Kiritimatiellia bacterium
AATAGACGCAAATGGGGAGTGGGGAAAGCGACGGACTCCTCGCGGGAAGATGAGTTGAACCATCGGAAAGATGGGGCCCAAACACCACTTTCTCTGTCCCCACATTCCCCTTTATTTGCAGGGGTAAAAGGATGGAGGCGCGGACCGGATTCGAACCGGTGAATACAGGTTTTGCAGACCCGTGCCTTACCACTTGGCTACCGCGCCACGCTCCGTGAAAGACGTGTGGCAGACCAACCACCCGTCATTGATCGACGAAACTATACTGTTTCCCGGCCTGTTGTCCAGAATCTCTTGCCGAGGAATCGCGGTGCGCCGCTTGACCCTGTCTTCCATCCGGGCGTATGCTGTTACAGGCACCGTCAATTCATGAGTTGTTCACCGCACAATCTTTTTCTTGGATACGCGCTACTGATACTCGCCGCCCTTCTCGCGACGGCCTGCGAAACAGCAGATCAGCGCGTCGAGCGCCGGACCGAAACAGAGGAACGGGCCCGTGAACGGACGCAACAGCATAGACTACGCATCCCCAGCGGCCCAACCCATCTTCTGCTTAATTATGATGAGCCCTACTACAGTGTGCGACAAGCATTTCTGTGGGGCCCTTATGTCACCGAATGGCGATTGATGGTTGTGGACCATGCGGCTGAGCATGCGGGATTCCATGTAAAACGTCCCTTTTCCTTGCCCCCGCAGCGGGACGACATGGTGCTTTTCTTCGAGTTATCCCCACCGGAAGCCATGCACTCCGTAGCCTTGGGCTTGATCGATGATGCCTCGAAAGATCCCGGTCAAATCTCCGTCCTCTCCATTGCCCCCTACCGCATCGACCGGCGCACCCAATCCCATCGGGAAGCCTTCTCAATTCCTCTGCACGCTTTCGACAACGAGACGTTCAGCGTTTCGGATCAGGGCGACTGGCAACCGGCCGAGGATACGCTGGACTGGGATAACATTCGGGGAATCCACCTCATCCGGCTTGTCCGGGAACCCGCCCATTCCCGCCAAATTATTCTCAGAAACCTTCAATTCGCGCCGGACCTGTGGGTACGCGGCCTCCAAACCGGGAGAGAACAGTGAGCACGGCACACTACGTTCTACTCCTGATCGCCGTCGTGATGGCGGCCGAATCGCTGTGGGCAATTGCAACGCCCGCCGGCATGCGGGACCGTGTTCGCGGCCTATTGGACGAGACGGGAGGCAGCACCCGTTCCTGGCGGACGCTCCTTTGGGGGCTCGCTCTGTTGCTGTGGCTGTTCGCCTGGTTCGGACAACAGTGGGCTCATCGCGCCCTGTTCTTGATCGGGGTCTTTTTCATGGCAACCGGTTTCCTGGCTCGCCGGCCCTTGTTTCTCGAATCCTGGTATGGGCTCTTCTTGGGAAGACGCTCCCCCACAGGGATTCGCTTCATCTACCTCGCAGAGCTGGTGTTGGCGGCGGGCTTCGCCTGGATCGCCTTTACTGGCCAATGACTTCCATTTGGATGTTGTCCTCGCCCAGACTGCTACAGGGGCAATATTCCAAATTGTAGCGAATATTCTCGCGCAAGGCGTCCAACGCATTCGTCGGACTCAACCCGGAGCTCCGCAACCCGAGTTCCGCGCATTCGGCAAAGAATTCGCCGCTTTCGCTGGCTTCAACCTGGACTGTGAATTTCATGGTAGCCTCCTTCTACACCCTAAAAGCGCAGCGGCGCGCGTCAAGCGGTCGCCCGCCGATCATTTCTCTCGCAGGGCGTCGACTTTCGCCGCGCAGATGAAGTCGTTGTCCGATATCCCCCCGATGGCGTGGGTGGCGTACCGCACCGTACACGTCTTGTAACCGAAAGTGATATCCGGATGATGATCTTCGCGATGCGCAATCCAGGCGACGGCGTTCACGAAGGCGGTGGTATGATAGTAATTCTTGAATTCGTACGTCTTCTCGATGGCGCCATCGGTATACGCCCATGCATCCATCTGCTTGAGGTGTTCGTTGATTTCGTCTTCCGTCATCGGTTTCGTTCCACCCTCGCATGGTTTGCATTTCTTCTCAGCCCATTTGCTCATTCGATGTTCCTCCTTTCATTCTGACATATACAGTTAGTGTAGCATCGGAGAAACGAGAAATCAACGACGGCGCAATCCCAATAAGGAAAAGGGCAGGCACCCTCGAGGGAATTTGGACTGCGGTGGCAGAGTCCTCTGGAGCGAAGCGGAAGAGGACGCCGACACCGCTTTGGCTTTGCGCGCCGTGTCGCCGTAGGCGCGCTCCAGAGCCCTCCCCTGGCCCTGCTTCGCAGGGCCACCCCTCCGAGGAGGGGATAGGAGAGTTGGCAGACACTCTTACCCGACCCGCGTCCATTTGATCTGCGATGTTTGAAGTAACGGGCAGGCACCCTCAAACGGAAATGGGCGGTGACTCCGATCGCACTCAGTCCAATTCGAGGTCGGGCATGAGCTTGCGCACGTCTTCCCTCAGCGCGGCGTCGAGTTCGATCGCGCGTTCGGCGTACATCTGCGCGGGGCGCATGCCACGGCTTTGGTAAGCGAAGATAGCCAATGACAGCATCATGTCCGCGCGTTCTTCGGAGGGCTGTTGCGCGATGTAATACTCGGCGAGCGTAGCCATAAGCCGTTCACTAACCTGATCCCATGAACGCACCATCGAACCGTAGCCCCCGAGCGAGACGCGGATGCCGGAAAGACTCGCGCTCATCGCGTCACCGCCCAGTTCCGGAGCGACGCTTTGCGGAATGGGATTTCGGTCGATACTACTGATGAGGAATCGTTTGAGTGATTCCATGCGCTCGTAACTGTCCAACAGCAACGCCAACGCGTCGCGACCCTCGTCGGTTTGGAGCGGACTCGCCATCTGCCGCGCGCGCGCAGCGGCGCGGCGAAAATCCCGGGACTGAACCAGCGGGTAGAGCTCGGTCCGAGTGGCTTCAATCTTCTCCAAGTCTTCCGCGACGCGGGCGGCGTGCGCCTCGCGTTCCGCTTCTTCCTCGGCCCGTTCCGCTTCGCGTATGCGATCCTGCGTGCGCGTGATTTCCAGGTCGATCACCCGATGCAACATGGCGGGCGCGGTCCGCCGATAGCTACGCAGGGCGCGCAATGCACGGTCGCCGGGCTCTGTTTCCTTTTCGGCCTTGAAGGCCCGCCAGGACTCGATGGCTTCAAGCCAATTCCCGGCCATGGCTTTGAAATGGTACGGCCATTCGGCTTCCTCCGAGGTCCGGTCGATGTACGACGCCAACTCCTCCCTGCCCTGCTCCACTTCTTCCTGGCGCACCTGCTCCACGGCAAACAGAAATTGGGCGAGATCGCCGAACCAGTCCGGCCAGTTCTCGGCCACACTGCGCACCTGCTGTTCGTTGATGCGGCCGAGCATATATCGCGCAAGCGCCTGCGGCATGGCGCCGGGATGCGGCGTGTCATCTTCAAGCTCGCGCAATTGCGCGTCGTGAATGCCGCGCAGGTGGCGGATGACATCGCCGTCGCGTTTCTCGGTCCATGCGGGCAGCGCCTGCAACACCCCGACCCAGGCGCGTTCCACGCCCACGCGCGGCATGGCGCCGAACAGATCGTTCATTTCCGACTCGTACGCGCGCACATCGCCTTGCACCCAGGCGTCGACGGCGGCCTTGATCTTCTCCTCCGCTTCTTCGGG
>SKXR01000213.1 GCA_007128275.1 Kiritimatiellia bacterium
CCGCCACAGCTCGCCATTCAGGAAAAATTTGTAACGTTGGCCCACTTCCGCGCCGGCCACATCCACGGACCAGTTCCCGTTTCCTTCGGCGATTAGGGCCGTTTCGACCCACCCGTTGAAATCGCCGCGCACCGCGACCGACGATGCGTTCGGGGCCCATGTGCGGAAAGCCACGCCGCCCTCGTAGGGTATCGCGCCCATCCCGGGTCGAGCGGACTGGGCATCACTTGAAACCGGAGCGCCCAAAAACAGCATGACAAAAAAGAGGCAAAAACGAAACGGCCGCGAGTGGGATAGCATTATCGAATGTCCTCCTTCTGCACGATCAGCGCCAAATGGGTATAACGCTTTACCTCGCGGTGCCAAAAAAAACACTCGCGACGGCGAAAAATTACTACTTCAACCTCAAGCGGTATCCTACACACACGAAGCTACCCTGTAAAGTGTCCTAGCCATTCATTTCGGGTGCCGTTTCGCGTAGGGGTCCCACGGACGTTCATGCGGTGAATCCGGGGCGGGGATATTCGGCTGAGATGCGACACATGGAGCGTCCCTTCAAAATCGCTCTTGACGCATCCGTCTATTTGAGTTAATTTTGTCTTAAATAGAAACGGGTATGGAAATGTCCGGGTCATCTGTGTATGGATACAGGAAAGGGAGGTTGATTATGAAAAGAGGGACAATGAGTAAGGCGGTGTGGCGTGTGTTTGCGGTGGGTGCCGTGTTTCTTGTGGCGGGTATGGTCGCGCCTACGCCCGCGCCGGCGTGCAACGCCTGTAATCTCGTCTTTGCGGACGAAATCGTGACCTCGCGCGCCGGCAGCTTGCTGGCTCGCGATCTCCAGCAAGCGGCCGCGAATCAGCGCGGGTTGCCGTTGAACGGGTACACCGCCATGCCGCAAGGCGCGACGGATACGGCGGCGAATACCGTGGAGGAGCCGATCCAATTGGCGCAAGCCGCACAGGAGGAAACACAATCTGCCCCCGTCCGGGCGTCCAATCCCGAGCCGCGCGCAGAACCGCGTCCGGTGCCGGACTACATGGCCAATGCCGCGTTTCCCGACATCGTCGCGCGCGATTACGCGATGCCGACGCCGGTAACGTCCTACGTTCCGCAGGATGCGCCCGTGGATAAGAGCTTCACGATTACCTTGCACGAAGGACAAACGTACATCGGAAACGGCGTGATGTACGACGGGTTTCTGATCGACGGCAAGGTGCCGGGGCCCACGCTCATCGTGGACGAAGGCGATGTGGTCGAAATCTCCGTGGTAAACGACGGCATGGTGCCGCACGGCGCGTCGATCCACGCCGCGTACACGCAGTCGTCGAAGTATCTCGGCAGTATTCTACCGGGCGAAACCAAGTCCCTTCGCTTCAAGGCGAGCTATCCGGGCGTGTTCATGTATCACTGTGCGCCGGGCGGGCACGCGATTCCGATGCACGTGTTGGCGGGTCAGTACGGGATGATCGTGGTGAAGCCGAAAGGGGAGGCCCGGTATCAGCTCGAAAAGGATATGGGCCAGAAGCCGGACCTGGAACTGTACATGATCCAGCACGAACTCTACGCGTCGGGGAAAGACGCGATCGAGGGGAACGCCACATACACGATGTTCAACGGCCGCCTTTTCCGCTATGTGGAAGAGCCCATTCGCGTGCAACCCGGCGATTACGTGCGCATGTATTTCCTGAACGTCGGCCCCAACCTGTTATCCACGTTCCACATCGTGGGCATCATTTGGGATTACGTCTATTGGCAGGGGCATCCGGACGCCATGTTGCCCGGCGGCCAGAGCGTCACAGCCGGCCCCACGGATTCTTGGGTGATCGAATTTCGTATTCCGCCCGAGGAAGGCGCGTACACGATGCTCTCGCATGCGGTCGGTTCGACCAGTCGCGGTGCGATCGGTTTGCTGGTCGCCGAAGCCGACGCGGACACGCCGCCGGTGGTGTTGGCGGACGGTCCGGAATTTACGGATGAGGAAATGGCGGAGAACAAGGCGAAGGCTATGCGCACGATTTCGCCCTTCGCCATCGGCACCCATCCGGTCGATCGTCCCGTTGTCTATGGACCCGACACCGAGGAGGTGCTGATCGAGATCATCGGGAATGCGTTTCATCCGAAAGTGGTGCAGGTTGAGCCCGGCACGAAGATCACGTGGGTGAACGAAGACGTGTTCACGTATCTGGCCGGTGAATATTCCGGTATCCATAACGCCGCGGCGACGATCACGCCGCCGGGCGCGGACGGCTTTGTTACGCCCTTGCTCGCGCACGGCGAGAAATACAGCGTGACCCTTGAGACGGAAGGGGAGTACAAGTATATTTGCACCCCGCATCCGTACATGGAAGGCAAAGTGATTGTGAAGGCGACGGAAGTCGTCGAAGAGGAACCGGAACGCGCGGGCGCCGGCGGCTTGGTCTGGACGGTGCTGGGCATTGCCCTCGTCCTTTCGGTCATTGCCGTCGTGCGCAGCGGGAAGAAGTAAGAATGAGAACCACGGACGTACACAGCGCGGCAAAGCCGCAACCAAAAGAAGGAAACCACGGATTACACTGATTACACGGATGATTTATTGTGATCAGCGAGCGTTTGGGCGCTTGATAAAGAACCATTGACGGAAATAAGCGCATGAAAACGTGCACAAAAAACAAGAAAATGACGGATTGTAGTGCGGATAGATTATGGGATAGGTGGTCATGTAGAATTCTTTGTGATCTTCGTTACCTTCTGTTCAAAGAAACATTCGCGTCTCTTGGCGTTCATTCGCGGTTCCCGTTATTTGGTTGCGGCTACGTTGCGCTGTGAAATCCGTGGTGAAGTGTTGTTAGAAAGGTAAAGGATGAGATTATGAATTGGATGAAGATGAAGATGAAGATGGTGATGGTTTTGGGGTTGGCGGTTGTGTTGACAGGGTGCGGACCGGCGGAGCCGCCCGCACCGGTGGAACCGGAACTTGAATTGGTCACCGCGATCACGATTACGGGCAACGACCGGATGCAGTTTGATATCACCGAATTCGCCGTTCCGGCGGGCGCGGAAATCACGCTGCTTTTTAAGAATATCGGCCAGATGCCGAAAGAGGCCATGGGACATAACTTGGCGGTTCTCGACAAGGGCATGGACCCGAACGTCTTTGCCGCCGCCGCGATTCGTCATCCCCGGAATGAATATATCCCGCCGGAATACGAAGACAAGGTCATCGCCACCACCAAGATCCTCGGACCGGGCGAAGAGGAAGTGCTGATCTTCAACGCGCCCGACGAGCCGGGCGACTATCCTTATGTCTGTTCGTTCCCTGCCCACACGCCCGCGGGCATGAAGGGCATCATGACCGTGCGCTGATCGCGGTAGAAATCCGTAGGGACATAGAAGTGCCCGTCATTCTGAGCGGAGGCGAGTCTTCGAGCCGGAGTCGAAGAATCTCCTGCTCCTCCGTGCGCCCCCTTCGCTCAACATGGCTCTTGGATGGTGCTCTCTGTCCCCATAATCTCGGCTTCTTTTTGGACTGCGGCGGCAGAGCGAAGCGTCGACGCCGCTTTGGCTTGGATGCGCTCGTTATGGTTTGTCTTCATCCAAAGCGGTGTCGCCGTCCTCTTCCGCTTCGCTACAGAGGACTCTGCCACCGCAGTCCAAATTCCCTTGAG
>SKXR01000171.1 GCA_007128275.1 Kiritimatiellia bacterium
AACGCGAATCGTCTTCTCGACGTGACTGAATGCGGCGCCGGCCGCGTTCTTGTCGGAGGCGACAACGGTCAGGGCGCCCGTCCGCTCGCGATAGAGGCCGAAGTTCTTGGAGAACGAACTGGCCACAAACAGTTCCGGCACGGCGTCCAGCATGTGGAGCAGCCCCGCGCGATCCTTTTCGAGATCCTCGCCCAATCCCTGATACGCAAAATCGAGGAACGGAATCCAGCCTTGCGCGGCGGCGATTTGTCCCACTTCCTTCCATTGGTCTTCCGCCAGATCGACGCCGGTCGGATTATGGCAACAGACGTGGAGCAACACGATGTCACCCGCGGGCACTTTCTTCAGCGCCTCGCGCAGGGCGTCGTAATCCAATCCCATCGTGGCGGGATTGTAATACGGATAGGATTCCATCTTGAATCCAGCAGCGGTAAAGATGCCCGGATGATTCGCCCAGGTCGGGCTACTGCCCCACACGGTGGCGTCCGGCTGAATCTGTTTAAGAAACTCGGCTCCGACCCGCAATCCGCCGGTACCGCCCGGGGTATGCGCCGTGCGCGCCCTGCCCTCTTTCATGACCGGATGGTCAGCCCCAAAAAGCAAATCCTGCACATGCGCCTTGTATTCGGGGGCGCCGCCTATGGAGAGATAAGACTTCGTCTTTTCGGTAGTCAGGATCTTTGCTTCCGCCGCCTTGACGGAATTCATTATGGGCGTGACTCCGGAATCGTCCTGATAAACGCCCACACCCAAATTAATCTTGCTGGGGCGGTCATCGCTCTTGAACGCTTCGGTCAGCCCGAGAATGGCGTCGGGCGGCGCAGGGGTGATGCGGTCGAGAATCATAATCGAGCTCCTAGGGTCGGGGAAAAGCGTTAAACGTTCCCATAGTGTTTCTTGATCAGTTTTTGGATGCCGTCCTTGCCCACTTTAATAATCCGCATTTCGCGTTGCGCGTTTTCGGGCGAATCGGAGGCATGAGCGGCGTTTACCATGATGTCCTGTCCGTATTCCTTACGCACGGAACCCGGGAGGGCCTTGCTGGGATCCGTGGGGCCGAGGATATCGCGAATCTTTCGTACGGCGTCCGGTCCGGCATACACCAAGGCCAGAATACGGGATTGACCCGGGTCCTCCTCCGCTTCCGCCGGGCAGTCCGGCGCCCATACCCCCGTCATGAAGTTGACCAGTTCATTGAATTGGCGATCTCCGAACAACGGGCCGATCATCTCGCCCAACTGCGCAGCCACTTCGTCCGGCAAATCGAATCCGAGTTCCTTTTCAATCGCCTTCTTGGCCAACGCCCCCGCGGGTTCCTTCTTCTTTTCACGCAAGACTTCCCGCACCGGACCATAGAACTCAAGGGCCTCCGCCACGCTCATGCGATCAACCTTGGCGGCCACGATGCGAAGTCCGGAGCCGGAAAATATGTCGATGATGGTTCCCGGACGGATGCTGGCAAACTTGAAGTTGTCCGGCTTTAACATGACGAGGGTCCGTTCCATATCCTCGCTGTCCGCCACATCGGCCACGTTCTCCACGAGCCCGCCGTCCACTTCACTCATGTCCGCCCAGAGCCGCAGGGCCTCCGCCGTCTTCTCCGTGGTGGGACTCGAAATCGCGGCGGGTTCGATAAAGGCCACCTCCCCGTTTGGGTCGCGAATCAAGTCGCCATACGTGTCGCGGACAGATTCGGCGGATGTGATCGTTGTCTGGAAACGGCCCAGCGCGCGATTGACTCGTTTTACGGCATCTTCGCCTTCAAACACCAACAGCATCACCCGACGCCGTTTGCCGGTCTGCGCATCGGGCATGAAAGTCCGCCGGACGTATTCCGACAGCAACGCGCCCTCGTCAATGCCTGTGCCTTCCACATCGCCATGGCGGCTCAACATGTCCGCATACTTTTCGACCAACTCTTTGCTCGGCGCGACCATTCGGGTCCCGACCAAATCCAATCGCGTACGCACCAGGAATCGTCCCAGAATGCCGCCGGTGCGGGATTTCATGAGCGAATACGGGGTAATTAGTGCGAAAGCCAGTTCATTTGCCATGTGCGGTCTCCAAAACTTGATTGCGTGAGAGGGTACGGGGCTGACGGGGAAGGATCAAGGAAGAAGTAATAGGTAAGCAGTAAGAAGGGGGAAGCAAGAGGGCGGCAAGTGGACATGCTTCCGGCCAGAGGTTATGATCCGCATCGCATGAACGAGCATCATTCAGATAGCCGGCCGGCACAAGTTCAACGCCTTGTCTCGGCGGTGGAGGAGGCGGACCGGGCTGTGGCGGCCGGCCAGCCGGCCGATGCCTTTCTCGCGCGCCTATTTCGGATAAACCGGAATTACGGTTCCAAGACCCGACGTCTGATCTCGAATACGGTCTTCTCGTACTTCCGTTGGCGCGGATGGGTGCTGGACGGCGATGCCCCGGACTATGCGTTCTCCTTGGCGCTCGCCCACGCCCTTGATGCGGATGAACTGGATCCCCTCATCGCGTACTGGTCGGACCAGCCGGGCCGCTCCGATTGTGTTATGGCCCCAGCGGGCGGGTTGGCGTTGGAAGAGAAGGCGGAGCGCTTGGCGGCCATGGCGCGCTTGGATGCACCACCGTCGTATGAGGACTTGATCCCCAAATGGGCGGTCAACCTATTGGCTGTCCCGCCCCCCACCGAACCCGATGTGTTCCGGCGACGGGTCGTCGCCTCTTTCCAGGAGCGGCCGGTCGTCTGGCTGCGTTTTGCAAGGACCAAACGGGAACTCGGACTTAGGGCGCTCGCGGACTTGGGATACGACGTGGCCCCGCATCCGATACTCTCGTGCGCCGGGTTGACCCGCCGGGCCATCAGCCGGGAACACGCCAAACACAATCAAACCGCCGCGTTTGAGATCCAAGATCTTGCCTCGCAATGTGTCGGCCTGATAGCGGACCCACGCGCGGGCGAACGCTGGTGGGATGTCTGCGCGGGAGCGGGCGGGAAAACACTACATCTGGCCGATCTCATGGACGGACAAGGCGAGATCTGCGCCACGGAAATACGCCGCCACATGTTGCGCGAAGTCGAGCGTCGCGCTCGACGCGCCAATGTATCGGAAATGATTACTGCGATATCCCAGGACGGCCGTCGGCATGAGGCCGGACACGTGTATGACGGGGTGCTTCTGGACGCGCCATGCAGCGGCATGGGCACCTGGTCACGCAGTCCGGATGCGCGTTGGCGTATGAGCCGCGAGCAGGTGGCTGATCTGACCAGCCTGCAGCGCGAGTTGCTCGCAACGGCCGCCGATCATGTTCGCCCCGGGGGCGTACTCATTTACGCCGTATGCACATTGACCGCCTCCGAGACGTTGGAACAGGTGCAAACCTTGGAGAGGATACATCCGGACTTCACACCCGACGCGTTCGAACATCCGTTGACGCGCGAGACGGTTCCGGGACAAGCATGGATTTATCCGTGGGACGGGCCGTGCGGGGGTATGTTTGTGGCGCGATGGCGAAGGAAAGAGGTGAAGCAGTAAGGAGTGTTCAGTATTCAGTATTCAGTGTTCAGTGGGCCCACTCGTTGCGCGGGGGGTGTGGACCGACGGCGTTCCAATACTGAATACAGAATACTGAACACTGTATACTGCTCCCCGGGCTCA
>SKXR01000134.1 GCA_007128275.1 Kiritimatiellia bacterium
CCAGTCCCGGTTCTGCGCGTCGTTTTCCCGGAACCGTGGGGCATCATCGCGGCGGCGAGATTTGCCGCCGCGCCCGGCTCGAAAATTGCCGGAAATCCAAAATGGTCGGGGCGACTGGATTTGAACCAGCGACTTCTACGTCCCGAACGTAGCGCTCTACCAGGCTGAGCCACGCCCCGACAATTTCGATTCACCTTCTTCCGCAAAACCAACCGAGGCTGAGCCATCCCAGGCGCCCCGATCCATTGGGAACGGTGACACTCTACGCTAACGCAGGGGGATGGCAAGCGGAAATAGCGGATGGCTCCACAATTCTACGTTTCCCCGCACGGACGTATGCTTCAAAGGGGCGTCGCGTGAAAGCGCAGGATTGCACTGTGGAATGTATTCGGTTTATGGTGCGCTTCAGAAAGAGGTAATCTGTGGCGGATGTTGAGGTAATCGAACTATTGAAGAAGTTGGTGGCGCTGCCGAGTGTGAACCCGGAGCACACGGACGACGCGTCCATTGCCAATGAATATCGCGTGGCGGATTTCTTTGCCGGATACTTGGCGGAGCGCGGGTTCCGCATCGAATGGGATCGCATGACGCCGGAACGGGGCAGCGTGCTGGCCTCGTACGGCCCCGAGCAGCCTCTGCACACCCTTCTGCTGGAAGCGCACCTCGATACCGTCGGGGTCGCGGACATGGTGATTCCTCCATTCGAACCGCGCGTGGAGAACGGCCGCCTGTACGGTCGCGGTTCCTGCGACACCAAAGGGCCGATGGCGGCGGCGATGACCGCTTTGTGTCCGCGTGTTCTGGACTTGCTGGCAGAAGCGGGTGTGCGCGTCCTCTACATCGGCGCGTTCGGCGAAGAGAAGGGAAATGTCGGCGCGGAACGACTTGTGGAATCGGGAGTGGGCGCGCATTCAGCGATTATCCTTGAGCCGACCGACTTATCGATTGTGTACGCGCATAAAGGGGCCCTGTGGTTTGAGGTTCTCGTGACGGGCGAAGCGGCGCACGGTTCGGATCCGGATCGCGGTATGAACGCCATATTTGCCATGGCCAAGGTGCTGCAATGGTTGCAGACGCGAACGGCACAGGCTCAAGAGGAATGGAACAACCCCGCGCTGGGCGGCCCGACCTTGAATGTGGGCCGCATTGACGGCGGGATCGCCATGAACATTGTGGCGCACCGTTGCCGGATCGAGGTGGATCGCCGGACCGTGCCGGGGGAAGACCACGAGGCGATATTGAGCGAAGTGCGTGTCATGCTGTCGGACTTACAGGTACGCGGAGCGATTCGGTCCTTTGAAGTAAACGTATTGAAGGCGGGTACGCCTTTTCAGACCGCGCAGGATTCCGTTTTGGTCCGAGGCGTTCAAGAGGTGCTGGTTGAGGGCGGATGCGAACCGCGTCTGGCCACGGCGGCTTGGTACAGCGACGCGGGCGCCTTCGCGCGAACGTGTAATGAGATTATCGTGTTCGGTCCGGGTAGCATCCATCAGGCGCATACCGTGGATGAATACATCGAGATCGACCAGTTGATGAAGGGTGAGGAACTCTTGACGCGGTATTTCGAGTGGCTGAGCGGACATGTGCACACATTCGGAGCAGCAAACAGTGGCTAACACCAACACGGCCAAGGGCGATAAGCGATCCTGGTTTGTCGGCCTTCTATTGATCGGTCTCGGCGTCTGGTTCGTGCTTGGGGCCGCAAATCTCTATTTTGGCGAATTGAATCAGGACGAGGGGTGGTACTTATACACCGCCCGACTGACCGCTGAAGGCGTCCAGCCGTATCGCGATTTCGCGTTCACGCAAGGCCCCGTTTTCCTGGCGGTCTATGCGCAGGCCCAACCGTTGGTCGATCGATGGGGGGTCATGGGAGGACGACTCTTCACGGGGTTCCTCGGCTTGGCGGCGGTCCTTTTGGGCGGCTGGTTGGCGGCGCGATTGGCCCCGGGCCCCGGCGCGCGGACGGCCGCGGCCATCGCCATTGTTCTGCTGTTGTGCAACGTGTACCACAGTTACTTTTCGCTGTTGGTGAAGACCTATTCGCTCTGCGCGTTGTTGCTCGTGGCGGGCGCTTTGTGTCTGACGGGGAAGGGAACGGGACCGCGCACACGGAGCGCCTTGTTTGCCGGATTGTTTTTCGGGCTGGCGGCCGGTGTCCGTTTGTCTGCGGGAATCTGGTTGCCCGTCGCCGGGTTGTACCTGCTAGGGCGGCGGCGTGACGCGGGCCGCGCGTGGCTGTATTTTGGGGCCGGCGGGATGCTCGGGCTGGTTATCGCTTTCGGGCCGTCCCTCATCCATGCGCCGCAGGAAACCTGGTTTTGGCTGGTGCAGTATCATACGGCCCGCGATGCCGGAGCCGGGTGGGGTGGCCTGATCTACAAAGCCGGTTTTGTGTCGCGATTTGTACAAGCCTATTTTGTCGCGGTACTCCTGCTGCTGATGCTTGGCGTAACCGTTTGGATGACCAAACCGCGCGGATGGCTTTCCGCGCCCGCCGGCCTGTTGTGGATAGGCGCGATCCTGCTGTCCTTGGTGCATCTCGCCGCGCCGTTCCCGTACGAAGATTATCAGGTGCTGGTCATGCCCCTTCTTTCGGCCTTGCTCGGAGCGGGCGTGGTTCGTGTGTCGCAACCGTTGATTCCCGCCGCGCAACAGCGAAACTGGAAACATGCGCTTGTGCTGGTTATTCTCCTGGGGTCCATCGCCGCCGCCGTTTCGTCACCGATCAATCAGGCTTGGGTCTTGCGGGAACGCGACCGGATCTGGTGGCGATTGAAGGAGACGTCGGATTTGGCGCTTTTGCAGGAAACCGCGCGATGGTTAAACGAGCAGCGGGACGGAGACGTGCTGTTACTGACACAAGACACGTATCTGGCTGTGGAGACGGGGATGCGCGTGCCGCAGGGATTGGAAATGGGCCCGTTTTCGTATTATCCTGACCTTGACCGGACCGAAGCGGAACAGCGCCGGGTCCTGAACCGCGAGATGATGATCGAACTGTTGGAAACCACGGATTCGCCGCTGGCGGCCTTCAGCGGATACGGCCTCTCGATCCGCAGCCCGGACGTGACGGAGCTTTCGCCGGACGAGCAGGCGGAGCTGTGGTGGATTATTGAGCAGCGCTATGAGCGGAAGAAGCGTATCCCCCATTTTGGTCAGGCGCATACGACACTTGAAATATGGTCTCTCCGAAATCCTGAACCCTGAACCCGGAACCCTCTGCAGTGAAGCTCTCCATTGTCATCCCCGCGTATAATGAAGAGGACCGGCTCGGTCCCATGCTGGAAGCGTATGGGGACTATTTCATAGCCGCGTACGGGAACGACGTGGAGTTGATCGTGGTGGTGAACGGATCGCGGGATGATACGGAAATCATCGCCGACAAATATGCCGACCAATTATCCCAGGTGCGCGTGATTGTTGAGCCCGAAGCGATCGGAAAGGGGGGGGCGGTCATGCTGGGCGCGAACGCGGCCAAGGGCGCATTGATCGGGTTTGTGGATGCCGACGGCGCTACGCCGCCGGAAGCCTTCGACGATTTGGTGCAGCACATCGGCGATGCCGGAGCGATCTTCGCCTCACGATGGATTCCCGGGGCGGTGGTAAGCCCCCCGCAGCCGTTGTCGCGCCGGATTGCCTCGCGGATCTTCAACTTCATGGTCCGCAAGTTGTTCAAAGTCAAAATCCGGGACACGCAATGCGGCGCGAAGCTCGTGAAAGGGGAAGCGATGCGGAAGGTTCTGCCTCAGTTGGGCTTGACCCAATGGGCGTTTGACGTCGATCTGCTCTTCAAGTTACGGCGCGCCGGATACCGGATCGTCGAACATCCCACGGTCTGGCACGATGTCGCCGGTTCGAAGATCAACATTCCGCGCGCCTCGTTTGAGATGACCCTCGCCCTGATCCGTTTACGTCTTTTGTTTTCCCCCTTCAAATGGGTGGTTTCGATCTACGACCAGACGATCGGCCGTCTGCGTTAAGGGGCAGGCGCGGAAGAGGGGGCCATGGGAAACGGTACGCGCCTTGTTTGTTTGATGAGGGATCTCACTCGTCCCGCGCGGTCTCAAGGTCTTCTTGCCGCTTGGCATGACAGCCATTCTTTGCTCCAGCCGCATCGACGCGTTCCGGAAAGTTAGATATTGTCTTTGCCTTCCGCTTGGGGCATGGTTTTCGCTTTCAAACACCGGTGCGGTGTATTCTTGAGGAGCTGAGAGTTATGTTGCAGAAAATCTGTTGTATTGGAGCGGGCTATGTCGGCGGACCGACCATGGCGGTCATTGCCGCAAACTGCCCGGAGATCACCGTAACGGTCGTGGATATTAATGCCACGCGGATCGCGGAATGGAACAGCGAAGACTTGGAGCAGTTGCCGATTTATGAGCCCGGTCTGAAGGAACTGATCCAGCAGACACGGAACAAAAACCTCTTCTTTTCTACCGAGGTGGAGCGGACCATCGACGAAGCGCAGTTGATCTTCATCTCTGTTAACACCCCGACCAAGACTTACGGGATCGGGAAAGGGATGGCGGCCGATTTGAAGTACATCGAATCCTGCGCCCGCACCATTGCTTCGATCGCAAAAGACGACAAGATCATCGTGGAAAAATCCACGGTTCCGGTTCGCACCGCCGCCACGATCAAGAGCATTTTGGAACATACCGGCAGCGGGGTACGCTTTCACGTGTTGTCCAACCCCGAATTCCTGGCGGAAGGCACGGCGATTGACGATCTTCTGCACGCGGACCGGATATTGATTGGTGGCGATAGCGATTCGGAAAGCCAGGAAGCCGTGCAGACCTTGGTGGATGTGTATGCGCATTGGCTCCCGCGCGAGCGGATTCTGACCACCAACGTCTGGTCCTCGGAATTGTCGAAGCTGACGGCCAACGCGTTTCTGGCCCAGCGCGTATCCTCCATCAACGCGATTTCGGAGATCTGCGAGAAGACCCGCGCGGATGTTCGGGAAGTGGCCCGCGCCATTGGCATGGATAGTCGGATCGGGCCGAAATTTCTTCAGGCGTCGGTCGGGTTCGGTGGCTCCTGTTTCCAAAAGGATATCCTTAACCTCGTCTACATTGCGCGGAGCTACGGCATGACGGAAGTCGCGGATTATTGGGAACAAGTGATACGCATCAACGACCATCAACGATGGCGGTTTGCCCGCAAAGTGGTGTCCGCGCTGTTCAACAATGTCGCGGACAAGAAGATCGCATTTCTGGGCTGGGCGTTCAAGAAAGACACGAACGACACCAGAGAATCATCCGCGATCTATGTGGCCGACTTCCTGATCAATGAACGCGCGGCCATCCATGTGTATGATCCCAAGGTCAGCAGTGAACAGATGATGTCCGACTTGGACGGCCTGCAAACCCGTCCGAGCGACGTGAACGCGAAACATCTCCTCGTCGAGGACACCCTGGAAGCCGCCTGCCAAGGGGCGCATGCCATTGCCATCATGACGGACTGGGATGAGTTCAAAGTCGCGGACTGGAAAAGGATTCACGACCTCATGCTGAAACCGGCCTTCATTTTCGACGGACGGAACCTGCTGACCCGCGCGGAAATGGAAGAAATCGGTTTCGTCTACGACGGCACCGGCCAGTAACATTCCGATGCGCGGCACCGCGCAAAGCCTTGACTTTCGGTTCCATCCTGCGTAACTGAAAAGCATGCAATTTGTCGACAATTTCCTCGGTGAGGTGGCGGAGGTTCTCCTCGCGATTGCCCGCGACGATGTGGAACGGGCGGTGGATGTGTTGGCGGCTACGCGCGATGCGGGCGGCCGCGTCTTTGTGCTCGGCGTCGGGGGTAGCGCGGCTTCCGGCTCGCATCTCGTAAACGATTTGCGCAAGCTGTGCCGCCTGGAAGCGTATGCTCCAACCGATAACGTCTCCGAACTGACCGCCCGCGTGAACGATGAAGGATGGTCGACAGTCTTCGAGGCGTGGCTTCGCGTTAGTCGGATCCGAAAAGGGGATACGCTGCTGGTCTTGTCGGTAGGGGGCGGTGATGCGGAGCGGAATATCAGTCCGAATCTCGTCACGGCCCTCGATGTGGCCCGTGAAGCCGGTGCGTCGATTGTGGGCATTGTCGGACGTGACGGTGGGCACACGGCGCGCATGGCCGACGCGTGCGTTATCATTCCCACGGTCAATCCGGAACATATCACTCCCTTGACCGAATCCTTCCATTCCGTGATCGGGCATGCCATCGTATCGCATCCGAAGCTGAAAGCCGCCGCCACCAAATGGGAGTCCGCGACCGCCGGGCGGCAGCAATCCCAACAACAGCAATAAGCGATGGCTGAACCAGAATCCATACCGCAGTTGCCGGATCTACGCATCAAGATATTCTCGGACGGCGCCGACTTGGATTCCATTCTGGACGCGTATCAGAAAGGCGTGGTCAAGGGGTTCACGACCAATCCCACCTTGATGGCCCAGGCGGGGATCACCCATTACTTGACCTTTGCGAGGGAAGTGTTGCGGGTGGTGACGGATTTGCCGGTATCGTTCGAGGTGTTTGATGACGATTTCGGGGGTATGTATCGACAGGCGCATGTCCTCCATGAACTCGGAAGCAACGTGTATGTGAAGATCCCGATTACAAACACGCGTGGCGAGCCGTCGGTACCCCTGATTGAGCGATTGTCCGGGGAAGGCATTAAGCTCAACGTCACGGCCATGATGACGTTGGCGCAGGTGCAGGCCGTCCACGATGTGTTGCCGGACGATGCGCAGGCGGTGATCTCCGTATTTGCCGGGCGCATTGCCGATTCGGGCCGTGATCCCGTACCCATCATGCAGGAGGCCCTGAATATACTGCGCCCAAAACCGGGCGCCGAATTGTTATGGGCCAGTCCTCGTGAGGCATTAAACATTCTGCAGGCGGACGCCATCGGATGTCCCATCATCACCGTGACGCCCGACTTGCTGAAGAAAGCCGCGCTTTTCGGAAAAGATCTTGAGGAATTCTCGCTGGAAACCGTGAAGATGTTCTATAATGACGCCGCAAAGAGCGGGTTCAGGATATGATCATTACACGCACACCTTTCAGAATCACGCTGGGCGGCGGAGGCACGGATTTGCCGTCGTTCTATGAGCAGCACGGCGGATATATCTTCTCGATGTGCATTAACAAGTACATGTACATCATGCTCAACCGCCGTTCGGTGGCGGATCGCAAGATCGTCATCCGGTACAGTCAGGTGGAGACGGTGGACAGTATCGATGAAATCCATCATCCGCTCGCGCGCGAAGCACTGCGTGTTCACGATGTTCGCGAAAACATTGAACTGACCAGTGTCGCCGACATGCCCGGGAAATCGGGATTGGGTTCGTCCGGCGCATATTTGGTGGGATTACTGACCGCCATCCGCGCGTACAAGGGGGAATCGGCTTCGCTGCAGGAGATCGCGGAAGAGGCCTGTCATATCGAGATGGATATCTTGAAAGAGCCGGTGGGTAAACAGGACCAGTACATGGCCGCCTTCGGCGGATTTCGAGAATTGGACATCGCGCGGGACGGGACGGTTACCGTGACGGAAGTCCCCGTGGCGGTTCCGGCGATCAAGGAATTGGCCGCCAAGGCGGGCATGTACTATACGGGGGTGCAACGGTCCGCGACGGCGGTCTTGAAGGCGCAGGACGATGCCGCCCGCGAAACCGGCAGTCCGGATCATGCTCGAGTACTGGAAAGCCTGCAGCACATCAAGGCAATCGGCTCCCGCATTCGTCGATCATTTGCCGACGGCGATCTGGATGCGTTCGGCCGGTTGATGGACGAGCATTGGCAGTTCAAGAAACGAATGTCCAAGGGCATCAGTTTGAGTGTGCTCGAGGATTTATACGAAACCGTGAAGCGACAGTATGGCGTCCTGGGCGGCAAGATCATCGGCGCGGGCGGCGGCGGATTCATTATGCTGTACTGCCCGGAGCATAGGACGGAGCTGGACACCTTTATGGCCGGGCAAGGCATGCCGCGGGTGCCGTATTATCCCGCCATGCAAGGGGCCACGGTGATCAACAACATGACCGGTACGGACCACATGGAATGAGGGATTTCGAAGCATATGGCGACTACTCCTGAAACGTATTTCATCACCGGCGGCGCCGGTTTCATAGGATCGAACCTGACGAATCATCTATTGGATGAAACAGATGCCCGCGTAACGGTGTACGACAACTTCAGTACGGGACGGCACGAACATTTCGGGGATCGCGTTTGTCACGACCGATTGCGGATTGTGGAAGGGGACTTGCGTGATGCGGAGCGACTGCGGGACGCGCTCAAAGGGCATGACGTCATCTATCATCTTGCTTCCAATTCCGATATCGCGCGAGCCGCGACGGAGCCCGCGATCGACTTTGAAAACGGCACCGTCCTGACGCATTGCATCCTGGAAGCCATGCGCGAGACCGACGTAAAACGAATTCTGTTTACGTCGGGCAGCGGCGTTTACGGGGAAGTTCCCGCGGAGCCGATTCCGGAGGCATGGCCGCATATGATCCCCGTCTCCACCTACGGCGCCTGCAAGCTGGCCTGTGAATCGTTGATTGCCGCCTACAGTTTCATGTTCGATATGCAGGGGACCGTCTTTCGTTTCGCGAATGTCGTTGGGCCTTTGCAAACGCACGGTGTGGCCTATGATTTCATTCGACGACTCCACAAGGAATCGGAGCGACTGTTGATGTACGGCGATGGCACACAAAGCAAACCGTATATACACATAACCGACGTTATCGCCGCGTTTCGCCATATCGAAAGTCGACAGGAAACGTACTACGACGTTTTCAATGTGGCATCAGAGGACCATCTGACGGTAAGCGAAATAGCCGATGTGATTGTGGAGCGAATGGGATTGAAGGATGTGCAGTACGAGTTCACGGGCGGCTCCCGAGGCTGGAAAGCGGATGTGCCGCTCTATCGTCTGGATACCAGGAAAATACGCGCTACCGGTTGGGCCAACCGCATGAACTCCCGCGAAGCGGTAACGGCCTCGGTGGATGCCATGATTCGTGAAGTAAGGGAAGGGGTATGACCGTGCGCGTTTTGGGTGACGAGATCAAGCGGGTTTTCCTGACCGGGGGCGCCGGGTTTATCGGCAGTCACGTGGTGGATACGTTAATTCCGCAGGGTTACGAAGTCACCGTGTATGACAATCTATCGAACGGGCGCCGCGACTTCTTGGAGGCCCATTTCGGGCACTCCGCCTTTCGTTTTGTGGAAGCCGACGTATTGGATCTGGCAACGTTGACGGAAGCGATGCGCGGTCATGATCTCGTCTGGCATTTGTCCGCGAACACGGACATCATCGGCAGTCATGAACAGCCCGACCGCGATCTCCGGGAATGCGTGGTGGGTACGTTCAATGTTGTTGAAGCCATGCGCCAGTGTGGGATTCAACCGCTGTTGTTCGCCTCCTCCGGCGCGGTGTATGGCGATCTATGTCATGATGTGTCGGTGTCCGAGGAGGCGGGGCCGTTGTTGCCCGTATCGACTTACGGTGCGGGCAAGATCGGGAGCGAGGCGTTCATTTCCTCGTATGGTCATGTATACGGCATCCACGCGTGGATATACCGTTTCGGAAACGTGGTTGGAGGCCGGATGACGCACGGCGTCATTTACGATTTCATCCATAAGTTCAAGAAGAACCCGAAGGAGCTCTTGATCCGGGGCGATGGACGGCAGGAAAAGAACTACTTTCTTGTCGAAGAATGTATCGATGGCATGGCCTGGGGCTTTCGACATATACCGATGACCGAAGATAGCCCCTGCGATGTGTTCAACCTCGGCACCACCACCGTGACCAGGGTGACGCTGATCGCAGACATTGTACGCGAGGAGATGGGGCTGCACGACGCCGAAATCCTGATTGAGGGCACGAAGAAGGCGTGGCCCGGGGATCAGCCGCGCGTGCATTTTACCGTGGATAAGATCAACACACTGGGGTGGAAAACCAAACACACGTCGGACGAATCGGTGCGTCTGGCCGTTCGGCGCATGATGGAGAAGGCGTGAAGAAGTGTTCAGTGTCCGGTATTCAGTGTACAGTGGAACGGGAGTATTGAAGTGTCTTTGACTGTCATCTCTGCGTTACTCCAATACTCCATCACTCCCATAATCCATTCTGTCTAACATGAGTCACATTGCCGTCATAGGTCTTTGGCATCAGGGCATCGTCGGTGCGGCCTGTCTGGCCGAGGCGGGACACAGCGTGCGCGCCGCAGGCGCGGATGAATCCGTATTGCGTGGTTTGCGGGATGGCAAGGCGCCCATATACGAGCCGGGCTTGGATGATTTGCTGACGCAGGAATTGAAGTCGGGGCGACTGACCTTTCCCGACAGCCTGGAAACGGCCGTTCAAGGAGCCGACGTTGTCCTGCTCATGCACGACACGCCCGTTGACGAGAAGGACCAAAGCGATCTGACTCCGCTATACAGCGACATGGACCGGATGATCCCGTCGTTGGATGACGGGGTTGTGATATATGCGACGGCACAGGTGCCGGTGGGCACGTGCGATGAGATAGGCGCCCGGATTCGCGCCAGGCGTCCTGACCTGAAATTCGGGATGGCCTACAGTCCGGAAAATCTGCGCCTGGGTCAGGCGATCGAACGCTTCAAGCAGCCGCCTCTTCCGGTCATCGGCGCTGATGAGGACTGGGTCTTTGAGCGGGTCGAGGCGTTGTGGTCCATCCATGCCGTGAAATGGGAGCGCGTCAACCTGCGCACGGGTGAAATGGTAAAGCATGCGCTGAACACGTTTCTGGCCACGACGATCACGCTCGGCAATGAGCTTGGCAATTTGTGCGACGAGGTCGGTGCTGACGGTCACCGGTTGACGGAAGTGCTGCGGCTGGAACCGCGCGTCGGTCCAAAAGCAATGCTCTTTCCGGGGTTGGGCTTTGCCGGGGGAACCTTGGCGCGTGACGTACAAACGTTGCGCGGGTTGGGCGACGGCGCACAGCTGGAAACGCCGCTCCTGGACGGGTTATGGGCGTCCAACGAACAACAGAATAGTTTGGTGGAACGGAAACTGAACAGGCTTTTCGGCGGCTCACTCAAGGGGCGTGTCGTGACGATTCTGGGACTCACCTACAAACCCGACACCAGCACACTACGCCGATCGGCCGCCGTCGCGGTGGCCGAGGCGCTTCATTCGGGCGGGGCGACGGTGCGCGCGACGGACCCGAAAGCGGATCGGACCGAGCTCGGCACCCATGCATGGTTGGCATTCTCGGAGGATCCCTATGAGGCGGCGCGCGACGCCGATGCGGTGGTCTTGATGACGCCGTGGAAGCAGTATCACGATATTGATCCCGCGCGAATGGCTTCGGTGATGAAGGGGCGGGGAGTGCTCGACACCGCCAACCTCTGGAAGGCAGAATCATGGATCGAGCAGGGTTTCACGTATCTGGATATCGGCCGTGGACGGCGAAGCGGATAGCATGCATCTTGAGTTGGAAGGCGTCTTTCGGTGTGTCCTCCACGCCTTTACCGGTGCGGATTCGTAGCCGCCGCGGTGACGCGATGGACGCCTTGCGCGGGAGACCGTGCGGATATGGAAGCGGGAGTAGTGTATGAAAGTATCTATTGTAGGAGCAGGATTACAGTGTCGCCGGCGTGCGCCGTCCGTAGGCGCCGTTAAAGGCGCGCAACTGGTGTCGATCTCCAGTCTGCACCGCGAGCATGCGGAGGCGGAAGCCGCAAAGTACGGTGTGGAATCCGACGACAACTGGCAGGCCACGCTCGCCCGCGATGACGTGGACGTGATCTTTGTCTGCACCCCGCCTTCGTCACACGCCGAGATTTCCATCGCGGCCATGCGCGCGGGGAAACATGTCCTTTGCGAAAAGCCGCTGACCAAGACGCTCGAAGAAGCGGAAGAGATGATCCGCGTTAGCCGGGAGACGGGAAAGGTCCTCAAATGCGGGTTCAATCATCGGCATCATCCCGCCATCTGGGAGGCGCATCAGCGGTTGCAGGCCGGAGAACTCGGGACGCCCATGTTTGCCCGTTGTCGCTATGGCATCTGCGGTCGGCCGGGGTATGAAAACGAATGGCGCGCCGATCCCGAACAGGCGGCGGGCGGTCAGTTCATCGAGCAGGGCACGCATGCCATGGATCTGTTCCGATGGTTTCTTGGGGATCTTGTCGAGGTGGCGTGCATGTCGTCTACTCACTATTTTACCAAACAACCCATGGAGGATGGCGGTATGGCCCTGTTTCGCGCGGGCAACGGTGCGACCGCCACCCTGCATACTTCGTTGACCCAATGGAAGAACCTGTTTTCCTTCGAGGTGTTCGGGGCCGACGGCTATATTCAAGTCGAAGGATTGGGGGGCGGTTACGGCACGGAAACGCTGGCCATCGGTCGGCGGGACTTCACGGCGCCGTTTCAGGATCAGAACATTTACTATCGCGGCGGGGACAAGTCGTGGGAAGCCGAATGGAAAGAGATGGCGGCGGCCATCGAGGCGGGGCGTGAGCCGATCGGTAACGGGACGGACGGTTTGGAAGCGATGCGTATCGCGTTGACCGCCTATCAGGCGGAGAAACAACATGCCACCCTGCCGATTCCGCATGGAGACATCGCGTGAAGAGTCTCGTGACGGGCGCATCGGGCTTCATCGCCAAGCACTTGATTCGACGGTTGTTGGCGGACGGGACGCAGACGGTGGCGTGGTCGCGCGGGTCGGCGCCAAAGGAACTGCGCCATGAATCGCTGGCTTGGCAAACCATCGACTTGCTGGATGCCGGCCAAGTAAACGATGCGATGGAGTCGGCGAAGCCGGATCACGTGTTTCATCTCTCGGCGCAGTGTTTGCCCAAGGTTTCCTGGGAAGACCCGACCGGGACCTTTGATGCGAATGTGATCGGCACCATCCATCTCCTTAACGCGCTACAACGGCACGCCCCCAAAGCGCGCCTGATCCTGGCCTCGTCGAGTGCTCTCTACGCCCCCCATCCGGATCATCAACCGATACGGGAAGATCATCCCCTTGAAGGAGCGAGCCTGTATGCGATCAGCAAGATGGCCCAAGAGATGACGGCCCGGATGTGGGGCAGGAAATACAACATGCCGGTCGTCACGGTACGCCCCTTCTTTGTCATCGGGCCTGAGAAACGGGGCGATGTCTGCGCCGATTTAGCGCAGCGCGTGGTTTATGCGGAGCGGTCGGAAGAACCCGTGATCCGCGTGGGAAACCTCGCCGCCGTGCGTGATTTTGTCGACATCACGGATGCCGTGCAGGCGTTCCGTGTGATCGCCGAAAAAGGGGAACCGGATGGGGTGTATAATCTGGCACGCGGATCGGGATGGTCCGTTGGCGATGTGCTGGAGTACTATCGCATTTCGGCCATGAGCCCGTTGGAGATCAAGGTGGACCCGGCCCTATTGCGGCCGGTGGACGAGCCGGTAAAGATTGGAGACCCCTCGAAATTGCGCGCGCTCGGGTGGGAGCCGGCGGTCCCGGTGGAGATGGCCCTTGCGAAGATTCTGGATTATTGGCGAACTCAAGATCAGGCCGATGGCTGAAGACATACAAACAATCATTCTTGCGGGCGGGATGGGTACACGCATTCAATCCGTGGCCGGCGATCTGCCGAAATCGATGATCCCGGTGGCCGGTCGCCCCTTTATTGAACATCAATTGGAGCTGTTGCGTGTGAATGGCCTCAGCCAAGTGCTTCTGTTGACCGGGTATCGGGGGGAGCTGATTCAGCAACATGTCGGTGACGGATCGCGATGGGGTATGCGGGTGACGTACGTGCAGGAGGATCCGGACGCCTTGTTGGGAACCGGCGGCGCGTTGGTTCATGCGTTGCCCCATTTGGAGGCCCGATTTGTGACGTTGTACGGCGACTCCTATCTGCCTGTCGACTTCCAGTCCATGATCGCATGGTACGATGGGCAGGACTGCCCCGCTGTGATGAGCGTGTTCCGCAATGAAGGGCAATGGGATCGGAGCAACGTGCGGGTGGAAGCGGGGCGCGTAGTCCATTACTCAAAAGCGTCAAAGCCGGGGGAGGCGGATCATATTGATTATGGGCTCTCTCTATTTACCCGAGAGATCATGGAATCGTACGCCCATCATTCCATGCCGCTTGATCTGGCCGTCATACAAGGCGATCTGGTGGCGCGTGGACTCTTGGCCGCCTATCCGGTCACGCAACGCTTCTACGAAATCGGGAAGCCGGAAGGGTTGGCTGAACTCGAGGCGTATTTGACTTCAGGAGGCGTATCATGAAGAAGGCGGTATTTGTGGATCGGGACGGCACGCTCAACAAGATGGTGTATGACCAGACACACGGGCTCATGGACTCGCCGCGCAGGCCCGAACAGGTCGCGCTGATTCCGGGGGCGGGCCGTTTTCTGAAGGAGGTGCGTTTGCGGGGGTATCTCGCCGTGGTCGTCTCCAATCAACCCGGGCTGACGAAGGGCACCTTGACCCTCGATGAACTGAACGCCGTACATCGTCAGTTGGCGGAACTCCTGTTGGGCGAGGGAGGCGCATGGGACGATCTTTATTATGCCGCCTATCATCCCGATGGCGGGCCGGGTGCGTGCCGGGCCTATGAGGCGCAAAAAGAATTTCGCAAGCCCGCTCCGGGCATGTTGCTGGATGCGGCGAAGAAACACGATATTGATCTCGCCGCGAGCTGGATGGTCGGCGACGGCATCGTGGATGTTCAGGCCGGGCGGGCGGCGGGATGTCGGACCGTTCTGGTCACGCAACTCAAGCTCGAGCAGTTGGAACAGTTTCAGAAACTCGAAAATGCCACCCCGGACGCCGTCGTGGCGGACTTGGCGGAAGCCTTCACGATCATCCAGCGCGGAGAAGTTCCGAGGCATTGACCCGGATGCGCGTTTATGCGATAGGTACAGCCATGTCGCGAATCTTGTCTATCTGCGTTCCCGTCTTCAATGAGAAGGATAATGTTTCTCACGTAGTGCAGGAAGTCGAACGAGTATTTGCCGATGAACTTTCACGGTACCAACTCGAAATAGTCTTCACGGACAATGCTTCGACCGACGGCACCTGGGAGATGATCCGGGAACTTGCCAAGACCAAACCGCATATTCGGGGATATCGATTCTCCCGCAATTTCGGGTATCAGAACTCCATCTTTGCAGGCCTGTCGATGGCCACCGGGGATGCCATCATCGAATTGGACGCCGATCTGGAGGATTCTCCCCGGGTGATCCCGAAATTCGTCAAGGAATGGGAGGCCGGCTATGACGTCGTTTACGGCGTGCGTTCCAAGCGCCATGAACCGTGGATGATGCGCTCGTTATTTTCCCTCTTTTACTGGCTGATGAACCGCATTTCCGACATCGAGATCCCCCGGCAAGCCGGGGACTTTCGACTGATCGATCGCAAGGTGGCAAACATGTTGACGAGTCTGGGGGAGCGGAATCTGTATCTGCGGGGGTTGGTGTCCTATCTCGGATTCAAACAGAAAGCGGTCCCGTATGAACGGGATCCTCGCGCCGCGGGCCAAAGTAAATTCAACCTCCTGCGATATGTCATCATGGGCGTGGACGCGCTGACGGCCTTCACGAAGACCCCGTTACGCATGATCGGCCTGCTGGGGGTGGTCTTGTTTATCCTTTCCATGGCGTTGGCGGCGAATTTCTTCTTTGGCAAGATCTTTCATGGGGTTCCGGTTCAGGGCTTTACCACGCTGGTCGTCCTCATCCTCTTCCTGCACAGCATGACCTTCATCTTCCTGGGGGTCTTGGGAGAGTACCTCAGTCGTGTGTTCGACGATGCCAAGAACCGTCCGCGCGCGATTATTGCAGAGTCGACACATGGCGGCGACTTTCCCCGGGCGTTGTGATGATGTGCCCTTGGTCGCTCGACTCAGCGGGTGCGTGACAGCGCCCGATCAAAGAGTTCGAGGTATATGCGCGCCGTCTTCTGCCAATTCCATGTGGCCGCCGCAAACTCCGATAAGGCCTTTCGCGCGCCGATCAGCGGTTCGTCTCCAGCCGCCGCCGCTCGTATTCTGTTCCGCACGGCTTCCACGGTTCGGGGGACAATGAGGAATCGGTCCGGATCCTGCGCGTAGCCTGCAAACGTGTCTTCTGAAATCAAACAGGCCAGTCCGCAACACATGGCCTGCGGCACCACCGCAGGCCACCCCTCGCCGTAGGAGGGCATGATAAACAGGTCGTGGGCGCCGTACAGTTCGCGCAGTTCGTGATCCTCGACGTAGGCATGGACGGTGACATTGGGGAGGCCCCATTGGTCCGCCTTGATCGGGCCGCTCCCCACCAGCGTGTAATGAACGTCCGGCGTGGATGTGGCCACCTTCTGAATGAGCGGCAACTCTTTCTTGTCGTTAAAACGCCCGACAAAAAGAACGTGGAAGCGATCCTCAGCCAAGTTCCATTGGCCGCGCAGGCGGAGGCGCTCCTCTTCGTCCACGAAATGGTATAAGGCCGGATCCACGCCCGCCGGGGTCATGCAGGTTTGCGCGTTGAGAATCCCGGCGTGGTCCAGAAACCATTGTCTGACGGCTTTGCCTACAAAGGTGATCGTGGCGCCGTACGCGGTCACTTCACGCGCGGCCTTACGGATCATGTGATCCTGGAGCCGGGTAAGGCCGGGCACATGGAGTGGGATGATGCCGACATGTTGGGTTACCACCAGCGGTTTATTCTGCGCTATGGCAGCGCGTAACACCCGTTTCGTGACACCGGGCGCGAGGCTGTGCACGTTGATGACGTCGTGTTCGGCGACCAATGTTTTGATTCGTTTTCGCGCGAAAGGAGAGGGAATGGGCGAATTGATTTGCACCGTGTCTTCCAGGATGTTCCAGGCGGGAATCCGGATCAAGTCCTGACCGATCGGGCCCGCGCCGCGCGGCACATCAGCCGCCACCCAAGTCACGTCGTGTCCGTCCGCTTCCCAGCATTTTTTCAAAGCCCGTGCGGCAAATTCGATGCCTCCGATGTGGGGCGGCTGGTAATTGCTGGAAAGTAGAATGCGCATGTCCTGGATTGAGTATAGGCTGTCGGGGCACTGAGTAAGGGAAAGGGCGCCGGCTGGTGGCGGTTCGGCCACTCACGGCTCGATATACAGTTCCACATCCTTTCGCAAGGTCACGCCGAATTCGTTCCATCCAATGACAGCCACATAGACGCGGCCCGGTCGATAGGCTGTCAATGGCCTGTTGCCGGAATACCAGCCATTGTCCTCCAGAGAGAGGTCCCACTCGAGCGGAGGAAGCGGTTCCTGATACATCAACACACGGACTCCGGCATTGGTTCCAAATCCTTCCAAGCTCACGTCGTGGACGCGCACATACAGCGACTCGTCACGGTAGAAGTGTGTCACGTCGGCATCGCCGTCCGCCCTATTCGAGAAACCGATGAACAGGACGTGCCGGGAGGGTGTGGAGTCGAGAACCCCTCTGTCGACATCGCGTGTTCCCGGTCCGGCGATTTCGGGAAGGGCAGGGCGGGAAATGGGTCCCCCTGTATGCGGGGCGTACTCAGGAGTAGAAGAAGCCTCCATGGCCGACGGTCGCATTTCGCTTGCCGTCATAGGGGCTGTTTCTATGGAGCTGCTACTCAGGAGACCGGCCAAATCAGTTTCCGTAAGCACTCGGTTGTAGATTCGGATGTCATCGAGGCGTCCATAGAAGTAGGGACGGGGATTCCCGTTCTGGTCAATAAAGCCCGCGCCAATGATGAGGTCCGCAGAAGTAAATAAGTCATATGAGCCTACGGCCTGTCTCTTGACTCTTGTCCCATTAATAAACAGCTCGCCCACCCCTTGGTTTCGGTCATAGGTCACCATCATGTGATGCCACTGTAAGGGGGGCGGATCGGCAAAGCTGATGACGCGTTCGAGCCGGTCTTGGCGGCCATCCGCCCCGATCAAATGCGTGCCTGTACCCAAACCCCGCCATTGGTAGCCATGCACATGGGACCATATCTGCGGTCCAAGTCGGATCGGTAATCGGGTGGTATCGACCCAGCTCACCAAGGGCAACTGATCCTGATAGGCAGACACATAGAAGAACAAGGAAACCGTCAACTGATCCTGAATAGCAAGCGACTCGCTAGCGGGAACACGGATATAGTTACTCGCGCCGTCAAAGGAAAAGGATCCGCCGATGCTCCCTTCCGGATGGAATTGAGCCCCGTGTATGACGCCATCATTTCCATGCCTGCTATGATCACGGACCAAGGAAGTTTCTTCGGCGTCAAATGGGAAATGAAGGACCAGGCCGTCGGTTGCAACCCCTTCGGATGCATGGCACCACGTCGTCAGGACAATGAATGCGACCCGCAGGCTGTTTCGAGCGCCGGCAACGGCCGGCATGGAACGAGTAGCATATGAAGCACGTTTCATCGATCAGGCCCATTGTGAGGGTCTTCCTGGAAAATGGCAAGCTACGAGCCGACGTATCGGGCTTCGTCAATCAGTTCGTGCATCAACTCGACCACCCGCAGGCCTTCGTGTGCGTTCATCCCTTGCAGGCAGTCTTCGCCCTGCATGGCGCGATAAAACCGCCGCACCACTTCATCGTTCCCGTAATGATGCTTCTTCCGGAGGTACCGAAAACCGCCGGTCAGCACGCCGCGAAAGTGCTGGCCGGCGCCGGTCAGGCTTGTCCATAGAATGTCCTTTGCGCTGTGCACCCCGTCGTTGGGCAATCGCACATAGATGTCGCGCCACACGTCAATGTCTGCAGTGGCCTTTTCCCCGACGACGGTCACATGCCATTCCGTAATGCTTGCGTCGAAATTGATATGGAGGAACACGGGAAACCCGTCCGGTGCGCGGTATTCCGCGTTGACGGCGCGCGGGGTGTTCCGGCCTTCCATCGCAGCTTGCCAGACGGTAGAAGAGACGAGGTCGATCTCTCCCCCGGTCAGGCATCGAAACATGTAGTAGAAGTGAGGGGCCTCGTCATAGAAGAGTCCTAGCGGCAGACGGTCGCACCAGTCCGGTATATTCCGTTTATGATTGCACAATTGAACGCCATACACCGCCTTGATGGAACCTATCCGTTCCCGTTCGACGTCGTCCAGGAACGATCGGGCGGCCCGCCCGAACTGGAAGTTATGGACCACGGCGAGGACGCGTTGTTGGTCTTCAGCGAGCGCGATGAGTTGGCGTGCGTCTTTCGGATCGACCGTCATGGGTTTCTCGGTCAGCACATGCTTCCCCGCACGCAGCGCCGCGTCAGCGATCGTATGGTGGACGTGCGGAATCGTCCCGATCATGACGGCATCGGTATCGGCCAACCAACCCTTTGAGAAGTCCAAGTCCGTGGTGTGATTGGCAATGCCATGACGAACGGCCGTTTGCCGTGCCCGGTCGGCCTTATCAGAAACGACGCCCAAGATGTGATACAATCCGGACTTCTGCAAGGCGTTGAGGTGGCGGTTGTTTGCGACCCAGCCACCGCCGATACTGGCGATCTTCACTCGTGGGTTCATGCGAAATATGCGTTTGCACTGATCAGGGGTTCTCTATACGTTATGCGCATCGGATCGTCAACCTGATTAGACGCACTGGCCTGCCGCATGGCGGGTGCAGTGCCATGTACGCTTTTCACATGCTCCAGTCATGGGTTTCAAGAAACATAACTCTTTACGTATCGCCCTGCATCGCAGGCTGCAACATGTCTGGCCGTGGTATGTCCATGCCAAAGCCTGTTGCCGGTATGGTATGACCTATCCGCGAAGCCTTATGACCGCTTCCCGAAGACTGTCGGCGTTGCCGCCCATCAGCGTAGACAGGGAGGGGGCTCTGGAAGTGCATATGCTGGTCTGCCATCGGGATTGGAAAGCGGCGGCCTGGGCCGCGTATTCGTGGTATTATCACTCGGAGCGACGGGATCCCTTCTATCTCCATGACGATGGGACATTGGGACCGGAGCAGAAGGAGGTGTTCGAGCGCATCTTCCCGGGCGTACACTACGTGGAGCGCGCATCGGCTGATCGCGAGATGGCGCAGGTCCTCGATCCCGTGAAGCACCCCGCCTGTCGTGAATTCCGCAGGACAGAAATCATGGGCGTCAAACTGTTCGACGCATGGCATATGGGCGCGAGTCCGTATATTCTGAATCTCGACTCGGATGTGTTGTTTTTTAAACGCCCGGACACGCTTCTCCGCTACCTGTCTGCGATCCATGGCGGTGAACGCATGAATAACCTGTTCCTTCAGGATGCCATTGCTTCCTATAGTTACTACAGCGTGTCGCCGGAGCGCATACGTGAAGCCTTTGATGTGTCGATGCCGAAGACATTCAATGCGGGTATGGGATTCATTGATCGCCAGGCGATGGACCTGGACACGGTGGAGCGTTTTCTTGTGGCCTTTTCGGAGCGTGACGGCTACAGCGCCTTCATGGAGCAGACGGTGTGGGCTTTCCTCAGTGCGAGACACGGCCTGGAGTTGCTGGATCCGTCTCAGTATCTGGTGCTGCAACGCGCCGCCGAAGACAAGCTTGAGGGCGTTGTGGCCTGCCACTATGCCGGGGCGGCGCGGGCGTCATTCTACACCCACGGCGTGCCCCTTTTCTTGGCGGGAGGTCCGTGAGATGAATTGGGCACGCCTCTATCAACGCTTTGAACAATCTCCCGTCTGGGCCTGGGTATGGCGGACTTTGCGCTTGCCCCGTGTAGTCAACGCCTTTCTTAGGCGGGTCCCCCTGCGACGCACGCACGGCGCATTTCGATGGCGTGCGCGCGATATAGAGAGTTTCATTCTGGCCCACGAAATATTGGGATCACCCATGAAATATGATGTGTCGCTTTTCCCGTCCCCGATACGGACGTTTATTGATCTTGGTTGTCATGCCGGATACTTCACCGGCCTCCTTCAACAGATCTCCGGTTCGACGTGCCGAGGTCTGATGGTGGACGCCAACCCCGACATGATTCGTGAAGCCGAATGGCACATCCGGGAAAATGGGTGGGAAGGAGTACGTGCCATCTGGGGGCTCGCCGGGAATAGCGAGGCGGAGGGCGATGCGCCTTTTTTCATTCATCGTTGTTCCGTGTGCTCCTCCTTATATACCAATGCCAGCTGGTTTGAGGACAAACCGGTTCGGGAATTGCGGGTTCCTTCACTCCGTGTCGGCGAATTGTGGGAAACGCACAATCCCGGATTGACGGTGGACCTGCTTAAAGTGGATATCGAGGGGGCGGAACTCACATTCATAAAAAACGAGCAAGAATTACTGAAGCGGACTCAGACAATTCTTCTTGAGTGGCACACGTACGCCTGTGATCTTTCCGAAATCGACTCGATGCTGGAAGGCCTCGGCTTTGTTCGCGGAGCGTGTTTAGAGAAGGAGAAAGAGGTCGAAACCTATCTGTATACGAGGGAAGCGAGTGCGATTTCGTCATTGCAGGAATAGGGACGCGAGAACCCATGAATCGTAAACAAATAGCTTGGTGCTTGATCCCCGTGGTGCTTGGGGGAGTCTATTTCCGCCTTGCGGGGCTGGGCGATGCGGCATTACGCGCCGATTCCATAGAATTATGGCGGATTTGCCAACAACCAATCACGGGGTCGGTCATATTCACCAACTGGTTTGACCTGATGGGGGTGACCGGACAGTTTCCATTTCAAGCAGCCTTCACCCGGTGGGTCTTGGATGTGCTTTCACTTCCGCTGAATCATTTCACCTTCCGGTTTCCCTCGGCTTTGTGGGGGATCCTGACGATTATCGCCGCATATGGTTTGGGGAAATCCGTGCGCGACGAACGCGCGGGGCTGCTATTGGCGGCCCTCGTTGCGAGTAATCCGTTTCATATCCAAATATCGCGCGAGGCCTATTTCTATTCCCCGCTCGTGTTGGGGGCGTGTTTATCCGCGTGGGGCGCTGTCTGGGCAATTCGCCGATGGCAGGAAGGCGCGCCGAAGCCCCTTCGCCATAACCTTGGTTTCATAGCCTTGAATATTTCAGGATTCTTCCTGCTGACCTACAGCCAGCCGACGGGATGGGCGTTGGCGTTGGCCTGCAGCGCAACCGTAATGGTCCTGGAAGTCATGCGGGTTACCGGAATACGCCGTCTGGACTGGGCCTTCACCGGGATGGCCTCCGGATATATCGCGGTTGGCTTGCCGCTTCTCTTGGCTCCGTGGGCCTTGCGCCAAGTCTTGCAGATATCGCGCGCCGAAGCACGCGAGGTCACGGAACTGGCGCTCGTCGCCACCACCGATACGGTGTGGACCATGAGCTATCGGACGATCACGTCCTTTGCATGGGGCGGTACGGCATGGCGCGCTTCACTGTCGATCGTGGCGCTTGTAGCGGGGTTGTACGTCGTAGCGCGTCACTGGAAGGCTCGAAAACACCAACTCTTTCTTCCGGCCCTGATCACTGTTGGCCTTCTGAGTTTTCTTCATGCGCGCGCACAGGCCGGCGCCCTGTTCGAAACAAGGTATGTTCTGGGATTGCTTCCGGCCTATCTCGCGTTGTTGACATTGGGATTGTTACATCTGGGCGAGGTGCTCGCGCGTCTCCGGCCTGGATGCAACCAAACGCTCTGTTACGCCCTCGTGCTGGGGGTAGGGATCGTGCCCGGTCTTTATCCCGCGTATCTTTGCACCCGGCAGACCGGTCAGCCGACGCCGTATAAGGAGATCGCCAAATGGTTTGACACCCAAATGCCGGAGGGGATTCCCGTCCTCGTCGATCGTTGGTTTGAACCGTGGAACGAATTGCGCGTCTACGATTCAGAGAATGTGGAGTTTACATTTACCATCCCCAATGAGCCCGTGAATGTGTTTCTGCAATACGATTGGCGCGGAACCGCTGAATCGTTCTTCCGTGCAAATCCCGATGCGGCTTATCTCGAAATCGCCAAGTCTTATTGGAACGTGCCGGCGGTGGGGCCGTGGGAGTGGCCCCGGGAATACTTCACCCACTCAACATCCATCGTCAATCATGCCGGCGTCAAGTTGAGGGAATTGGGTCTGGCCAATCGTAGTGATTATTACGGGCCCTATACGAATCACGTTGTTGTGGAAATATTCTACAATACCCGCGAGGATGTGCTGGAAAAGCTGAAGCTATCCCAGGTGCCGTATTTCACATTCTACGACGAAGGCTGGCGATATATGAAATCCGGACCGTTCGGGTTCCTTGAATTGCAATCCCAGCAGATGGTCGACTGGCGAGCGATGAAGGAACGGGCGGTTCTCCATGTGGCGAATCTGACGGATGAGACTGCGCGTGTGGTCGTACGGATTCAAGGAGTGGCCTTGGATGGAACCAAATCCATGGTGGCCAACGATCAGTTCCGAATGCAGTTTCGACCGGGCACGATGGAGGCGTGGATGATCGGGCCCATCGACTTGCCGCCGGGTATCACGGAAGTCACGTTACGCGATCAGCGTGGCGCACAGTCGAGGGCGCGGTTACTGGTCCAAAGTGCGGTCGTTCAACCCGTGGAAAGGGAAAGCCCATGAAGGGCGGGGAAGGCCGTACGCAAGCGAACCGTCGTCGGGAGACGCCGCTTTGACGGGATCCCATCAAGACGGGCTTTTTCGACACAGCATTCTACTGCTGATCGCCACGCAAATCGGGAACGTGTGTAATCTGCTGTTTCAGATGCTGATGATGCGGAGTTTGTCGGACGTGGAATACGGCATTCTGGCTTCGATGTTGAGCTTGATCTTGATCATGGGAACGCCGCTTGAAGCGCTCCGAACGGCGGTCGCGCATCGGGTCGCGTTGTTGAGTCGATTGCATCAAGCCCATGCCATTCGACACCTGCTCAAGCATTGGGCGCGTATATTGGGCATGGCCTCGGGTGTGATTGTTATGCTGGGGCTTGCGCTCAGTTATCCGGTGGCCCAATTCTTCCATTTGCCGAGCGTCCTGCCGGTCTTGCTCACCGTGTTCATCATTGGCGGCACTTTATTCATGCCGTATTTCGCAGGCGGATTGCAGGGCATGCAGGCCTTCCCTTGGATGGCGGCCCACGGCCAGATATGGGGGATTCTGCGGTTCCTTTTGGCCCTGCTTCTCGTCTATACGGTCAGTCAGACCGCCCTGACAGGGTTGACCGCCCACGCGCTGGGTGTGGTCGCCAGCATCGTGTTCGGGATCTATGCGTTTTATCATGTCATGCGCACGGAATCAGCCGCGACGGACGTCGAATTCAGCGGCGGCAAATACTTTCTCATGTCGCTGTTTGTGTTGGCGGGTTATGCCGTGCTGATGAATGCGGATATTGCCCTCGTGAAGCGATACTTCTCTCCGGAAGAGGCTGGCCTCTTCGCCAAGGCCGCGACGATCAGTCGAAGTATTATCTTTTTGCCGGTGCCCATTGCCGCCGTCATGTTCCCGAAAGTGGTATCTTCGGGATTATCGACGCTGGCGGATCGAGGGATCCTCTTGCGCGCGGTGCTCTTCACGACCGCGCTCATTGTGGTGTCCGCCACCGTCTGTACGTGGGCCGTCGATCCGATCTGGCGTGTGTTTACGGGCGAGTACCCGGACGCGGATACCCGGTTTCTGGTGCGTTGGATCCTTTGGGCGATGGCGCCGCTGGGATTGACCTTCTTGTTGATGAACTTTGAGTTGGCGCAGCACCGGTTCAAGGCGCCTTCGGTACTGGTGTTGCTGGCCTTGGTCTATGTCGGCGGTGTCGCGATCTGGCATGAAAGCTACGCGCACGTGCTCCTGGTGTTGACGTTCGTCAGCGTCTCTTCTCTGGTGGTTATGGTGGTAGACATGCTCCGGGCGCCGAAACCGACGTAACGGTCCGTGCGGGTCATGGAAATTCTGCTTGGTCGCGCCGGGGCTTTGTGAATAATCCCGTACGTACGCGGGTGTCCTGTTGCAAGAGAAAGTTGTGTGAGTGATATGCTGAAGCAAAAAGAGATTGTGGTTATCGGCGGCTGCGGGCATGTGGGCTTGCCGCTTGGAATCAAACTGGAGTTGGCCGGCGGAAAGGTGTCGCTCATTGATCTGAATGAGAAAGCCGTGGGTATGGTCAACGCGGGCACGCTCCCGTTCGTGGAGGATGGGGGAGAAACGCAGCTCCGTGACGCCTTGGCAAAAGGACTGAAAGCCACAACCGACCCGGCACCGTGCAAGACGGCCGATGTTTGTATCTTCGTGACGGGGACCCCCGTGGACGAACATCTCAAGCCGAAGCTGTCGGAATTGAATGACGTGGTGGCGCAATACCTTCCGCAGATACGCAAAGACGCGCTGGTCATTATGCGTTCCACCCTGTTCCCGGGGACGATGTCTTATATCGCGGAACGCATCAAGAGTACCCGTCCGGACCTTTTGTTGGCCTTCTGTCCCGAACGCGTAGCACAGGGTAAGGCGCTTAAGGAAATTGAGTCGCTTCCCCAAATTGTTTCCGCATTTGACGAGGCCTCATTCCAGGCCGCCTATGAAATCTTCAGGGCCTTGGCGCCGTCCGTCATTCGTTTGACGCCCTTGGAAGCGGAGGTGACCAAGGTCATGGCGAATGCGTGGCGCTACATCGAGTTTGCCATTGCCAACCAGTTTTATGTCATTGCCGACAGCAACGGGGTGGACTTTCAACGCGTCTATCAAGCGTTGCGCTATGACTACCCGCGCGCGGCTGGGTATAAGGCGCCGGGCTTTGCCGGCGGCCCCTGTCTATTCAAGGATACGATGCAACTCGCCAGCTTCGATGAACAACAGTTTCATCTGGGGCACACCGCCATGTTGGTGAACGAAGGATTGGCCTCTTTTGCCGTGAAGAAGTTGTCGCGCATGTTCGACTCTTCGTTGAAGGGGGTGACGGTGGGTATTCTGGGAATGACCTTCAAGGCGGGAGACGATGACACGCGTAATTCATTGAGCTTTCGTGTTCGCAAAGAACTCGATTTCGGCGGGGCCGAGGTGCTGTGCCATGATCCGTTTCAGTCCGACGGTCCCTCCCTCGAGGAAGTGCTGGAGAAGGCGGATGCATTTATCCTTTGCACGCCGCACAAAGAGTATCGGGGTCTGGACATCACGAAGCCCGTGGTGGACGTTTGGGGATTGTTGCATCAATCGGAAATCGAGATATTACCCGGCCGTAAGGGATAAGCGCTTCGCGGGATGGACAGCAGAATGGGCGTATGTTTGCTGGCGCTGATTGTCCTCCGCGATCGGATATTTACTGGCGTTTGTGATAGGAGTCGATCTCGTGATCGGGATGCGGCACTCAAGGAGTGCGGGGCTTGAAGCGCTTTGTCGTATAGGTGCGTAGAGCGGAGATGACAGGCTCGATGGCGGGATATGGCTGATACCCTTTCGGCGTGATCAGAAAGCCCCAGGACAGCGGTTGCATGATGGACAGCCCGTACACGATTCGCCAATACCACAAATACTTCTGCATACAGGGGGCGACCAATACCTCGTGTTGGCCAAGATTCGAACGCTCTACAAAGCGATGGGCGATATCACGGAAGAAGGCCAGGGAATGATCGTGGTTCCATCCGAGGACGTTCAACACCCAATTTCCATTGTTGGGGACCGTGATGAAAACGAGACTTCCATGCGTCTCCACGCTCCTGGCCAATTCGTTCATTAACTCGTAATGATAATTAATATGTTCAAGCGTTTCCATGCATAAGATTACTTCGGGCCTGTATCCGGTAATAATATCGCGTATCTGACCTATTGAGTCAGGCTCGTTGAAGTTGACAATGTAATCGACCGAAGGCTTGGGTTGGTAATCCACAATGCGATAGTCGTGCGCTGACTTTTCAATGAGACCGTACTTGATGGCAAAAGCACTTTTCGGGTCGCATCCTTCCATCTTTTGCCCACCAATATCCAGCACGCGGGCATTCTCCGATAGGCGGGTCGCAAAATCGATTCTATCTATGGTCATCATGCGCTAGAAGCCCTTTCCCTTATTCGGCTTGTCGTCCCATGTCGTCGAGGTTCCGTCGTCGCCATTCCCCGCGCGCTATTAAGCCGTTTACGCGCTTCATTGACCAGTAAAGAGTTGGCTCTATCCGAAGCCCTGCGCAATTCGGGAGGATTGCCATTCCCCGCTCCGGGGGCCCGATCCTTGTCATCGGGCGCCAAGGGAAATGAGTTGCGAATCTATCTGCATATTATACATTCAGGCGGTGATTCTTATGATGCAGGTCCTTCACATCTTGCCCGATCCAGGGCTGAGTGGGTGAAGCCATATGGTCCGTGCGTTGCCGATTTCCTTTAAGCCATGAAGAATAGAGAACATTACGAAACACCTCGCGTCCGGGGGTTGTCCGCCCACAATTATTTCCTGCTCGGCATCGTCGGGTTGGCGCTGTTGGTCTGCCGGAACGTGCTCTTGCCTGATCGCGTGCTGTTTACTACGGACGACAATATCGGTCATATGTATATGTGGAAGAATATGCTTCCCTATGGGTGGTGGGCTGGCTGGTATGACTCCGAACTGTTGGGTTCGGCCAGTCCGGTAATGTTCAACTTAACCACGTTCCTGCTCTACCTCCTCCCTGCGGGCTTCTTCAATAATTGGATCAATATCTTCGATCTAGTGGTCGGTTCCTTTTTCTTGATGCGTTTTCTTCGACTGCGTCACCTCTCCTGGAGCGCCTGCGCCTTGGGTGTTCTGACCACGTATTGGGTGGGCAGCAATTTCACGCTGATCTATGCCGGCCATATTGGGAAGTTTGGCATTCTGCTTTGGGTCCCCATCTTCCTGTGGCTTACCGAAAAGGCCTTGCAGCGCGACTCGCTGCGCCATGCTTTGCTCGCGGGCGGTGCGCTGGGCGCAACCTTCCTCGAGCAGGCGGATGTGGCCTTCTTCTTCGCGCTGGCCCTGGGACCCTATGCCTTGTTTGCGTGGTGGCGGACCTTCGGACGCTGGGACGGAAGGCTCGTGCGTTTTGCCGTCGTGCTCTTCGGCACCGCCATCCTGTTGGCTGTGCATCCGCTGTTGAGCGGTTATCAGGCTGCCGTAGAAGGGGTGAGCTCCGTGCAGGAAGAGGATCCTGCGGCCAAATGGGAGTTTGTGACACAGTGGAGTTGGCCGCCGGAAGAGTCCATCGATTTCATTGCGCCCGGATTTACCGGATGGCGAACCGGAGAACCGACCGGCCCGTACACCGGTCGGATGGGGCGCTCCGCGGGATGGGAAGAAACCGGGCAGGGTTTCCAGAATTTCAAATTGGAGAATCAGTATATTGGCGCCCTTCCGATTCTGTTCGCGATCATGGCCCTGTTCCTCGTTTGGCGACGTCGCGCCCCGGAGCATGCCAAGCGCGAGATCTACTTCTGGTTCTTGGTCACGGTGCTTGCCTTGCTCTTGTCGTTTGGTAAGTATTTCCCGCTCTATGCGCTGTTCTATCAGTTGCCCATCGTCTCTTCCGTCCGGAATCCAAATAAGTTCCTCCAAGTGTTCCAACTTGCGTTGGGTATCCTTTCCGCATACGGGTTGCATGAACTGTTGCGGCAATCCGTTGCCGATGGCGGCAAGGCGTTGCGCTTTCGCGATATCCGGCCGGTGGCCATGGGCGGCTTACTGGTCGGCGTAGTGTTGATCGTCTGGGGCATCGGATCGATGGCGGCCTGGGATTCGTTGGTCGACCGATTTGCCCAGGCGGGGTGGGGGCGCGCGGCAACCGTGATTGTCGAGAATCGAGTATGGGCGCTTTTGCACGGTGGCGTCATGGCCTGTCTCGGAGTGGCGATGTGGTACTTGCTCACGGCACAGCGTAGGCCGGGCGTGCGGGCGCCAACGATCATGGCATGGAGCCTGATCGGCGTGGTGATCGTTGACGTACTGTTCCTTTCCAGGCATTACGTGCAGACCGTTGAAGCCACGGCCTTTGAGTCGAATCCTGTCATCGAAAGGATTCGCGCGGATCGTTCCGGCTCCCGTGTGGCCCTTGTGACGCAGGAGGGATTCTACAACCAATGGCTTTCTCAACTCTTCCCGTACCACGACATCAAGACCATCAATGTGGCGCAGATGCCGCGTATGCCGATCGCCTATCAGCAGTATCTTGCGGCAGTGGGTGGCAATCCCATACGGCACTGGGAATTGGGCGCGGTGGGTTATATTCTGGGGCCAGCCCATATCTGGAACCAGATTACGAATGAACCGACTCTCCAAGACCGTTTCGAACTGTTTTTTGCGTATACCACGGAACCCATAGCTGGGGGTGTCCGAGTCATTCCAGCGACGGAACAACGTCCGGGACAGCACGTGTTGCTGCGTCACCTTGCACCGCATCCCCGATACGCCTTGGTCGCCGGGTGGGAGGTCATGGACGATGCCGCTGCGCTGAGACGTTTGGCATCGCCGACATTTACTCCGTTTGAACAGGTATTGATCGCTTCGGATTCGGTTTCGGAAGGGTTTCCCGAACCGGAAGGACAAGGCATAAGCGGTTCGGTCCGAACGGTCCGGTACCGTCCAGGCTATGTCCAATTACGCGTATCGGCTGAGGAACCCTCGATCCTGCGTTTGGCCGATAAGCACAACCCGCACTGGAAGGCCGAGGTAAACGGTGTCCCCGTACCCGTGCTGCGGGTCGATTATCTGATGCAGGGGGTGTATGTCGCACCGGGACTCCACGATGTGACGCTGCGCTATGCGCCGCCCACCGTGACCTTGTGGGTACAAGGCCTTGGCATGGCCCTTTGTGTCGGCGCCCTCATCCTGCTCCTGCGGGAACGTGTCCATGGCTTGCCACCGTCTCCCTCATCATGAAGAACACGAATGCAGACATCGCCATCATTGTCCCTTTCAATGCATGGACGGGGTGGGTTGTCGACTGTGTAGAGGCCATCAGCCGTCTGAACGGGCTGCACCGAGGTTGGACCCTGTGGCTTGTCCCGGACGACGAACCGACCGCAGCATGGCGCGAGCGGCTCGCGCCGTATCAGTCCGGGCTTTCCCTCGAAATCCTGCCCACCGGTTTCGGTAATCCTTCACAGAAACGCAACGCGGTCCTGCACCGGACAAAAGCGCCGGTGATTGCGTTGATCGATTCCGATGCCTGGCCCGAGTCGGATTGGTTGATGAATGCCCTGAACCATTTCAACAATGACATCGGCGTGGTGACCGGTCCCAACCTGACCCCGACTGATGATGAATTATCGCGGCGCGTGTGTGGCCGTGTGATGGAAAGTCCCATTGGATTCGGTGAAGGCTATATTCGTCATGTGTCGACCGAAGCCCGTGACGTGCGTGAGATGCCCACATGCAATATGGTGTATCGTCGGCCGCCGGATCTTCGTTTTCATGAAGAACTGGCCACCGGTGAGGATATGGTGTTTTGCTCCGAGATGCGCGCAGCGGGGTGTCGCGTTGTCTACCGCCCGGATGTACGCGTGTATCACCATCGCCGCAAGCTGCTGCGTCCTTTCATGCAACAATTTTTCGGTTACGGACTTAACAAGGGTCGCTTGTGGCGGATGGGCAGTGACATCGCCTATCGCTGGCACGCTCTTCCCACGCTGTTCTTGCTCTATCTGGCGGTTGCTGTGCTCGGGACCCCGTTGGTCGGGGGCTGGATGGCATGGGCGTTGTGGATACCTCTGCTGGCCTATTTATTGGTGGTGACCGTTGAAAGCGCGCGCATGGCCGGATCATTCGGGGAGTTTATACTCTGCATCCCCGCCTTCTTGGCCAGTCATCTATCGTATGGGGCCGGTTACCTCGCAGGGTATCTCAAACCTCCGCAGGCTATCCGCTGAGGGGCTGTTAATCATCATCCGCGGGTTTCAGGTCAATCGCGCCTCTGATGATGTCGAGCCGCATTTCGTCGAGGCCTTTGATTTCGCTGCACGCTTCAAAGAGATCCTGCAACGAAAGCAATTCCTCGAGCAGGATGTAGCGCGCGACATCGCCGCCTTGCGCCATGACGGTGATCTCCACCTTGTTCCCGTCCTGCGCCAGGGTAAACGCCAGATCATCCTTGCGAACGCGATAGGTCAGTATTTCCACGGGCAAACGATAGACAAAGAACTCTTCGTTTCGGAAAGCCCGTACCAAATGGTTTAACAGGAATTCCGCGATATCGAAGCTCGGAAATTCCAAGACGATGTTGGACGGCCCTTGCTCTTCCTCGCCTTCTTTCGTGCGCAGGCCCGAACCGCCGCGCAGAAAGATGTTGAGCAGGGGCGGCGCGGCAAGCGTGGTGAGCATGGTCATCATGATCGCGGCGCCAAAGATTTCCTTCGGAATGGCGCCGGCCGCCAAGCCGATTCCGGCCACGATCAAGGCCACTTCCCCGCGCGGGAGCATGCCGAGCCCGATGCGCATGGAGCCGCGCGTATTGAATCCGGTCAGCCAACCCGCCGCGCCGCAACCCAGAACCTTTGAGCCGACGGCGAACACGGTGTACACGGAACCGAATACCAGCATGCCCTGCATGGCGCTGAGATCCACCAACATGCCCATCACGCAGAAGAAGATGGGCACGAGGGCGTGGTAAATGTTGTGCAATTGATTCTGGATCAGATCCACCAGATCGGTCTGAGAAAGCGCCAACCCGGAAATGTACGCGCCGATAATCATGGCCAAGCCCGCCATTTCCGACAACCCCGCGAGGAATAGCGCCAAGCCGAGTGAAATGTAGGCGATGGTGCCGGGATTCTTGACCGTCTTAACGAACCCCGCAATGCGCTTTGCCGAGAGCAGGCCGACGGAGGTAAGAATCAACCAGAATCCGATGCCCTTGGCGGCGATCCAGGCGATCTGTCCCCAGCTAATCTCGCCTCCGGCTTGTTCCACCTTCGTAATGCCCGTGACGATGGCCAGAATGATGATGCACAATACATCGTCGAGGACCGCGGCCGACAAGATGGTCACGCCCTCCGGCGAATCCATTTTCTTGTGCTCAGACAGAATGCGCGCGGTGATGCCCACGGAGGTGGCGGTGGAAATGGCGCCGAGAAACAGGGCGGTGGGATGCATCCAGGAATCCGCCATATTGAACCAGAGCGCGCACCACACCCCGAACAGGAATGAGAACAGAATGCCGCCGATGCCGACCACCGTGCCCTTGAACGAATAACGCAGGAACATGGCCACGTCCGTTTCCAGACCCGACATGAAGAGAAGCAGGATCGAAGCCAGTACGGCGATCCCGTACAGCTCGGTGGTGACGGGAATCATCCCTTCGCCCAACGGAAACAGCGCACCGATGACGGGCAGTTCAATCCCGCCCAAGGCGTATGGACCGATCAGAATGCCAACGGCGACCTCGCCGATGACACTCGGAAGATGCAGAAAACGGCGGCACAGATAGCCCGCAATGTTGGCGACGATCAGAATGATCGCCAGATCCATCATGAGCCGGACAATCGGATCGCCGCCGTGTTCCAAGCCGTCGCCGGGCGAAAAGGCCCACGCGCCCAGGGGCACCATACACAGCAGGGCGACGGCAAAGATCAAGCGCCGTCGTATCGATATCCCGGAATCTGGTATCCCACTGTTCATGCGTGCCGAAACACCCGCAGCCATGCAGAAGACATGCCTCAAAGCGAATCAAAAGGCCAAGCTTTGCCCGCTATTCCTTCTGCGGCGCGGCAGACGCTTGGCGGGCCGGTTGCGCGAAGACATCCGGTTCCACCTGTATACGAGCGTCCACGATACGGCATCCCTTGCCCGGTTCCAAGGCAAAGATGGGATTGAGGTCGAGCTCCAAGATCTCCGGCACATCTTCGACGAGCAGGGAGATCCGAAGCAGGATCTCCTTGATGGCATCGATGTCCGCGGGAAGGTGGCCCCGGTAGCCCTCGAGCAGGCGATGTCCGCGAATTTCCCGGATCATGTTGTCCACGTCCTGATCCGTCAACGGAGTCACCCGGAAACAGATGTCGGCCAAGATCTCGACGTGCACGCCGCCCAATCCGAAAGCGACCAGTGGCCCGAATACCGGGTCGTTGGTCACACCGACCATGACCTCCACGCCTCCGGAAACCATGGGCTGAACGAGAACACCTTCCATCGCGTCCAGTTGATCGATTTCCACCAGCTTTCTCTGAATCTCCTCAAACGCGTTGCTCACCGCGTCGCTGTTTTTCAGTCCCAGATACACGGCGCCCATGTCTGACTTATGGACGATGGTGAGGGAGGCGAGTTTCACCGCCACGGGATAGCCGATCTGGTCCGCGAGGGCAACGGCCTCTTTCGCGCTCTTTGCCACGCCCCCGTCCCCGACAGGCAGCTTGTAGGCTTGCAGTACGTTGCGCGTTTCCTCGGTGGACAACCAACCGGCGCCGCGGTCCGCCAGCGCTTTCTGGCAGATGGCGCGCGCCTGATTAGGGTCGATGTCCGTGAACTCGGGGATCATGCCCGGGGGCTCGCGCAACCAGGCGGCATAGTTCGCCACTTTGCTCATCACTCGCGCCGCCGATTCCGGAAAGGCATAGACCGGTATGGCTTCCCCTTCGCTGACACGTAAAGGATCATGAGTACCTTCCTCGACCATCAGACATGCAAGTACCGTCTTGTTTTCGGCGCCCTGTGCTCGCGCGGATCTCACGCCTTCCTCGATGGCGGCGTCAATGGCCGTGTTCTTGGCCGTGCCGACGGGAATATAGATAACGATCACCATGTCCACGTCGTCATCGAGCAGAACCGCTTCCACCGTCTTGCGAAAATGCTCGGGCGGGGCGGAGGCGATCATGTCGACCGGATTGCCGACGGCCGCCGCCGTGGGGAGAAATTCCTTGAGATAGGTTTGAATCTTTTCGTTCAGCTCCGGTACCAGCAACCCGTTGGCTTCGCAGGTATCCGAGCAGAGAATACCGGGTCCCCCGGCATTGGTGACCACCCCGACGCGGTTGCCGGCGGGTAACGGTTGACTGGAGAGTGCCGCAGCCAAATCGAACATTTCTTCCAGCGTATCGCAGCGCAGCACGCCTGTCTGCTGGAAGAGCGCTTCCACCGGCGTATCTGCGGCGGCGAGGGCCGCCGTGTGCGAACCCGCGGCCCGGCGCCCGGCGGTGGTGCGGCCGCCCTTCACGCAAACAATGGGCTTGCTCCGACTCACGCGGCGCGCAATACGCGCGAAGCGACGCGGGTTCTTGATGGATTCCATGTAGAGCAAAATCACGTTGGTTTTGTCGTCGCCTTCCCAGTATTGGAGTAAGTCGTTGCCGGACACGTCTGCCTTGTTTCCAATGCTGACGAAGGTGGACAGGCCAAGTTTGAGTCGCTTCGCCAACGCGAGGATAGCCAGTCCCAGAGCGCCGCTTTGCGAAGACATACCGACGGTGCCGTGCGGCGGGAACACGGGGGAGAACGACGCGTTGAGCAAGACTTCGGGGTCGGAATTGAGCAATCCCAGGCAGTTCGGGCCGACGATGCGCATACCATACCCGCGCGCCTTGTCCACCAACGCTTCTTGGAGCAGTCGCCCCTCCTCATTGGTTTCCGCAAAACCGGCCGAGATCACGATCAGCGCGCGAACGCCGAGCGCGGCGCAATCATCGACCGCAGACATTACCGCGTCGCGGGGAACAACGATGACGGCCAGATCGACGGCTTCCGGAAGATCCCGAACGGACGCATAAGCGCGCATCGAGCAAATGACCTTGGCCTTCGGGTTTACCGGATAGATGCAGCCCTGAAAACGGTTCAGGACCAGGCCTTCCATAATGCGATAGCCGATGGACGTCGGGTTTCGGGATGCACCGACGACCGCCACCGATTGCGGTTTGAAGAAGGGCCGAATCGAGGCCGCCGTAAAGAGGCGGTCGCGCATTTCCGTACGGGCTACGCTGTCGGCGCCGGGCAACACCGAGAATTGAACCGTGACAAATCCGTCGTTGTATTGCTCGGTCACCGGAAAACCGGAATGCCGGAAGACTTCCAGCATGGCCTTGTTCCCCGTATGTGTGATCGCCTTGAACTCCGTGAAGCCGTGTTGAATAGCCAGCAGCGCGAGCCGTTCCAGCAGCAGGGTTCCCAGTCCTTTGCCTTGAAAAGCGTCCTCCACGGTCACGGCAACCTCCGCAGTCACTTCATCGGACGCAAAGTAGGAACCCGCAGCGATAATGCGTTGTTCGCCTTCAGCGAATCGGTTCACAATCATGGTCAACACCTTTTTGGGGTCGGTATCGTCGCACATTTGTTCGATCGCCGATTCGCCGGGTTTGCTGTCCGTAAAGAAACGGTTGCGTCTCGATTCGGGGGAGAGCCGTTTAAAGAAGGCCGCCAGGGACGGGCCGTCTTCCGGTGTCGCCACGTGGACGGTGGCCGTGGTGCCGTCTCGGAGGATCAAACGACCTCGTTC
>SKXR01000064.1 GCA_007128275.1 Kiritimatiellia bacterium
AAACCGTTGTCGCGCATGCGCTTCATCTCGTGGGCAAACCACATGGTGCCCGGCGGGACGCGGGCGATGTTTTCGACCAGGGAATAGAGAAGCGCGGTCTTGCGGTCACAGTCGATGACCTCGGCGGCGATTTCGGATTTCTCCAGCCGCTTGTGAGCGAGGAATCGGCCCTCACCGCACACGAGCTCGTAGTTGCCGGTCTTGTCGAATCCCCTGCCGTTCACAACGATGGGTTTGCGGAGCCCGACCTCCTCGATGCTACGCACGTTTTCGGCGAACTGCTGCTTGTCCCGGTTTCGGGAGTTCAGGACAACGATCTTGTCCACCGGGATCATGCGATACTGGCGCTCGGCCATAGGCGTGACGGGCGGTGTGGTCATGCTTGTTCCTCCAGTCCAATCAGGGTTCGTATGGCTTGCGGCAGTGTGTAGGCGTGCAGATCGAGCTTTTCCATGGTCGCAGTGGCGATGTTCACTCGTCTGCCGACGTGCATGATTCGAGGGAAGAAGAGAAACCCGAGTATGTGATACTGCCCGCCGTTGGACAGAGGAACCCCAATGGTAAGGTCGATTTCCGGGCGTGGGTCCGGGAAAAACGACCAGGCGGCCTCGTAGCCTTTGGGAAACTGGACAACGGGCTGAATGTGGATACCGACGTAGTTCTGGAGGACGAGGATGTCGCCGTATTCCGCGATCTCGGGGATCTGTTTCTTGATGACGGTGGTGATTTCCGCCCGGCGACCCGCGATAACTGGGCCGAACAGACTCTGGTATGCGCCGAAGAGCGTGGAAAATCGGTGCGCATAGGTCGAGGGTGATACCATGTCGCCCGCAGCGGCGATCAGACTGTCGCGGACCGTGCCGTACTGCTGGTAGAGGGCCTGAAGGCGCGCGCGCATGTCCTCATCGGAGTACCGGATGCGACGGGCCTCCTCGGCGGCCTGGATCATGGACTGGGCACTATCGAACAGTTTACGCTCGATGATGGCGGGGAACGCGTCCTCGGCCCGGATCCATTCGGCCTTCGGGTTGCGGCGGCTGGGAGACTTCAGCCTCTGCGTGGTCTTGTTGTAGATCATCGTGCCGGCGTAGAGCTCGTTTGTGAGCACGGCCCGGACACTGGATGCCGTCCAGTTCCGGCCGCCAGGGGATGGAATCCGTTTCGAGTTGAGCGTGTCGGCAATCTGCTGGGGCGCCCGTTTGCGCTGCACGAAGGCCCGGAAAACTTGCTTGATGACGGCCACCGCGTCCGGGTCGCCGGGCGTGAGGGTGACGCGCTGATTCTGGATGCTCTTGCGTTGGCCCGGTTCGAGGAGTTGGACCGGGTTGCGCTGTTCGTCCAGAAGGATGCGGTGGAAGCCGTATGGGGGCGTTCCACCGGCCCGGAAGCCCTGGCTGGCGATCTTGGCGCAGCCTTTGAACACCTTTGTGCTGAGCTCGCGGCTATAGTTGGCGGCCTGGTAGCGTTCAATGTCGATGCGCAGGCCGTGAATCAGATCATTTTCGGAAGCGAAACCAATCGTGGCGTAGATTACCTTTGCGCCGTGCATTTCGCACAGTGCCGAGTAGTAGGCGGCGATGTCGCGCTTCTGGTATCGCCCCCAGCGGCTGACATCGAGCACCAGCACGTAGTCGAACTGGTGTTTGCCGGTTTCCACGTCGTGAAGCATGCGTTGGAACGCCTCACGCCCTTCCGTAATGAGGCCCGTCTTGCCGCGGTCGATGTACTCCTCAACGATTTCGATGGTGTTGTCCTCCGCGAACTGGCGCACCTGGTCCTGCTGGATCTCCACGGAGTTCTCCTGCCGGTCCTGGGCTGAGTGACGGTAGTAAGCCGCCGCCCGCTTGTTGTAGGTCTTCTGCGCGCGAAACCAATCCATGCGGATCCCTTCTCCATTGCCGGTGTAGACATAACACCCCTCCATACATGGGGAAGAATATAGGCACTTTTCAGGCTGGGCCTTGAAATGGCCGGGATCTGCGGCTTGGTGCCCGGGCCGGCTTCTGGCCTTTGGTCGCAAGCGAATCGAAAATTTGGCGCGCCCGTCGGCGGGTCAGCGAAGCGTCCAGAAGCTGATCCAGGGCGCCAATGAGCTCGGCGTACCGCGTGTCAGAGTCGGCATGTTTCTTCGCGGTCTTGCGGATCGCCTTCCGAATCTTGCGGAACGCGCCGCCGACATGGTTCCGGCCACGCCGCTTGCCCTTCAGGTGCTGGCAAACCGTGGCTTGTGAGATTCCGAGGACCGTTGCCACCTCGACCTGGGTGCGGTTCTCCAGGTAGTAGAGTTCGATCACCCGGCGTTGCCGGGGCGTGAGGGCCGACACCATGATCCCGTGGACGAGGAGCCGTATTTCTTCCGCAGTGCGGAGCCGTTCTTCGGTCACCGGGCCCGTCGGACAGTCATGCCACGGACTCGCGGTGTCGGGCACACAGGCCCACTGTTCGGGGGTGAAGGATGTTTCGCGCCAGTTGCCGTCATCGTGTTGTTCATTCATGCCCCCGATGTTGGGGCCGTGTGGCGACAGGAATGATCAGGAACCTTCGGTGCTAGCCATTAGCCGCACTGCACCGCTTGAGCTGATGTAAAATAGCCCTGCTGCGCATCAGCTATCATGAACTGTGGTCGCACGCGCAGATAGATGGATTTACCTCGATTCGCCTTTTTCATCGCGCCAGCCTTCGGTTTATGACCTCAAGCGTCCAGATCGCAGAGATGCTGCGGGAAGGTAGCCGGGGTGGCACAGGTCGGAACATGTGCCGGTCGTTTTGCATCGCTCATTTCGCCCTATCCTATGCATATAACGACGCCCATGGTCCGCCATTCAATATGTTAAAGCGCCATTCCTCCTTCCTGGGCTGATCCGATTCCCGTCCTCACGTCTTTCAAGGCGACCTTTCAACGATTTGGAAGAAGTGCCCCACCACATGCATGATCATAATCTGTTCGCGGAAAAGGCGTGCCCCACGCATTAACTGTCATGAGTGGGGGTCGGAAAAGCGGATAATTGGCACTCGCACCGGAGCCGCCAGGTGGGGCCCTTTTGGGGCTCGCGAAATTCTGGTGACAATTAGTGACAAAAAAATGCCTTAACCATGCCATTTAGCGCCATTTCGCCCGACTTTCAGGAACCGTGAAAAATGGCGTTATTTCTTAAGAAAACCCCTATTCTTATTGGTCGAAACGCTGGCGCCCCCGGCAGGATTCGAACCTGCGACCGTCGGATTAGAAATCCGATGCTCTATCCAGCTGAGCTACGGGAGCGTACTCGTCTCTCAGGGCAGGAGTCTAGCAGTCCGACACACGTTCTGCACGTCCATCCGCTATCATCCGCTCTGCCTTCAAACGACCATAGCCTGTCTTGAAATCTTTCTCCAGCAATCGGGCTTCGGCGTACGTTTCACATCTCGCCAAGATCCACATATCATAGGGCCTATGAGTTCTCGTGGTCTTATTCTCTCCGCGATTATGCTCCCGTAAACGTCGTCGTGGGACCTTTGATATTCCAACATAGCTATAAATTCCATTGACGCTCTTAAGCAGATAAACAAACACCATGGCGACATTCACATCCTGACCCGCTTATAACACGACGCCGCACAAAATACAGGCGCAAATCGAGTA
>SKXR01000231.1 GCA_007128275.1 Kiritimatiellia bacterium
AGACCGCGGTGTACGTGAACTCCGGCACGTGGATCGACAAGAACGAGATGCCGACGAAGACGTTCGTCGTGATCACAGCGAAGGAATCCGCAAGGCACGTCGGGCTCTACCGTTACTCTCATGAGGGCGCCATTACGGCAATGGATTCGATGGAACTCGCGGATTTCTAAGAAATCCGCGTGCGCCGTGGCGTCGCGTGCGTTGGGTTTCAGAGACTGAGTTCATCCGGACACGGTAAACCGTCTGCCACATAAACAAGGGAAAATGCCCATGAAGAACGTGTGGATAATCGTGAGTCTGTTGGTTGGGATGATCGCCTCCAGCGCGCACGCCTTGGATCGCGTACTGGTATTGCGCGTCTCGAATCCGTTCATGGTCAGCGGCGCGGCGGGTTTACAGTTCGGAGAACCAACCGGGGAGCTGCGTCCGTTGATCCTGGGTGAAGCCGGTATCGGCGGCGGGAAGTTAGCGGTGGGATTGGACAAGACGGGGCAAGGCGCATTCGGATATGGCCTGAAAGCCGCATATTTGCGTACCTGGTTCGAGCCGTTGTCCGTGGACGACGATCAAGACTTCATTGGAATCGAAGTCGAAGTCAGTGTGTACCGACTGCTCTTCAATCTGGGCGGCTATGTGCGCATCGGCGATGGTGACGATGATTGGTTGGGCGCCGGCGGCATCGGGTTCATGTTCTAAATGAAGTCGCCATCCAGAACGCCCTGTGTACTCTTATCAGTGCTGGTTCGGATTTCGAAAGCGACGCAGCGCGCCGCATGGCTGGTACTGGTTGGGGCGGTCTTGGTTCAAGCGGCGCGGGCGGATGAAGTGGAGGTTGCTGATCGTGGACAGGAGCAGCCTCCTTCCCTTGGACGCAAGATCCTCTGGTATGTCCCGAACCGGGTCATGGACTTTCTCGACATCTTCCGTTTGCGCGTACGGTTTGGCCCCGGCTTGGCGGCCAACGTGCGCGCCACGGATTACGGCGCGTTCTATGCGGGCCACTATGATTCGGTGTATGTGGGATTGCCGGGCCCGCGCTATCCCCATCGAGTGCGATCGCCCGTCGGTCGGGAATCGCTGACGGGGCTCATCCTGGCGGGCGTGGACGCCACGGACGATACGTTGCATGGCCCGGAATACGGGGCGTCGGAATTCAACGCGGGTGTCCATCTCCTGGTCGTGGGAGTCGAGGTCGGCATTGATCCCCTGGAAATCTGGGATTTTCTGGCCGGCTGGTTTTTGCTCGATCCCATACGCGACGATTATCCTCGCGCCAAACCGCCCGACGCGCACCGTGCGACCAGCGGCCTGTCCATTGGCGAAGGCGAAGGCGTTTTTCGTGTGGAACCCAAGCCCGAACAATTTGAGTCGTGGGGCGCCCGGTTGGATTATCAGGAAGAGAACGTGCGACGTCGTATCCACGAACCGTTACGCGCCGCCGACGCCTATTTTGCGTTAGATCCCGATGATATCCTTGTGCCGCCGCAAACCCGGGTGCGCGTGAAGCTCTTTGGGGAGGTCATGCAAGGACGTGATATTGAACTGCGCTTCGAGCCTGACATCGAGTTGGATGTGGAATTTCCCAACATCGAACGGCGCGTGCGTTTGTTCGTGGAAACAGCCCGATCGGACGAAGTCCATGATCGTACGCTCCAGGAATCGGACGAGCGGGGCGTCAAGATCGGCGCACGCAAATGGTTTGAGCAGCTGAATGTGTCCGCAGATGCAGGGATGCGGGCCTCGTGGCCGCCAAAATCCTTTGCTCGGCTGACTTGGGTCCGGGATTATGAGCCGGAAACGTGGCGACTGCGCCCCATGCAACGGTTTGTCCTGAATCGCGACGACCGGTTCGCTTCCGTATCCACCTTGTCGGTGAGTCGCTGGCTCGGCGCCGATAACGGGGGCATTGTGGTCAACACTGTATCCGGAAAGTGGACGCTGGAGGAACCAAGCTGGCAATGGTCGGAAGGAATTGCCGTGGCGCGCGTGAACCGGTTGCTGGACGAAAGTCGTCGCGGTCGCACTACGGTATGGGCGGACACGGCGTGGGCCACGGGTTTGCGTTACACGATCTTCGGCGAAGGCGACCGACTGAACACGCATCGCGCCGGTGTTTCCTTGCGGCGGCCCCTGTATGGGCAGTGGGTGTACGGAGAATTGCAAACCGGCATGGAATGGGATCGCGACGATGATTTCGACGGATCCTTCTTTGTCCGTATGGGAGTGGACCTGCTGTTCTGGGGCACGGCACGGGAGTTGTGAAAGGCTTGTCTGAGTCCAACATTGAGACGAGGGTAGTCTATGAAGAAATCGGTTCGGGATGTTGATGTAAGAGGGAAGCGGGTGCTGGTCCGGGCGGATTTCAATGTGCCGCTGAAGGATCACGGGATTGTGGATGATTCGCGTATTCGGGCGTTCTTGCCCACGCTTACATACCTGATCGAGCAGGGGGCGCATATTGCGGTGTGTGCCCACCTGGGCAGACCGGACGGCGCGGTGAACGCGGCGTTGTCGCTGGCTCCCGTGGCGGGACGTTTGGGCGAGTTACTTGGCAAAGACGTGGCGCTTTGTGGGGATTGTATCGGCGATCAGGCGGAGAAGGCGATATCACGCTTGGACCCGGGCGAACTGGTCCTGCTTGAGAACACCCGGTTTCATCCCGGGGAGGAGACGAACGACCCGGAGTTTGCGCGCCGGTTGGCGGCGCCGTTTGATGTGTTCGTAAACGATGCGTTTGGCACCGCGCATCGGGCGCATGCGTCGACGGAAGGCGTGGCGCATCATCTGCCGGCTGTGGCGGGGCTGCTGATGTTGTCGGAGATCAAAATCATTCGCGGATTGCGCGAGAATCCGGAACACCCTTTTGTGCTCATTCTCGGGGGCGCCAAGACGTCCTCCAAACTGCCGGTATTGAATAGATTGATGGATCGTGTCGACCACATCCTTGTCGGCGGGGGAACGTGCAACACCTTTCTGGTCGCGCAAGGCGTTGAAATCGGTCGATCCGAATTCGAGGCATCCTGTGTGGAAGCGGCGGGGAACATGCTGGCGGTTGCCGGGGATAAGATGGTGTTGCCGGTGGATGCCGTGGTAGCGGAGGATCTGCGGGACGATGTAGAAACACGGGTGGTACCCATTGATGCGATTCCGAAAGAATGGAGGAAGGTGGATATCGGGCCGGAGACCGTAAAGGTCTTTGCGCGCCACCTTTCGAAGGTCAAGACCGTGGCATGGAACGGTCCGCTTGGTTTCACGGAACTGGAGCCATTCGGAGAAGGGACCCGACAGATGGGCTCGGTGATTGCGGAACTGGATGCCATGACGGTGATTGGCGGCGGCGACACCATCGCCGCCCTTCGTAGCTACGGATTGGATGGAGCCATGTCGCATTTGTCCACCGGCGGTGGTGCGTTTTTCAAGCTGCTGGAGACTGATGATCTTCCCGCCTTGAATGTGTTGCAGGACATGGAGTGACTGGTGGCTCGGCCGACAGGATGGGGTCATTGCAGCGGCGATAATAATCGCGCCACGCGCACGGCAAAGCGTACCGGAAAACGGCGTGCTTCGAGTTCGGAGGCCGAGGACAGGCGGGCGTCCGCA
>SKXR01000264.1 GCA_007128275.1 Kiritimatiellia bacterium
CATAGAAGACGGCGTGCAGCGGGCGTTTGGCCACGATGGACGGATCAAGTTGTTTCAATGACCCGGCGGCGGCGTTGCGGGGATTCGCGAAAACGGTCAGGCCTTCTTCCTCCCGTTGACGATTCAACGCCACAAAGCCTTCTTTGCTCATGTAGACTTCGCCGCGCACTTCCAGGACGTCGGGCGGATCATCCGCAGTAAGTTGAGGGGGGATGGCCTGGATGGTTTTCAGGTTGTTCGTGATCTCGTCTCCTTGACGCCCGTCACCACGGGTCGCGCCCAGGGCCAGTTTCCCTTTCTCATAGCGCAAGGTCACCGCCACGCCGTCCACTTTCGGTTCAAGGACATAGCCGAAGGAGGCGTCCGGAACCCGTTTGCGAACCCGTATATCAAAGGCCTTGAGTTCGTCCTTGTTGTACGTGTTGGACAGACTCATCATGGGGACGGCGTGCGTGACCGTCCGGAACCCTTCCTGCGGCCGCTCTCCGATCACCTTGGTGGGCGAGTCTTTGACGGCCAATTCCGGATACTCGGCTTCCAAGGCGGCCAGCTCCGTCACCAAGGCGTCGTATTCGCGGTCGGCTATCTCCGGCGCGGCATGCTGGTAATAGAGCTCGTTATGGCGCTCGATTTCCTTGCGCAGTTCTTCCACGCGTTTTTTGGCATCCTGTTTCGTCATGCGATAGAGAATACCGCTTCCCGGACGGCGAGACAAGTACACGGAGGACGGTATGCCCGGGACAGGGAGTATCAGCGCTGTAGATCCGCTCTCCTTGGCCTGTACTTCGAATCCGGAGTATGCTGCGGACATGCTCTTCGTGGTGGCGCGGACACGAATTTCGTGTACAATCACGGATATCACAGGATCGGGAACCACATCCAGGCGGAGCGCGTGACCCTTGAGGTCTATCTGCCTTCGAAGAACCCGGTATCCTTTGTTCCAGCGGTATAGATACCCATAGCGGAATGAATATTCGTAATGAACTAATCAAGGCAATCGATGCGTTGGATCAGTTTGGAGCTCCCTACGCAGTATGCGGCGGATTGGCCGTGGTGATCCATGGCTATACGCGTATGACAGATGACATTGACATGCTGGTGCCCAAAGATTGTATCGCGCAGGCCAAAGCCGCCCTCAAAATGGCGGGTTTCGGCTATGTGAATCCGTCCCCGATCACCTTCAAGAATGCCCGCTTCCCTATAACCGTGCATCGAGTGATTCGGTTCGAGGGGGAAGAGCACCTGACGGTGGATTTGATTGAAGTCACGGAGGAATTGGCCGAAATATGGAAGGAGCGCGAGACCTATCAATGGGAGGGGCGCAAACTATCCGTTGTGTCAAAGACAGGCCTTTATCATATGAAGAGGAATGCCGGACGGCTCCAAGATCTAGCTGACATCGAACATTTGAGACTGGCGGATACCGAACAACATGAATCGTGAAGACAAACATGCCTTGGATGTGGACATGTCCGAAAGGGGAATTTCCCGTCGTCTATCCCGATTAGCCAATCTGTATGATCTGGCTGCATCGCTCCATAAGGCCAAGCTTCTCGGCCTTGCCGAGAAACACGCTGAATATCAGACGGGAGCGGATCACCGGGAGCCACGGAAAAGCAGGCCATAATGCCGCGCCATAGCTGCCGGAAGGGGTGATGGTCATCTTCTATCCTGCGTCGAAACGGCTCTACGTCAGGCTGCTCATGGAAGTTTCGTCGCAGAAGGCCAACTCGGGTGCGTCAGACTGGTCATGCAGTTTGCGCGCCAGATCCTCCAGTGCTGTGCGCAAACCTTCCTCAATCACCGGATGATAAAACGGCATTTTCAGCAGGTCATGTACGGTGAGTCGCTGTTGGATGCTCCAGGCCAGCAAATGACCGAGATGCTCGCCGGCAGGTGCGAACATTTCGGCGCCGAGCAGTTCCCCGGTGTCCGGTCGCGCGTAGAGGCGCAGGATCCCGACGTTCTCGTTCAGGATCAAGGCCCGGCCCTGATCGTCAAAGCGGATTTCGCTCGTTACAAAGCCATCCTCCGGAAGGTCGCGGTACATCTTCCCGGCCATGACGATGTTGGGATCGGAAAATACGACGTGCAGCGGGGTGCGCCGGACAAAGCATGCGGGCTTGTCCCGGACGGCGTTGTATCCGGCGATACGCCCGTCGTCCCACGCCTCGTGCAGGATCGGCCGGGCGGTGTTCACGTCGCCCGCGATGAAGACGGGCAGTTCGCCGATTTGCAGCGTCTCGGGGTCGTACTCAGGGACTCCATTCTCTTGCAGCGGAAGGCCCAGTGTGTCGAGGCCCATGTCGTCCACGTTCGGGCGGCGTCCCGTGGCGACGAGTACGGCATCGATGTTGTTGCTGTGTGGTCCGGCTGTGACGGTCAATGGCCCGCCGGCTTCCGTAATGTCGGCGGGATATCCGCGCCATAAGGTCATCTCCCTCGAGAGCGCTTCCCCGGCCGATGCAAGCACTTCGGGATCGCTGATGCCTCCGAGATGTTGGGACCGCGCAATGCCGACCACATCGATGCCGAGCCGCGCCATCGCCTGGCCCAGTTCCAATCCGATGACGCCCAGCCCGATTACGGCGACGGAGGAGGGGAGGGTTTCCAGTTCGAAGAACGTGTCACTGGTCCAAATACGGTCTCCAAACTTCTGCCAGGCGTCCGGCACGATCGGTCGCGAGCCGGTGGCGATGATGACGCTCTTGGCGCGAATGATGCGGCCGTCCACATCCAGCACGTTGGGTTCGAGAAATCGCGCGCGTCCTTTAATGAGTTTATCACCGAACCGATCCGTTTTCTTGACCATGCCTCCTGCGAAACGGTCGCGCAATTCGCGCACGCGCCGCAGGGCGGCCGGAATATCCAGCGAAAGGGATTCCGCGCCTCGGATCCCTTGTTGCGCAAAGAAGGCGCGTCGATGATAGTCGTGCGCGATTTGGATGAAGGCCTTGGACGGCATGCAACCCACACGCGCACACGTCGTGCCGTAGGGGCCGTCCTGAATCAGCACAAAGTTTTTGGTTACCTTCTGAATCTCTCGGATGGCCACCAAACCCGCGGTTCCGGCCCCGATGATGGCGACGTCGACATGGTGTTCTTTCATGATGGGATAATAGGCCATTAGCGACCAAAGCTCAATCCCCTCACGCGTGATTCGGCTGGCCGGCTTACCTTCGCCGAGGCTTCGGAGGGCAGGGACGGTTCGCTCTACCACTTGAGCCGCGATCTTCGCGGGCAGGTAGGGCGAGGCCTCCGGCCGAGCCGCCGCGCGTGTGTCGAGATTGAAAAGACCATTGTCCTGAGCAATCGCTGTTTCACGCTCTCGGCTCACCGAGACGGTTCGCCCTACCATTCGCATCGCGATCCGGCCGATCATCTATTCTGCGCGAGAGCCACTTCACGGTAGCCGCCGCGGTAACGCGGTGGAAGATCTCACCACTTGAAGCCGCGATTTTCCCGGGCAGGTAGGGCGAGGCCTCCGGCCGAGCCGCCGTGCGTGTGTCGAGATTGAGAAGACCGTCGCCCTGCATAATCTCCGTTCACGCTCTCGGCTCACCGAGACGGTTCGCCCTACCATTCGCATCGCGATCC
>SKXR01000060.1 GCA_007128275.1 Kiritimatiellia bacterium
CGCTGGTCCGGAAACCGTTTGCCGCAGCGAAATTGGCCCAAGTGCTGCGCTCCGTCTTGCACCACTGATTCCGCGGTTTGCGTGGTTACCTTGGGCTTGGAGGGCGAGGCTTCCGCCTACGCGAAGACGCTACGGCGCGACGTGCCCGCCGAGCCGCGTGCGGTATCGTTTTGCCTTTGCCCGCTCGTTTCGGTATAGAAAAGCCGATGAGAGATACGTCCAACCCCATGCGTTTACTGAATGCCGTGCTGCTCTTGCTCGCTGGCGCGTTTCTGCTGGCGTGTCTCACGGCGTCGCCCATCTTCAACGGGTTGATTGCGCTGGGGCGAGTGGTGGACGCCCTGGAAGGTTTGCGCGATGTGCATTTCGAAGAAGTCATTTCCCGGTTGGTGCTCATCTATCTGGTGCTCGGCTTCTATCCGGCGATCCGTTGGGCGGGGGCGACATCGCTTGAGCCGTTTGGGATGGCTCAGGACATCCCGTGGAAACAAGCCGCTGGCCGCGGATGGCTGCTCGGCGTCGGGTCGGTGGCCGCGCTCTATGCCTTGGCACTGATGACGGGGGCGCTGATCTGGTCGCCCGACCCCTGGGGCCGCGTGGCGGGTCGGTTGGCGGGCTATTTGGTCGGCGGCGTGCTCATCGGTTTGGTGGAAGAGATCTTCTTTCGCGGGGCGTTGTTCGGGTTGCTGCGACGCGTGGTGCATTGGATCCCCGCGGCGATCGCCGTAAGCCTTTTCTTCTCGTTCGTCCATTTCTTGCGTCCGGAATCGCCGGGCGGGATTGTGTACGGAGAATGGCATACCGGCTTCGCGCTGGTCCCGCATATGTTTTTTGTGACAGATCGGCTGGAGCATTATGTGCCGTTTGCGATCACGCTCTTCCTGATGAGTATCGTACTCTGCGCGCTGTATCAACGGCAGGGTCATCTCTACCTGATTGTCGGGTTGCACGCGGGGTGGGTTCTGGCGTTGCAGGTAGGAAAATTCTTTGTAGAACGCGGGGCGGGGGAGTGGACGGGTTTCTTCGGCACGTCCACGAATCTTTCACGCTCTTGGTCGGCGCTGGCGATGTTGGGGGTCATGTTGGTGTGGGTCATTCTCCCGCGGCGTCGCCCGGAATCGAGTTGAATTGCCCCCGGCGGTTCGTCATACTGGGCGACATGATGAGCGCGGAAACGCTGAAAGCGGCGTCCCAACTGGTGCTGGATCTGTTGTATCCCCGCAGTTGCCAGCATTGCGGCGCTTCGGCGGACGGGACCCGTTTCTTTTGTTGGGAATGTCTTTCGGACTTTCACTATGTGCAGCCGCCGTTCTGTTCGTGCTGCGGCGATCCGGTGCCGGGCCATATCGACCACGAATATCTGTGCGTGTTTTGTGCCCGCCGAACACCGCACTTTGCCGGAGCGCGTTCGGCGATTCGTTACGAAGGAGCGGCGGGCTTGGCCATCCGCGCCGTGAAATACCAGTCGGCCACCTGGTTGATTCCCGATTTGTGCGGGTTTCTGGAAGCCTGTTTGCGGACGCATTACGACTTGTTGCCGTTCGACGGGCTGTGTTACGTTCCTCTGCATCCCGCAAAGAGGCGGGAACGCGGGTTCAATCAGGCGAAACTGCTGGCGGAAGGGTTGAGTCGCCGCTGTTCGATCCCGTTGCGCGAAGGCGTATTGAGACGGTTGCGGGTTACCGGCAGTCAAACGCATTTGACAGCCGCGCAACGCATCTCTAACGTGGCGGGCGTATTCCATGTGGCCCGGGCGGAGAAGGTCAAGGGGGCACGATTGATTTTGATCGACGATGTAATGACCACGGGGGCTACGGTGAATGAGTGCGCGCGCGTGCTGAAAAAGGCCGGCGCGGAATCGGTTCATGTGTTGACGGTCGCGCGCGGCTGAGCGCTGGGGAGAGATACAACTATGCCGTTCTTCAGAAAGAAAAACTATTCCACCGTCAAGGTGCGGAAACGGGAGATTCCCGATGGGCTCTGGTTGAAATGCCCGTCCTGCAATGAAATCATTTTCAAGCAGGAATTGGAGAAGAACTGCAAGGTCTGTCCGAAATGCGAGTTTCATTTCCAGATGAATCGCGAGGAACGGCGCAGCATGCTGATGGACGACGGCACCTTCGAGGAATGGGATGCGAACCTTTTCAGTGTGGATACGTTGGAATTCACCGGCGTGGGCTCGTATACGTCGAAGTTGGAGGAGAACGTCAAGAAGACCGGCTATCGCGATGCCATCATGTGCGGGACCGGGCACATGCACGGGCGCGCGGTTGCGTTGGGTATCATGGATTTCAATTTTCTGGGCGCCAGCATGGGGGCGGTTGTCGGAGAGAAGGTGACGGCCCTGATCGAACGCGCCACCGAGCGCAGGCTGCCCGTCATCATTTCCTGCGCTTCGGGAGGCGCCCGCATGTATGAAGGGCTCTATAGCCTCATGCAAATGGCCAAGACGAGCGGCGCCCTGGCCCGCCACGGCGACGCGGGGCTGCCCTACATTTCGTTGCTGACCCATCCCACCATGGCCGGGGTCATGGCCAGTTACGCCACGTTGGGCGACCTCATTGTCGCCGAGCCGGCCGCCCTGATCGGATTTGCCGGCCCGCGCGTGATCAAGGAAACCACGCAGCAGGATTTGCCGGAAGGCTTTCAACGCTCCGAATTTCTTCTTAAACACGGCCTGATCGATCGGGTAATCCATCGCAAGCAGCTCAAGGATGAACTTGTGCTCCTCTTGGACTACATGGGCGCCCGTCCGGCGGCCTCAGGGGAGTAGGGCCCACGTGAACCCTGTCCCTACGGACTCGCTCCGCATTGCACTGGAACGACTCTTTCAACGCACGGCGCACGGCATACGGCCCGGCCTCGAAATCATCACGCAACTGCTGGACGCCTTGGACCATCCCGAAAGAGCGTATCCATATGTGCATGTGGCCGGAACGAACGGAAAAGGCACCGTCTGTGCGATGGTGGAATCCGTCTTGCGTCATACCGGATACAAGACCGGCCTCTATACCTCGCCGCACCTCATCCGTTTCAATGAACGGATACAGGTCGACGGCCAACCGGCGACAGACTCGGATCTGGCGGCGTTGATCGAAGCGATCGATCCGATTACGGAGACGGTGGCCGCGATGCCCGAAGGCCGGCCCGCGACTTTTTTCGAGTACGCGACCGCCATGGCCTTTGAACAATTCAAACGGTCCGCCGTGGATTGGGCCGTCATCGAAACAGGCATGGGCGGGCGGTGGGATGCCACGAATGTCGGGTCGCCCGCGATATCGGTCATTACGCGGATCGACGTGGATCATGTCGCCTATCTGGGCGCCGATATCGGGAAGATCGCCTGGGAAAAGGCGGGCATCATCAAGCCGGGCGTGCCCGTGGTGTGCGGTGCTTTCCCGGACGCCGTCGAGTGCGTCGTACAAGACGCCGCGCGGACGGCCGGTTCCGTCATCATCCGGGCGGATCAATCGGTGCGCATACAACGGATGCATCAGGATTGGTCGGGACAGAAGGTCAAAGTGGAAACCGAACAACGGTCGTTGCGTCCATTTCGTCTTCCGTTGGTTGGACGGCATCAGGTGGAGAATTGCGCCTTGGCGGTGGCGGTCCTGGAATCACTCGAGGCCATGGGTCGGATCGAGTTGCCGGACGCCGCCTTACGCGCCGGGCTTGCGGAAGTCTCGTGGCCGGCCCGCTGTCAGTTGTTGAAACGGGATCCGGAGTTGATCCTGGATGTGGCCCATAATCCGAACGGCGCCGCAGCGCTCGCCCATACGTTGGCGGAAGTCGGCAACGGCCAGCCCGTCGGTTTGGTGATCGGTTTTTTGGACGATAAGGATGCAAAGAGCTGTATGGACGCATTGGCCCGGGTCGCGGACCGATGCTGGGCGGTGCCCATCCCGCATCCGCGAGGGATGCCTCCGGAAGAAGTGCGCGCCTGCGCCGAGCGCGCCGGAATAACGGCTCAAACCGCGTCGCTCGCACAGGCCTTGGAGGAGGCCACGGCGTGGGCGATCGCCGAGCACGGCATGATTTGCATCGCCGGTTCCTTGTATCTGGCCGGAGAAGTGTTGAAGGGGAGGGCGTGGGTAGGTAGAAGGAAGAGGTCAGAGGGCGGTCACAAGTCGTAGGTTTCAAGCCGCAAGTATCACGTGTCAAGTAGGGGGTTGGAAGAAGGTGATGAGTTTGAATGTTGCAGTGGCGTGCGGAGGAACAGGCGGGCACGTGATGCCCGGACTGGCCACGGCGTCGCTCTTGCGCGCGCGCGGGCACGAGGTCACGTTGTGGGTGACCGGCCGGGATACGGAAACGAAATCGATGCAAACGTGGGATGGCGAAATTGTTCGCGTGTCGGCGGAAGGATTCCCCACGCGGTTTTCACTTAAAGGCTTGCGCGCGGCGTGGAAGATTTGGAAGGCCTCTTCCTCGTGTCGTCGTACGATGCGCAAGAATCCCCCCGACGTGTTGTTGGCCATGGGGAGTTTCGCGTCGGTGGGGCCGATCATCGCCGCGCGGCGCTTACAGGTGCCGTATGTCATTCACGAAGCCAATGTGTTGCCCGGGCGCGCGGTATTGCTGTTTTCCCGCTGGGCCGCGGCGGTGGCGTGTAGTTTTGAAGAAACGAGCTACTACATGCCGGGAAGGAACGTGCAGGTCACCGGCATGCCCCTGCGCAAGGAACTCGATCCGTCGGCGCGCCGTGCATTGGATGATCTGCCGGATCGGGGACGGTTCACGGTATTGGTCATGGGCGGTAGCAGCGGGGCGCACGCCCTGAACGAGGTGGCGACGGAAGCCCTCGGCGAAGTGGCCCGCAAAGGGCACTCGATTCAAGTGATCCATCTTTCCGGTGCGCAGGACGAGGAATGGGTGCGGGAACGGTATGCCGATGCCGGGATTCCCTGTCTGGTGCGCGCCTTCGAAAACCGGGTTTCCGCCATTTATCAGGCGACCGATCTGGCGCTGTGCCGCGCGGGCGCCTCGACGTGTGCGGAACTGTCCCTGTTCGGCGTGCCGTCTCTCCTCGTCCCGTATCCCTACGCGGCTAACGATCATCAAACAGCGAACGCGCGGGCACTGGAAAAAGCCGGGGCGGCGGATGTGGTGGCCGAAAAGGATCTCAGCGCGCCTTGGCTGGTGGACTATCTGACGGAATCCCTGCGGAACCCCAAACGCCTGGCGCGTATGAGCGCGGCGCTTAAGGCCCGTCTCCCGGGTTCCGCCACCGAACGCTTGGCCGATCTGGTCGAAACGTGCGCCGCCACCGCTCCAGAAGATGTGACCAGGGCCAAGGCGGATGCCTGATCTGATTTCAGAGATTCGGAGTCTTCTCAACGCTCATCCGGGGGGGGGCGTCCATCTGATGGGCATCGGCGGGGTTGGGATGGCCGGTCTGGCCGGCGCGCTGCAGCAGCGCGGATATCGCGTGGATGGGTGCGACCTGGCGTCCAATGTCTTTACGGACCGGCTGACCGCAGGCGGTGTCCCTGTCTTGATCGGTCATGACGTTGCGCATCTCGATGCCGAGCCCTTTATGCTCATTCGGAGCACCGCTGTGCCGGAATCGCATTCCGAAGTGCGCTCGGCTGTCGAACGCGGAATCCCCGTCTTTCGGCGCGGGGAAGTCTTTCCCGCGCTGCTCCAGAGCGGGACCAGCGTGGCGGTGAGCGGAACACACGGGAAGACCACGACCTCCGCATTGTGCGTGCACGCTGTGCGCGGAGCGGGGCAGGACCCTTCCTACTTTGTCGGCGGTGAGTGGGAGGGGGCCGGTCGTGTATTCGGCGCCGGCGCCGATCCGCTTACCATTGTGGAAGCCGACGAGAGCGATGGGACACTGGCGCATTACCGGCCCGATATCGCGGTGATTACAGGCATCGACTACGATCACATGGAACACTTTACCGATGAACAAGCGTTCATACGGATCTTTGAACGGTTCATCGCCCATACCCGCACGGCGATCGTGTACGGTCGGGATGATGCGCGTTTGTCCGCGCTGATTCCCGCCGCGGTTTCGGCAATCTCGTATGGGTTCAGTCCCGATGCGCGTGTGCGTGGCGAATCCGTACGGGAACACGAGCAGGGCGCCGCGTTCACCGTGGTCGTGGACGGAACGGTGATGGGCGACTACTCCTTGCCTGTCCACGGGATGCACAACATCCAGAACGCCTTGGCCGCCTTGGCGGTGACGCATCAGTTGGGTCTATCGGTAGCGCGCGCGGGAAGGGCGCTGGCGACGTTCCGTCCGGTCCGCCGTCGGTTTGAACGGGTGGCGGTCTGGCGTGGTATTCCGGTCTATTCGGATTACGCGCATCATCCCACGGCCATCAAGGCGCTGGTGAAATCCGCAAAACACCTCGCGCCGCGTCGGTTGCTTGCGATATTCCAGCCGCATCGTTACACTCGTACCCGTGCGTTGGGACTCGCATTCCCGTCCGCTTTTGAAGGCGTCGATCAAGTGATCCTTGCGCCGGTGTACGCCGCATCGGAGCAGCCCCTCGAAGGCGGACACATCGCGGATTTGGAGGCGCATTTCCGGTCGCACGGTGGCGTTCCGTTTCAGGCGGCGCGCGACTTGGATGATGCATGGAGCCTGTTTGAAGAGATGGCGGAGCCGGGCGATATCCTGCTGTTGATCGGAGCGGGCGATATTGAACGGTTGGGCCGGGCCGCGGCGAGCGCGACCTCGGGAGAATGAATAGTCGGGGCCACTGATAGAAAACGTTATGCCATGAGCGAACCATTCAGACATGTAGCCGTGCTTATGGGCGGACCCTCGGCCGAGCGCGAGGTGTCGCTCAATTCCGGGAGCGCCGTGGCGACCGCGCTGCGTGCGGTCGGGTATGTGGTGGACGAAGTGGACGTCACGGACACGTCCTTACACATCCCTGACGGGGTGGAGGCCGTTTTCATTGCGTTGCACGGCACGTTTGGCGAGGACGGCCAGGTGCAGGCCTTGTTGCGTGAACGGTCCATGCCCTATACGGGATCCGACGCCGCATCGAGCCGGCTCGCGTTTGATAAAGTGGCGAGTAAGCAGTTGTTTGAACGGGAAGGCCTTCCGACGCCGCCTTACGAGATCCTATCCGGAACAACCGGGCGGCGCGCCTTGCCGCTTCCCGTGGTCGTGAAACCGGTGCATCAGGGATCCAGTATCGGGATCCATCGGGTGTTCGTGGAATCGGATTGGGACGCCGCGCTGGCCGATGCGGCGGCCTATGACGAACAGGTTCTTGTGGAGCAGTTTATTGCCGGGCGCGAGTTGACCGTCGGCGTGGTGGGAGCCGACATGCTCCCCGTGCTTGAGATCAGGGCGCCGGAAGGGTATTACGATTATCGCGCGAAATATACAAAAGGGGTGACGGAATATCTGGTTCCCGCGCCGATTTCCGAGGATTGCGCGCAGGCCTGCCGGGAATGGGCCGGGCGCGCGTTTCGCGCGTTGGGCTGCCGGGCGATGGGGCGGGTGGATTTTCGTATGAATCCGCAGGGGGAACTGTTTATACTGGAAGTGAACACGATCCCTGGTTTTACAGCCACCAGTCTGATGCCGAAAGCGGCCAAGGCGCATGGGATCGAATTTCCGGATTTGTGTGATCGCATCATGAAAATGGCATGCGTGCAGTGATGTTGTGACGAAGGGATGGACGTGAACGATGTGGGTGGATGGCATTCTGAGCGAAAAAACGAAGAAGCGACGACGCCGTAATAGACGACGGCGAAGCGACGAGTTGTTTACGGTCAGCGCGCGGGTGAAGGAAAAGAACGCGGAACGCCGGAAACGAATCGCCGTCATCTGTTTGCTGTTGGTTGTTCTGGTCGGCTTCGGTTGGGTGCTGCAGGTAAGTCTTTCCGCAGCGGGCCGCTACTTCTTCACCGAGAATGAGAAATACCAGATTCGCCAATGGGATTTGCATTCGAACGGGCGCTTGCTGACCCCGGCACACATTCGGGAATACAGCCAGTTGTCGGATTCCGACAACCTGTTCGCGGTGGATTTACGGGAGGTGCGCCGTCGCTTGGAAAGTGTGCCCGTCGTTCGATCCGTTGAAGTGTCGCGCCGGCTGCCGGACACCCTGGTGGTTCGCGTGAACGAGCGACTGGCCGTCGCCCGATTGGGCACGGACGACCGCCTTTCGCTGGCGGTCGACCGGGAAGGGCATGTGCTGGGGCCGGGCTCCTTGCGACCGAATCTTCCCTCCATTGTCGGACTGCGCCAAGTCGGCATCAAACCGGGCATTACGGTGACGGATTCCTTGTTTGTCGAGGCCCTGCAATTTCTGGAGCTGTGCGAGCGCCCGCATGTGAGCCCGTATGTACGTGTGCGCAGTATCAGCGTTGGTGACCCGGAGCACTTGGATATTCGTTTATCGGATGGGGAACGGGTACGGATTGCGCGTGCGCACATGGAAGCGCGGTTGGCGGAATTGGTCGGCATCATCCAGAACGATAAACAACGCGGCCGGGTGGCCAGTGTGATCAACATGACCGGCGAGGCCCACATCCCGCCCGTCGTCCAGTACTGAAACTGAAAAGGAACCGAGAGACTTATGCCCGCAACACCGGTTGTAGCGTTGGAAATAGGGACATCGAAGGTGCGCGCCCTCGTGGGCGAAGAGCGTGAGGACGGGTATCTGATGATCACGGGTATCGGTGAATGCGCTTCCCGGGGCGTGCGTAAGGGCGATATCACCGATTTCGACAATGCCTTGTCCTGCGTGGAACAGGTGCTCAAGACCGCGGAAGAACAAAGCAAAGTGTCCATCAATCAAGTGCATGTCGTGGTTACCGGGAGTCATATACAAGGCTCCATCAGTCGAGGCACCACGCCGATCATTCCGCCCGACAGCGAAATCACGACCGAAGATATCGAAGAGGTCATGGAATCCGCGCGTGCGATCAGTTTGGGGCCGGAACGACGCACCCTGCACTCGATCCATCAGCAATTCTTTGTGGACGATCAGGAAGGGGTGGTCAATCCGGAAGGCATGGTCGGCGCGAAGCTGTCCGTGTCCATGCTGATTCTTCATGGGGTGCGGAACCGGATCATGAACCTGCTGCGGGTAGCCACCAGTGCGGGTGTCGAAACGTCCGGCTGCGCGTTTGCGGGTCTCTGCGCCGGGCTTGCGGTATTGACCCCGGAACAGAAGGAAAGCGGTTGCGTGGTTGTCGATTTCGGGGCGGGCACCACCGATTATGTGGTGTACGCCAACCGCTGTATTGCCTTGGCGGGCTCCATCGGGGTGGGCGGGGATCATGTCACCAACGATCTGGCCATGGTATTGCGTATACCCACCGCACCGGCGGAAAAGCTGAAGGTGGATCTTGGGGTGCTCTCCCCGAACGTCGACGTGCCGGATCAGCCCGTGACCATTCAGCCGTCGGGCGGTTTTGCCGGGCGTACGGTGCGGTTGACGGACGTCAATGCCATCATCAGCGCGCGTCTGGACGAAACGCTGGGTATGATCATGGACGAATTGCGCCGCAATAAACTGCACAACGTCATGGGCGCAGGAGTGATCTTGACGGGCGGCGGCGCGCATCTGAAGAATATCGATGCGTATACCGCCTCCGTCATGAACATGCCCTGCACCATCGGGCGGCCCCGCAACGTGAGCGGCATCGCCACGGCGACGGAAGGCCCGGAATATGCCGCGACCGTGGGCATGTTGCGGTATGGGATGCGCAGTACGGTGAGCGACTCGTCTTCGGGAACCATCCGGAATATGCTGGGACGTCTTTTCGGGCGATAACAAGTTGGAAATCCGTCATGAACCATACTCAAGAAGGTGAAAAGAAACCGGACACGCCCATCGCGGTACCGTCCCGCATCCTGTTGGTCGGTGTCGGCGGGATGGGTGTCAACGCTCTGAAACAGCTTTCACCGAACGCCCGCGACTATCCCGAACGGGTTGCCGTGGACACGGACGGCGCCGTCCTGAACGCGTGCACCGCTCCGCGGTGCATACAAATCGGCGCGCATTTGACCGAGGGCATGAGTACGGGCGGGGATGTGGATCTCGGGCGGCGAAGTGCCAACGGTGATTTCGTAAAACTTCGCGAACTCTTCACGGACGTCGACCTCGTCGTGCTCCTCACCGGACTCGGCGGCGGGGTCGGATCGGGCGCGGCTCCCGTCATTGCGCAAACGGCCCGGGACGAAGGAGCGCTGGTGATCAGTGTGGCTACCTTGCCGTTTCCGTTTGAAGGCGAGGAGCGCATCGCGATAGCTGAAAAATCGCTGGATCTGCTTCGCCTTTCCAGCCAGGCCGTGATTACCATGCCGAATCAATATTTGCTGGATGACATCGGCGCGGACGTCGCGTTGACGGAGGCGTTTCGCAAGGCGGACGAGTCCATGGGCGCGGGGTTCAAGGTCATCTGGCAATTGCTGGCTCAGCATAATCTGATCAATCTGGATTTCATCAGCCTCAAGCACATGTTGGAAACAGCCGGCGGCGTGTGCACGCTCGTGTATGCGGAAGGCGGCGGAAAGAGCAAGGCGAAGCTGGCGTTGAACCGTGTAATGAGTCATCCCGCCATTAAGAACGAGAAGGTATTGGAAGAAGCGAACGGCTTGCTGGTCGGGCTGATGGGCAGTCCCGAGATGACGCTGCTGGAGGTGCAGGAAATCATGCACGGGATATCCGGCGCGGTGCATTCCAATGCGCGCCGTTTCATGGGGGCGGGGATCGATCCTTCCATGAAGAATCGACTCTCCATTCTCCTCCTGGTCGGCGGAAAATCGGACGAACCCAAGACGGAACCCGTGGCCGAACCGGTTCGGCGCACCATTAAGAAGCCCGTTTCAACGGAACGCAAGCAGCCGCGTATCGAGCAGGAGGAACTGGTCCTCCAGACCGCGCCCAAAGGCCGTTTCAAGGATGTCGAACCCACCATCTATGAAGGGGAAGACCTCGATCTCCCGACCTTCATCCGGCGTGGCATGAAACTGACACGCTAAGGAGGGGGGGGCGGCGCTCAGGGCCGTCGCGGTCAGTGTTCCAACTGGTAGCGCCGTGCAGCCATGGACGTGAGCGAGACCCATTCTTTCCAAATCAGCCGCAGCTCCGATTGCTGGCGTCGAATTTCCGCGCGTAACCTGCGTCTCTGTTCAGCCGTGGCCTGTTTTAATTCCGTCAATTCCTTCAACACGATGGTGGCGCGCTCTTCGAAGGCGGAGGCCAGCGTCTCTAAACGGTCACGCAGCTCGGCCGCGCGCGCGTCCGCCATCTTCGCGAGTTGATCGATGAGCAGCTCCTTGTCTCTCATCACCAGCGTCTTTTGCAGGCGGACGGTTTCGTAGGACTTCAATTGTTTGGTGAGGCCCAGTTTCGAGGTGGTCCAGACCAGCCATTTCGTGGGGTCGAAGTGATACCAACGTACCCCATTCCGGTAATCGGCTTGGAAGGCGTGATGATAGTTGTGGTAGCCCTCACCGAAGGTCACGAGGGAAAGCAACGCATTGTCGACCGCGCTCAGTTCCTTGGCATAGGTCTTGGAGCCGATGGTGTGGGCGAGCGAGTTGATGGACCACGTGCAGTGGTGCAGCGCGAAAATCCGCGCCACCACACCCGCATAGAAGGCAACGAGCGGCGGCATGAAGAGGCAGCCTATGCCGAAGACCGCCAGATTGCTCAGAACGGCCAGCAACAGGTAATAGCGGTGCTGGAACATGACCCGCGGATTTTTCATGAGATCGGGCACGAGTCGTTCCTGGAAATCCTGCTGATAGGAGAGCATCCAAAGCACGTGGGCATACCAGAACCCTTTCTTGATCGAATAAGGATCTTTGTCGGTGTCCACGTGTTTATGGTGCAAACGATGGTCGTGCGCCCAACTCAATGCCGTCCATTGGAAGGCCATGGTGGAGCCGATCAAGACCGCCCACTCATAGACCGGATGCGCCGCATAGGCGCGGTGCGTGAAAAGCCGGTGATAGCCCGCCGTAATGGAAAGCCCCCCCACGATAAAGGTGACCAGAAAGAGTGTCAGGGCGGCCCATGTAAACTGGCCGATGACCAAGGGCAGCAGGGCGACCAACAGGAGATGATAGCTCACGATGAAGATCAGGAACGGCCAGTTCCGGATGCGTGGATGTTGCGAGGATTTGCTCATACCCCCAACAAACCATATTCTGCGGGAATATCAACCCCTGTGCCGGGAGGGCAGGCGTTTCCAGCCGGCCAAGCTGCACCACCGATTACGTCGGTTCTCGGATCTTTTTTTCGGGCGTTTCGGGAGCGTGATAGGTATGATGTGATGATCGTTGCAGCACACACGAAAGGGGCCTATGCATATAACCCGTATCATGCTCATTCCTTCAGTGGGTCTTCTGATGTGTGCATGGGGTTGCGCCACGCGTCCGCCCGCGGCGCGACCGCCCATCCAGACGTCGCTGGGCATGGAGATCCATGCGGACCCCCAGGTGATGTCGGCCTTGCACGCGTTGTTCGAAGGCGATCTCGACGCGTTCAGCGCCGTCGTGTCGAATCCCCGGGAAGCGCGTCGTCGTTTGCGCGACGGCCTGACGTATCTGCATTACGCCGCCGATACGGGCCAGCCGGATTTCGTGGAGTATCTGATCGGATTGGACTCGCCACTCGACGCGCGGGATTGGATACACGGTTTTGCCCCGTTGCATTACGCGGTATTGCGCGATAGTGCGGAGGTCGTGCAACTGCTTGTGTCGCGCGGCGCCCAGCCCACCATCCGGGACCGGGAGAACTGGCAGCCGATACATCATGCGGCCGCGCGCGCGTCCGTGCCGGTGCTGGACGCACTGATACGCGGGGGCGCGGATGTGACGGCGGCCACATGCGGGCGGGAGAGTGGCAGGCGACCCATCCATGTCGCCGCCACCGCAGGCCGTGTGGCGATCCTCGAGTACCTGTTGGACGCCGGCATCGACGTGAACGCCCGCACCGTTCGGAACAAGCAAACCCCGCTGCATCGCGCCGCGATTGAAGGCCAGGCGGAAGCGGTCGGATACCTGTTGTCGCGCGGCGCGGATGTCGACGCCAAGAACGTGAATGA
>SKXR01000005.1 GCA_007128275.1 Kiritimatiellia bacterium
GGGCAAGGACGCGTTTCAAGAAGCGGACGTCTTCGGGCTCACCATGCCCGTGGTCAAGCACAGTTACATGATCAAGAACAGCAATGACATTCCCCGTGTCACCAAGGAAGCGTTCCATATTGCGCGGACGGGACGGCCCGGCCCGGTGTTGATCGACATTCCCAAGGACATGAGTTCCGGACCGTGTACGGCGGATCTGGATCCGGACATGGATTTGCCGGGTTACCATCCTGAGATCAAGACGGACATGTCCTCGATCATGGACATCGCGGAAGCGTTGAGCCGTTCCCGTCGCCCGGTCCTGTTGGGCGGGCACGGCGCGTTGATTGCCAATGCGACTCAGGAACTTCGCGTCCTGGCCGAAACCCTTCGTGCGCCCGTGACCACGACGCTGCTTGGTAAGGGGGTCTTCCCGGAAACGCATCCGCTGAGTCTCGGGATGCTGGGGATGCACGGAACGGCGTATGCCAACAAGGCCATGGTCGAATGCGATCTGGTGATGTCCATCGGCTCGCGGTACGACGATCGTATTGTGGGGCAGCCGGCTCGTTTTTGCCGGAATGCGACCCGGATCCACATCGATATCGACCCCGCGGAAATTCATAAGATGGTGCACGTGCATCACCATTGTATCGGCGACGCGAAGGCGATTTTGGCGGAGCTGAACAAGCACGTCGGCAAACTGGATACGAAAGAGTGGTTGACGAAGCTCAATGGGTACAAGAAACAGTATCCGTTGAAATATCGCAAGCAGGGCGGCCTGAAGATGCAGCACGTCCTCGATGAACTGGACAAGATGACCAATCACAAAGCCATTATTTCCACGGACGTCGGCCAGCATCAGATGTGGGCGGCGCAGTTCTGCTTGTCCGATGATCCGCATACCTGGTTGAGCTCCGGCGGAGCGGGCACCATGGGGTACGGCTTCCCTGCCGCCATGGGCGCGCAATTCGGCCGGCCGAAAGCCCCCGTCTGGGCCATTGTCGGTGATGGCGGTTTTCAGATGACCATGTGCGAACTGGCCACGGCCTGCGTGCACAAACTGCCGGTGAAAGTCCTGGTGATGAACAACCATTATCTCGGGATGGTGCGCCAGTGGCAGGAACTCTTCTTTGAGGACCGCAAGAGCGGCGTGGATCTTGAGGGGAACCCGGATTTCGCCAAGCTGGCCGACTCGTTCCCCGGCGCCAAAGGCTTCACGTTGAAGCGCCCGGCCGACATCAAGAAGGTGCTCAAGCGCGCCATGGACTACAACGACGGTCCGTGCGTGATTAACGCGGAATGCGTGAAGGAAGACAACGTCTATCCGATGATTCCGGCGGGCAAAGCGCTCGAGGACATGTTGATCGATGCGCCGAAGTATAAACTGGAGAAACCCACTGGGTCCACGTGATGCGCGTGGAATGAACATCACTTCTGATAGGACAAAGAGCTCTCATGAATAACACGAACGATATGCACACGATTAGTCTGTACGTGGCCAATAAACCCGGTGTGTTGGCGCGGATCGCCCAAGTGTTCGCCCGGCGCGGGTTTAATATTGATTCCCTCGTCGTTTCCCCGGCGATGGACGGCCATTATTCCCGCATGACCATCACGGCGCAGGGAAATCCGGACGGGTTGGACCAAATCATCAAACATTCGAGCAAACTCATCGACGTGCTGCATTGCTTCGATCATTCCGGAGAAAACGTGGTCAGCAAGGAATTGGCGCTGATCAAGATCGGTGTGGAGGCGGCATTTCGCTCCGAAGTGCTGCAAGTGGTGGAACATTTCGGATGCAAGGTGGTGGACTTCACGGAATCATCGCTGATCATCATGGTCACCGGGGATACCGATAAACTGGACGCCCTGATCCGGATGCTGGCCAAGTTCCGTGTCATTGAACTGGTGCGCACCGGCAAAGTGATCATGGTACGCGGCGAAGAAGTGACCTGAAGATTGGACGGTTGGACGGATGGGGGCTGGATGTCCCCTTGCAACACCTCCATGGGGCCCATCGTCCATCCGTCCTCGCCTCTCTGCTTGCCTTTCGCCGTGACTGCCCCTATATTCTGCACTCCCTTTTCAAGAACAGGAATTCATTATGGCGGGTAAAACATTATTTGAAAAAATCTGGGATAAGCACGTGGTGAAAACCATGCCGGATGGCACGGTGCTGCTCTACATCGACCGGCATCTGGTGCACGAGGTAACCAGCCCGCAGGCGTTCGAGGGATTGCGCCTGACCGGGCGTCCCGTGCGTAGGCCCGACCTGTCCTTCGCCACGATGGACCATAACGTGCCGACCACGACGGAAGACCGCATGACCATTCGCGATCCGATATCAGCCGCCCAGGTCGAGGCGCTCCGAAACAATTGCAAGGAGTTCGGCATCGAGTTGTACGACCTGCAAAGTGAGCATCAGGGCATCGTCCATATCATCGGACCCGAAATGGGCATCACCGTGCCGGGGCTTACCATGGTCTGTGGCGACTCGCACACCTCCACGCACGGCGCGTTCGGCACGCTGGCGTTCGGCATCGGCACGTCGGAAGTCGAACACGTACTGGCCACGCAGACGTTGCGCCAGTCGCGGCCGAAGACGTTCAAGGTGGAGTTCACCGGTCGTTTGCAGCCGGGAGTTACCTCGAAGGATATGATTCTGAAGCTGATTGGCCTGATCGGTACGGCGGGTGGCACGGGCTATGTGATCGAATATTGCGGCGAGGCCGTGCGCGCGTTGTCCATGGAAGCGCGGATGACGATATGCAATATGAGCATTGAAGCGGGCGCGCGGGCCGGCATGATCGCGCCGGACGAGACCACATTCGAATACATCGGCGCGCAGGAACGTCCTTTTGCGCCCAAAGGCAAGGCGTTCGACGAGGCTGTGGCCTATTGGCGCACGTTGCCCAGTGATCCGGACGCGGTATTCGACCGGGTCCTGACCATCAAAGCCGATGAAATTGCGCCCCAGGTCACGTGGGGCACCAATCCGGGTATGGTGGTGGATGTGACGGATCGCGTCCCGGAACCGGGTTCCGTGCCGGGGCACAGCGTACGGGACGTCGAACAGGCGTTGGCGTATATGGACTTGAAACCGGGCACGCCGATGACGGACATCCCGCTGGACACCATCTTCATCGGCAGTTGCACCAATGCGCGCATTGAAGATTTTCGAAAGATTGCGGCTATCATCAAGGGCCGTAAGAAGGCGGAGACGGTGCGGGTGATTGTCGTGCCGGGCTCGCAACAGGTCCGTAAGCAGGCGGAAGCCGAGGGCATCGACCAGATATTCAAGGATGCGGGCGCCGAATGGCGTCATGCGGGCTGCAGCATGTGTCTGGGCATGAATCCAGACCAACTCACACCCGGCGAGCGCTGCGCGTCGACCTCCAACCGCAACTTCGAAGGACGGCAGGGCAAGGGCGGCCGGACCCACTTGGTCAGTCCGGAAATGGCCGCCGCCGCCTTGATAGAAGGGCACTTTGTGGATATCCGCACGTGGAATTGATCCCGCGCTAAACTTGAACGAAAACACAGGACGACTCGTATCATGGAACC
>SKXR01000187.1 GCA_007128275.1 Kiritimatiellia bacterium
CATGCAAGCAGCCATTTATCCCGGAACCTTTGATCCCCTTACGCTGGGGCATCTGGATGTGATTGAGCGGGCGGCGCGCATTTTTGATCGGTTGATTGTCGCCGTCGGGGTGAACGCGTCGAAACAGCCGCTGTTCAGCATCGAGGAACGGTTGGACATGGTGCAGGAAATCGTGAAGGGGATGCCCAATGTGGAAGTGGACTCCTTTGACGGTTTGTTGGTGGAGTATTGCCACAAGAAGAAGGTCTACGCGTTGATCCGCGGGTTGCGGGCGTTTTCGGATTTTGAATACGAATTCCAGATGGCACTGACCAACAGGAAATTGGCGCCGGACGTGGAAACGATCTTCCTCATGCCCAAGGAAACGCACAGCTACCTTAGCTCGAGCATGGTGCGTGAAATTGCGGAAATGCACGGAAATATTGAAGAATTTGTTCCGCCTGTCGTTCAAGCCGCGCTCGAAAAGTGCGTGCGGAATCGCGCGAAATAGCGTTCATCCCTTAATCCGGTGTCCGGCAGACCGGAAAACGTGTGCCTGCCGGGAGCATCATGATCATTGATATTCAAAAGATTTCCGAGGGTGGCAGTACATACGTCGGCGAAATGCCGCCGGAATCTCTTGACTTGGAAGGCGACAAATTCATTCGGGCCAAGAGCCCGATCCGGTATGAACTGACCGCGGAAATCGTCTCGGAGCAGCTGATCGTACGAGGATTTGTGGAGACGGAGCTGGACCTGCTTTGTGCGGTGTGTGCGGATTTTTTCTCGACAACCGTGCGCGTTTCCTCTTTCCTACGCGCGTACGCACTCGAGTCGAGCATGGAAAGTCTCGATCTTACCGAAGATATCCGAGAGGATATCCTGCTGGTGGTTCCGCATTACCCGCGAGGGGAAGCCGACGATACCGATCATTGTCGGCAATGCGGAAGAAGTTTGAAAAAAGAAGATGAGCCCCGCTCCACGGAGACGCCGCCGGAGGTTTGGGATCCGTTGAATCGATTGAAATTGTAACAGGCGACCCGTAGACTATGGCCTTTTGTTCAGCCGGGAAACGGCGGAACAGGTTGTGGAGGAGAGTATCTCATGGCAGTACCGAAGAGAAAAGTTTCGAAAAGCAAGATTCGTAGCCGCGCCCGGTCTCACAAACGACCGTTCGTCGCGACGAGCACCTGCTCCCAATGCGGGGCGCCGGCACAGTCCCATCGGGTGTGTGCTGCTTGCGGGTCCTACAAAGGACGCCAAGTGCTTACTGTAGCCATCGACGAATAAGTCTTTGATTATGCGAATCGCGGTGGATGCCATGGGGGGCGATTTCGCTCCTGCTGAAATCGTCAAGGGCAGTATCGACGCTGGCCAGCGCTTCCCGCATATCGAACGCATTTATCTCGTCGGCGACGAGGTGGCGATCAAGAAGGAACTCGACGCTGCCGGCGCGGTGCCGTCGTCCATCGAGATCGTTCACGCCTCCGAAGTTGTGGAGATGGGGGAGGCACCCGCGGCCGCGATCCGCAAGAAGAAAGATTCCTCCATCGGGCGCGCCGTCGATCTCGTCAAGGCCGGCCAGGCCGACGCCGTTTTCTCCGCCGGCAATACCGGGGCCGCGGTAGCGGCGTCCACCCTGAAATTGCGCACCTTGCAAGGCGTGGATCGGCCCGCCATCGCGATTGTCATCCCCTCCATGACGGGGCCGTCCATTCTGCTGGATGCGGGAGCGAACACGGATTGCGCGCCGCAGTGGCTGTGTCAGTTCGCCGTGATGGGGCTCGCCTATTCCCGCAGTATATTGAAAAAGCCGAACCCGACGGTCGGTCTGCTGAACATCGGCGGCGAAGATTCAAAAGGGAACGAAGCCACGAAAGAAGCGTTCCGCATGCTTGATCAATCCAACCTGAATTTCAAGGGCAACGTGGAAAGCCAGGACTTGTTCGACGGCAACGTGGATGTCGTGGTTACGGATGGTTTTGTGGGCAATGTGGTGCTGAAAACGTCGGAGAGTGTCGCCCGTTCCATCGGCCGTTGGCTGAAGGAAGAGCTGACCCGGAACCCGTTGCGTTTGGCCGGTGCACTGATGTTGCGTAAGGGGATCCAAAGCATCAAAGAACGCTCCGATCCCGAAACGCACGGCGGGGCGCCCCTGCTTGGGGTGAACGGGGTTTGCATTATCGGACACGGTTCGTCATCTTCCGTGGCCGTATGTAACGCCCTCCGGGTTTCCTCGGAATGGGTCCGGCAGAACATCAATCAAGACATTGAAGAGCAAGTCAAACAATTTGGATCCGCATCATGACGGCAGAAATAATGCATAAACTTACTCGGCCAGTCACATCCACCGTTCGGACAGTATCCATTGTTTCCACAGGCGCCTACGTTCCGGAACGAATCATGACCAACGCCGAGCTGGAGCAAATCGTCGACACCTCCGACGAATGGGTCTATTCGCGTACCGGCATTCGGGAGCGGCATATCGCCGCGGAGAACGAGGCCACATCGGACATGGCCGCCCAAGCCGCGCGGAAGGCGATGAAGGATGGGGGCATCGAGCCCGACGAAATTGATTTGATTGTGGTCGCCACCTGTACGCCGGATATGGCGTTTCCCAGCACGGCTTGTTTTGTCCAGAAGCATATCGGCGCGAAAAATGCCGCGTGCATGGATCTGTCCGCCGCCTGTTCCGGGTTTCTCTACGCCATGGACGTGGGGCGCCAGTTCGTCAGTACGGGGGGCGTTCAGACCGCGCTGATCATCGGCGCCGAGAAGATGAGCGTGGTTATGGACTGGACGGATCGGTCTACCTGCGTGCTGTTCGGCGATGGCGCCGGGGCCGCCATCTTACAGGCGAAAGGCGCCCCGTACGGCATTCTTACGAGCGTGCTTGGCGCGGACGGCACACTGAGCGATCTGCTTGCCATCCCCGGCGGCGGAAGTCGGCATCCTCTTTCTCAGCAGGTTTTGGACGAGCGCATGAATTGCCTGAAAATGGCCGGGCGCGAAGTGTTCAAGCACGCCGTGACCAATATGGCGAACAGCGCGCTGGAAGCGCTCGGACGATGCGGAGCCACCATCGAAGATGTGTCGTGCATTATCCCGCATCAAGCCAATGCCCGCATCATTCAGGCCATCGGTCAGCGCATCGGCGCGCCGTTGGAGAAGTTCTATCTGAACGTGGACCGGTTCGGAAATACCTCCGCGGCCTCCATTATTATGGCCCTCGACGAAGCCGCCCGGAATGGTCGAATCAAGCGAGGCGAACTGGTGCTGATGGTGGTGTTCGGTGGTGGATTTACATGGGCGGCGAGCTTGGTGGAATGGTAGGAAGAGAGTGTTCAGTATTCAGTAATCAGTATTCAGTTAATACCCGGCCATCGTTTGGGCCGACGTTTTTACTGAACACTGAACACTGAATACTGAATACTGAACACTCAAACAGTGGGATCAATGACATGAGTAAGATAGCTATACTGTTTCCCGGCCAGGGCGCGCAAAGCGTGGGCATGGGAAAAGAACTTGCGGAACAGGTGCCGGAATGCCGTGCCTTGTTTGAC
>SKXR01000208.1 GCA_007128275.1 Kiritimatiellia bacterium
ACTTCACCGTTATAGTCGCGCGTGTCGGCATGAACTCCGCCAACCCGCAACACACTACGATGGTCGGGATCAACAGACTGCGTCGAGCCAAGACCGTGTAACGTATAGGCCAAGTGCGCTTCACCCGCTTGCACCGGATGCGGTGTGGCAAACGTGATATTCGACGTGGTTTGTCCGTCCACCTGCAGCGCGAACCAATGATCAAAACTATCCACAAGCGGTTGGTAATTTGCGCGATAGAAGTTCTTCGGCGCATAGTCCACACGATGCCAAGCGGACGTAACGAGCGGCCATCCATTGGTCGGCGCCACGGATACCGTATCGAACGTCGGCGAGGGCGCGTCAATGGAAAGCCAGTACACGTTCTGCGTCGTGGCCGATGCGCGCACGGCGGCCCCATAAAACAACAGGTAATCGTCCGGGCTCATGGCCCCTTCCGTGGAGCGCCAGACGGGTATCGTTTGATCGCGGCTCGCAAGCCGCAATTGGGAGGCATCGCGAAACTCTGACGGCACGCCGGCGGCCTCGAGGTCGGCGCCGGTTATGCGGTACAGGCCCGACTCAGAAATCCGTATCTTCCACGCCACATCGTTGGTGACGGAACGGTGCGGCATGAATTCCGCCGGGGTGCCGCCCGAACCGGCGGAGACCCCCAAAGAGACAGGCGGCGGACAGACCGCACAGTTGTCTTCGATCGCGAGCGGCGCCCGAGCATAGGCCTCCGCTACATCCGATGGTTCGGCCGGGTCCAAATCCAGCACATGGATGACCGCCGTCACCCGGTCATGAAGCAGCCAGCCTGTGGACGAGGGAGCGGGCTGTATCGGGCGCACTTCAACCCGAACAAACACGCGACGGCCCATCCGCGCAAGGCTCGCAACGATCGGCGCATGATCGGAAGGATATGTGAGGGGCGGATCCCGCTGAAATACGGACCGCGAACGCGTAGTGACGTCCTCGATCCGGATGGAGCGGCCGGCATCCAATTCGAGGACCCGCACAAAGGCGGCGGGTCGGCCTTCCGCAGCCCGGTCTATACGCTGCGCGCCCAGGATCTCGGTCCGCTTCAGGTCCGTGGCCGACCGTTCTTCCAATTGAAATTCCACGCGATACGAGTTCGCGGAAACAGGAACGACATCGAATCGACCGGCTTCCTCCGCTTGCGCACGGACAGCGGCGCATCCGGCCAACAGGATGCACAGGACAACATGTCGATTAGATCGCATAACTTGAACTCATCAGGACCGAAGAAGATACCGCAGTCGTCAGGAAAGCACAACTTAAGGAGCGGCTCGCGGCCCTCTGGTTCATGGTCAGGGGGTCGAGCGCTTGCGCACACAACCAAGCGACGCCCTCCGGCATACGAGATGCGGCCCGCGCGTTACGCTACTCGACGACGATGGTTGTTTCGCAAGAGGCGCTGCCCCCTCGACCATCGAGAAGGGTCACAACAAGTGGATATTCATCCCGGTCGTCCAAAATCTGGAAACCCACAAGATCAATGGACCAGATATCCCCCGACTCACTACCGTCCGCACGATCAAACTGGAAGAAGATCATCGGCGATGTGCCGGGGATGGATACCTCGACTTGTTGAAAGGCCGTGCAACCGCCCGTGTCGACCGAAACCTGAAACGGATCACTTGCGTCAAAGGTTTTGCCTTGCAGGAAGGCGCTCGGCGACGCGGTCACATTCGCGCAAGAGACGCAAGGCGGTGGCGGTGGCGGCGGCTGCGGCGTGGGTTGCGGCTCAACGGGGTACTGGGTCTTGACCGGCCCCATCATCTCCATGATCTCCTCACGGTGATAGGTTGTCATGGCAGGCTTGGCATACAGACATTTCATTATCTTACTCCTACAGCATCAGGGGAACATATTCGTTTATTCGACGCCCCAATCATCCAATTCCAGCAGCCGATCATCCTGAATGGCGATCAATTCCAGTGGCGTATCGGTATCGAGGCTCAAGTATACGGCGTACTCATCCGAGTCGCCGCGCGGCACAACGGCCTGTCCGTACAGGAGGACGGGGTCCGCCGGATCGGTGACGTCGAGTACCCAGATCGCGGGCTCCGTAAAGCCCGCCACAAGCACGCGGACCTGATGAGATTCCACGGTAAATCGCACAGCGCCTTCTCCTACAGGTACCGGGACAATCCCTACTTCTCCGGGGCCCGCCACAGGGCGCGCGTATTTCCAATCCATTGCGAGGGCCGACGCGTCGGTCTCGCCCAGCCTCAAGGCTACGGACCGCTCTTCACCATCCGCGGGCGGAGCATAGAAGAGCACGAAGTCATCCGGTGTCAACACATCGGCATCCGTGCTGATGAAGCGTCCGACCGCCATCCCTTCTATCAATACCTGCAATCGGGACGGATCGAGCACATAGTCCGGCACACCGGCATCCAACAAGGACTGTCCGCGGATACGGACCAGCGCCGCATCAACTTCTTCCAGCTTCGATTGCGCCAGTGATTCATCCACTCCGCTCACCGGATGAACGACCACCGGACCATACCAGACGCTGTTTCCGTCCACCTCGACTTCCTCCAGCCAATATCGGTAGGTCACATCCGTGGAGGCATCCCGATCCAGATACTGATACCACGCCCCCGATTCCGCGCCGCGCGCCACGATCAAGTCAGACATGAGCGCCTGACGATCGTCGGCATCCGCCGCTCGATGCAGTCGATAACCGGTGGTGCCCACCTCCAGCGCGGTTTCCCATGTCAGCTCGATGCCGTCCGGTGTGCGTTCCCCCCGGAAATACAGCAATTCAACCGCCGTACCAGATTGGTTGAGGAAACCGAAGTCGGCGTCCAGAAAGGCCTCGTCCGGACCGATGAATCCGCTGATGGCCAGCGGGGTGGTATTCACCGGAAGCGACGGCGGAACCGTGGAGACATCCACAAATCCTACGTATTCGCCCAGCGGCAGGTTGGTGAACAGGTAATACCCCTGATCACCGGACATGTCGGGATTGGGCCCTGTTGAGGTGGACGCCCAGAAACTGGTCACGCCGTTCTGCACGCGATACAGGTCGACTACGACCCCATTGATCCCGAAGATCGAAAGATCTTCGTTCGGGAAACCGTCGCCGTCGACATCCACCCAGACCGTATTACCAAAGGATCCGGCCGTGCTCGCATACGGGACATCATTGGTTTGGGGCGGCACATCGGGCCTATCCTGCGGAGTGGTGGGCGTCGCCACAACCACATTGGTGTAGGGGACTTCAAATGTGTTGGTCGCCACTTGGAAGCGAACCAGGATCGAAGTCGATACACCCGCCTCTACAGGACCGATATTGGTCCAAGTCAACAACCCGATATTCGTCTGCGCCGTGGCCACATCCGGCGTGGCATCAATAAAGGTCAGAATATCCGGGTCATAGATGTCCTCGAAGTCGATGAAGACGAAGTCCGTCTCACCCGTGTTGACCAGCAACAGCTCGAATTCAATCTCCTCCTCCCAGAACGCGGGGCGGTTCGTCGGTGAGATGATGTTCTTGTCCAACGTGTAGCCGACCGTAATCGCCG
>SKXR01000209.1 GCA_007128275.1 Kiritimatiellia bacterium
CGGGTTATCAAATGGATCAGGTCCTTCCGGACGACGAAACGATTACCGTGCGCAAGACCGCCAACCTGCACACGGGCGGCACCATCCACGATGTCACAGCGGAATTGCATGACGACTTGAAAAAGGCCGCGGAAAAGGCGGCCCGTGTGCTGAATATTCCCGTAGTCGGCCTTGATTTTCTCGTGCCCCGGGTGGACGGTCCAGAATATGTGATCATTGAGGCGAACGAACGGCCGGGACTGGCCAATCATGAACCGCAACCTACGGCGGAACGCTTTATCGATCTGTTGTTCCCACGAAGCCGGCATTGAAGGAAACACCATGAAAGAAGCCAATATCGACCTGGGTTATTTGACCGGCATGTTGCGGCAATTAATCGAAATCCCGAGCCCCGCCGGATACACGGACAGCATCGTCCATTTTGTCGGCGAAGAATTGGAGCGGTTGTCCGTACCCTTTGAAATTACGAGGAGGGGGGCCATCCGCGCCGTATTGAACGGGAAACATAAGTCGCCGGGCCGCGCGCTGGTGGCGCATTTGGATACGCTCGGCGCCATGGTCAAGAAGCTGAAATCAAACGGTCGGCTGGAACTCGCGCCCATCGGCACGTGGTCCAGTCGTTTTGGCGAAGGCGCGCGCGTCACGATCTTCACCAGCGAAGGGAAGACGTGTCGCGGGACCATCCTCCCCCTGAAAGCGTCGGGGCACACCTATGACGACAAGGTGGACACGCAACCGGTCGGCTGGCCCTATGTGGAAGTACGCGTGGACGAGTTCAGCGACTCGCATGATGACCTGCTACAACTCGGCGTCCGCGTGGGCGATTACGTCTCCATCGATCCGAATTTCGAATTGCTCGATAATGGATTCATTAATTCGCGACATCTGGATAACAAGGCGGGGGTGGCCATCGTTCTCGCCCTGGCGCAAGCCATGCGGACCGCCGACGTGGAACTGGACCAGAGCTGCTATCTACTCTTCACCATCTTCGAGGAAGTCGGCAGCGGCGCGTCTTCCATTTTGCACGGTGACATTGCCGAGATGGTTAGTATTGATAATTCCACCGTCGCCCCAGGCCAGAGTTCCATCGAGGCCGGAATCACGGTCTGCATGATGGATTCCAGCGGGCCCTTTGATTATCACCTTACGCAGCGGTTGATTGCCTTGTGCGAAACGTACGGGCTGAAGTACAGCCGCGACATCTTCAACCATTACCGGTGTGACGCCGCCTCCGCCGTCGAAGCGGGGAACGATATCCGTACGGCGTTGGTGTGTTACGGGGTGGACGGTTCGCACGGGTACGAACGGACCCATCAGTTTTCCCTGTTCGAGCTCGCCAAACTGCTGGGCTATTATGTGCAGGGTGAGTCCACCGTGAAACACGATCGTTACGATTTGGGACCGCTGAAAGGATTTCCCACTCAGCCGTTACCGGAGATTTCGATTGGATAGCAGGAAGAAGATCTTCAGGCTTCTGGTATACGTATTCTGGATGGGCGTACTGTCCGGTTGCGCCCGCGATGCGCGCGTGGCCGATCCCGTTGAAATTCCCGACGAGCCCGTTTCCGGCGGCGAACTCGTCGTGGCAATCCAGTCCGATGGGCGCACGCTCGACCCGCATCGCGCCACGGACGCCGCTTCCATGCGGTTGATCGAAAACCTGTACGGCACGCTCATGCGGTATACGGAGGCCTACGGTGAGGTTGAGCCGTATCTGGCCGAGTCGGTGGACTTGTCCGACGATCAGATGACCTACACGTTTCGGTTGCGGGACGATGTGAGATTCCATCGCTCACGACGTCCGATGACATCCGCCGATGTGCGCTATTCCATCGAGCGCATCATGGACGAGCAGGTGCGGGCGGACCAGTTCCGGCATATCGCGTCCATGGAAATGCCGGACGCGCAAACCCTCGTGATCCGTCTCGAACGACCGGTTGCCCCGTTTCTAACCTATCTGGCGTATCCCATGAATGCCGTGGTGGATCGAGAAGTGGTGGAGGCGAACGAAGGGGCGTTGGATCAGGCGGCGGGCGGTACGGGTCCGTTCACGCTCGTCGAATGGCGAAAGGATCGCCATCTCATCATGGAACGGCATCCTGCGTATCATGTTGATGGGTTGCCGCGGCTGGACCGGGTCATGTTCCGGCCGATCTCCGACGAGACCGCGCGGACGACCGCGCTCCGCAACCGCGAAGTGGACCTGATGCTCGATGTGCCGGACAAGGACCGCACTATACTGGAACGCACAGGGCATGTAATGATCGAGAGCGTACCGGGCACGTTTTGGGAATACATTGGACTCAATGCGGAGGCGTCTCCCTTCGACGATCCGCTTGTGCGCCAAGCCGTGGCGTGGGCGGTCGACCGCCAGATGATCAATCAAATCGTGAAGCTGGGTCGCGCCACGGTAACGGATGGCGAATTCTTTCCGCCGAATCATTGGGCGCACACGGGGCAGTCCCTCTATCCGAAACGCGATCTGGATAAGGCCCGTCGTTTGCTGCAGGAAGCCGGACACGCCGAGGGCTTCTCGACGTCGATGCGGGTGGGGACGGCGTTTCCGTATCAGGTCGCCGCCGCACAAATTGTGAAACAGCAATTGATCGAAGTCGGCATTGATATGGAGTTGGTAAGCGAAGAATCAGGCGTATTCTTTGACGCGTTGAACCGGGGTGATTTTTCGATGACCCTGGTCGGGTGGCTGGGGTTTGTCGATCCGGACGAGTGGCTCTACAACATATTTCATTCAGACGGCCCATGGAATCAGCAGAACTATTCGAATCCGGATGTCGACGCCCTCTTGGAGAAGGGCCGGGAGGAGAGCGATCCGAAGCAGCGGATCGCCATCTACCGGGAGGCTCAGCGCCGCATTCTGACCGATGCCCCGATTGTGTTGCTCTATGTGAACGAACAGACCTCGGCTCGACTGCATCGTGTGCAGGGATATCGCGTGCACCCGACCGCCACCACATTGTCGTTGCGGGAGACGTGGGTCGTGCCGTGAACACCAGGTATCGCACTGGGAATATAAGCTAGAGAATAGTTTCGTGCTGAAATACACACTGAACAGACTATTGATCGCATTGCCGGTCCTGCTGGGCATTTCGATTATCTCCTTCTTCATCGTACGCTTGGTGCCCGGTGACACGGTCACCGCCATGCTTGGTGCGCATTACAGCGAGGCGCAGGCGGAGGCGTTGCGCGAGAAGTATGGTTTGGACCGACCCTTGGTTACACAGTACGCGTTCTGGATGGGGAACGTGTTGCGGGGCGACCTGGGGCGTTCTGCTTTCACCGGGCAACCCGTGGCCGCCGCCATCCTCGAGCGTCTGCCCGTCACCGTACAGCTTGTCACCATCAGCATCTTGTTTGCGTTATGCGTGGCGTTGCCGTTGGGTATTCTCGCCGCCGTGCGCCGGGGCGGCGTGAGTGATTTCTCCGTCACGTTCCTGGGACTGTTGGGTATCTCGGTCCCCGGTTTCTGGTTGGGC
>SKXR01000268.1 GCA_007128275.1 Kiritimatiellia bacterium
TGCGGTGGCAGAGTCCTCTGTAGCGAAGCGGAAGAGGACGGCGACCCTCCTTCGCCAAGAGGCTACGGAGGGCAAGCACCGGAAGGCGCTTTGGATGAAGACAAACCACACCGCGCGCGTCCAATCCAAAGCGGCATTGACTCCCGGTTACAAACCGGGACACCCGATGACGCCTTTGCCAAGCCTGCGGCGAGGTGGGTAGGACCGTATACCGAGAAGAATTAGGCATTGGTATAACACCTGCCGTGTCGTGTGCCTCCCGGCCTTTACCGGCTCCTGCGGCACCGCATGCGTGTGCTTGATCATATCGTCTCCTTCTCCTGATGGGGGCTTTCTGTCTGTGCTTTCCCGATTATTCCATGCGGAAAAAGAAATGGTGTGCGCCCAAGTCCCTGCTGATACGGATAACGATATGGTTCATTCCGCCGGTGAGGACCGCGCTCACGACGTCTTCATCGCGGGCGGGATTGCGATGAGCGGGGAGGTGAAAGGTCTCGCGGTCGTTTACCCAGATCGTCATGGCGTCACCACACCCGGTGAGCATGTGCACCCGCCGGGGATAAGGCGAAAAAAGGCGGGTGTAGAGATAACTGGTGCTGAACCCGTCGCCGCCGACGATGGGACCGAGATCGATCAGTCCATCTTCTTCCATGGCGTCGATGGGTACATCCTGCCATGTGATGCGCTCTCCGTTGCGCCCGGCGTATGACGCGTTCAGGTCCATGCTCGCGATGTCCATATCCTGTTCAGATGCCACACCGCCTTCAAATAGCCCCAACACCATCCACGAGGGGGAAAGCACCAGGCCCACGCTCGGGGCGGGAATATCTTCCTTCCCCGGACTTCGGACTTCAAACGTGAGTGGATAGGTGCCGGGACTGAGATGCGCAACGGGCTGTACGTTGTAGGTGAGTTCACTCGATTCGCCCGAGCCCAGCGTAAAACGGATCATGCCCCGCGGATGGACCTCGATCCCTGCCGGCGGGGCCAGGCGCACCGCGAAAGCCATTTCTTCGTCCGAATGGTTTTGGATGCGGTACTGAATCTGTTCCGGACCATTCCGATCCAGCCAGTAACGCAGCTCGGGCACGATGCCCCATTCGTTCTTGGGCCCGCTTAGTTCAACGGTGACCGGGGACGGAGCCTTGTGGGGTGCATCGGCAAAAAGGGATTGATAGCGTTCAACTGCATCTGCGCGAACGAAAACGGGAATCTGATGGAGCTCGGCCTCATAAGAAAGTTCGATGGGCCCGCTATGCAATTGATCCGTCCACAAGTCGAGCCATTCGCCTTCCGGAAGATAAAGGGTGCGCATGGGGAGCACGCTCACAATGGGGGCTATGATCAGGTCCGGGCCCAACATGAATTGCGAGTCGAGCGCATAGGTCCTCGGGTCATCGGGAAAATGCCAGACGAGGGGGCGCATGATCGGGATCCCGTCCGTGAGGGCGGTCTCGCCCCATTCAATGAGAAACGGCAGCAATCGTTTGCGCACCTTGAAGTAGAACCGAACAATGTCGACGGTTTCCTCGTCATAATTCCAGGGTTCCCGGGGAGTCTCCCCGTGGAACTGCATGATGGGCGAGAAGGCGCCAAATTGCATCCAGCGGAGATACAATTCTTTCGTGGGAGTACCCGAATACCCGCCGATATCGTGGCCCCATAAAGGGAAGCCACTGAGCGCGGTGGATAGACCCGCGCGCACCACGCCCTCGAGACGGCTCCATTCCGCCAGCTGGTCCCCGGCCCAGAACGTGCTCAAGCCGGCATTTAACGGGTTGGCGGACCGGGCAAAGGTGATCCCGTTTCGGTCTGTTTCGCGAAAGGCGTCCAGCGAGGCCTTCTGATAATGGTAAGGATGCTGGTTATGGAAGACGGGGTCGGGCATATGTTCACCGCCATCGGTCTTGATGCCGCTTACGCCCATCTCAACCAGTGTGCGTTGCATATCGCGCCACCAATCCCTCGCTTCGGGGTTGCGGAAATCGATCTTCCGGCCATTTTCGAGCCAGCGCACGATATGTTCCGAGCCGTCTTCGTCCAACACCAGATAGCCATGCTCCCGCGCCTCGCGATAAGCGTCTGAACCGGGCCACACGCTTGGCGTGATCCAGCAGACCACGTGCACGCCTCTTCGTTTGAGGTCGTCGATCCAGGTAATCGGATTGGGGTAACGCCGTAGCTCGAATTGAAAGTTATGCAGTTGTTCCGCCCACGCTTCGAGCACGACCACGCCCACCGGCATGTCCAACGCATGCATGCGCCGAAGCATCCGGTTGACTTCATACGCGCCAAGATAGGAGTTTCGTGACATCCATGGACGATAAATCCATGCCGGCGCCGATCGCGGGCGGCCGACCAGTTCGGTATACGCTTGGGATATTTGGGCGGGGGCGCCTTGAAAAGCGATCAGTTCCACCCCGCTTCCCGGAATGAGAATCGATAATTCGTCGGGGTGGGAGGCGCCGATGTCGAATTCCAAGCGCCCTGTGCCGTTCACAAACAGCCCGTAGCCGCGCGAACTGATGAAGAAGGGGACGGCGAAATAGGAGGTGTCGAGACGGTTCCAGCCGTCCGTGGCCCAGCTTTCAATTCGGCGGCCCCGCATGTCGAACGCGTCGAAGCGCTGGCCAAAACCCCAGATGGCTTCGCCTTGGGACAGGGGAATGCGGAGAAGCAGGGTCTCGTCATCGCGGTGCTCCACGGAGAAGCCGGGTTGCTCGAAATGATCCACCACCGGCACCTCTTGGAGGAGAGGATATCGGTGCACAGGTTCCCCGACCCGGAGCAGGCCCTGTGTAACCCGTGCAGGGATGGCGTGCTCGTCGTCAGTGGGCATTTCCGGGATGGCCATTTCCTGCTCCTTGTCTTCGGAGAGATTCTCCGGAGGGCGCGGGCGCTTGACGGCGTCCGGATGCGCGTCTTCAACATGTTCGTGCGACAGCGTGGGCCCGGCACCCGGCCGGACATCACACGCGGCCAAGAGCAAAGGCAAGCCAAGGAGCGATAAACCCAAGGCGAACCCGATCAGATACCGCGCCGCTGCATCGGCCCGCTGTGTCACGATGAATTGCTTCATGAAGCCTCAATGTAACAAAGGCGGGATGTAGGACAAGGGGTAAACTTTCACCCGGGCCACTAAGCCGTGCCGGTCGGGAGATTTCCTTGGATGCCGTAAGGATCAGGGCCCGTTCCGTGGAGGAAATATGGTCGCAGATTGGTCGCGGGCTTTTGCTTGACCGGTGGGGTGTGTAGCCGTATAGTGCGCCTTCTATTTTAAGGAGTAATGGAATGGCTAAGATATGTGATATTTGTGGAAAAGGCCCCAGAACGGGTAACCGCATAATCCGCAAGGGGTTACCGAAAAAAAAGGGCGGCATCGGGCTGCACACCACCGGCGTTACCCGGCGGCGTTTTCTGCCCAACCTGCAGAAAATCAGGATCAGTCTTGAAGGATCTGTCCGGTCCAGTTTGGTTTGCGCTTCCTGCCTCAAGAAGGGTAAAGTCGTCAAAGCGTAGCGGAATAGGCCGCAGATAGACTGCTCGTAACCTCTTCATGCGCTTGCAGCCCTGTCGGTTGCGGGCGTTTCTGCCGGCGCCGTGGCGTGGGACATTATTGTGTTTTGAAAGGAGTAGCGTATGCATGAGGTGAAGGAAGTCGGAAGCGCCGAGTTGAAATATCAAGGTAAGACTTTTACCTATCCGGTCTTTGAGGGGTCCGAGGGTGAGCGCGCCATTCATATGGGAAGCTTGCGGAAGGATACGAAGTTGATCGGATACGATCCCGGTTATGGCAACACCGGCTCCTGCATAAGCGATGTCACGTTTATCGACGGAGAAAAGGGGATCTTACGCTATCGAGGCTATCCCATTGATGAGTTGGCGAACAACTGCACCTTTATCGAGGTGGCCTATCTGTTGGTGCACGGACGACTGCCGAATCAAGGCCAGCTTTCCCATTTTTCCCGGCTACTGAATCGCAAATCACTGATTCACGAGGATATGCGCAACTTCTTCCGGAACTATCCGGAACATGCCCACCCGATGGCCATTTTGTCCGCCATGGTCGTGTCCCTTTCCAGTTTCTATCGCGAACTGGATATGCCCGTGGAAGAGGAAATCGACTTGACGGTGGCCCGCTTGCTTTCGAAGATTCGCACTTTGGCGGCGCTGTCCTATAAGCAATCCATCGGCCAGCCCCACGTCTATCCCAGCAGCAAGCTGACCTATGTCGAAAACTTCCTGAACATGATGTTCTACACCCCGGTGGCAAATTATGAGGTCGACCCTGTGACCGTGCGTGCGCTTAATAAATTGCTCATTCTGCATGCGGACCACGAACAGAACTGCTCCACTTCCGCCGTCCGCCTCGTTGGCAGTTCCGGCGCAAACCTGTATGCCTCCATTTCCGCAGGCATCTGCGCTCTTTGGGGCCCGCTGCACGGTGGCGCCAACCAGGCCGTGATCGAAATGCTTGAGCAAATCAAGCGGGAAGGCCTGACCATTGACAAGTGCATTGAACGGGCTAAGGACAAGAACGACCCGTTCCGCCTCATGGGATTCGGGCATCGGGTCTACAAGTCCTATGATCCACGCGCTAAAATCGCCAAGAACGCGTGCGAAGACGTCCTGAACAAGCTCGGCATCAAAGACGATCTGCTGGATATCGCCGTGCAACTGGAAGAGCGCGCGCTCAACGATGACTACTTCAAGGAGCGCAATCTTTACCCGAACGTCGACTATTACACGGGCATCACGTTGCGTGCCATGGGCATCCCGACCGATATGTTCACCGTCATTTTCGCCATCGGACGCTTGCCCGGTTGGATCGCGCATTGGCTGGAACAGCGGGATGACAAAGATCAACGCATTGGGCGTCCCCGGCAGATCTATACCGGCCCGCAACAGCGTGATATCGTTCCGATTGAAGAGCGCCCGTAACTTCACAGGCCGGCAGGCTTGGTGTATGGTGTTTGCGTGAAGAGCATGTTCGTTCTGTATAAGAACCACAAGGAGCGTTCATGAAATCCATAACCAACGAACAGTCCGATCATGTGGAAATGCGTTTCTTGGAGGGCGTTCGAAACCGGTGCCCGAAGGATAGCCGCGTATTGAAAGCGCTGGGAGATTTGTACACGCGCACGGGGGAGCTTGAAAAAGGGCTGGACGTGGATCGGAACTTGGTGCGCATGTGTCCGAAGGAACCGGAAGTGTGGTACAACCTCGGATGCAGCCATGCGCTCGTCGGCGAAAAGGAAGAAGCGTTCGAGGCCTTGTCACGCGCCGTCGAGCTCGGCTACAGCGACCGCGATTGGATGAGTAGGGATAATGATCTCCGTTCCATTCGCAAAGATCCCCGATTCCGTCTACTGCTTCAACAGCTTCGCGATTAAGAAGGGCCCGCATGAAGATTGCCATTGGTACAGACCACGCCGGGTATCGATACAAGGAAATGATCAAGGCGCACCTCGAGTCGCTCGGGCATGAGGTCAGGGACTTCGGGTGCTTTTCGGAGGAAGCGGCGGACTATCCCGCCTTTATTCAGCCCGTCGCGCGCGCCGTGCAGGCGCACGAATACGAACGGGGCATCGTACTCGGCGGTTCAGGAAACGGGGAAGCGATCGCCGCCAATCGGTTTACGGGCGTGCGTTGCGCACTCTGTTGGAACGAAGAGACCGCCACACTCTCCAGGGCGCATAACGACGCCAATGCCTTGTCGATTGGCGCGCGAATGATACCCGAAGAGCTGGCACTGCGTATCGTGGATGTCTGGTTGGCCACGCCCTTTGAGGGCGGCCGGCACGAACGCCGCATTCGTATGCTCGATAACCTTTAAGCACATCCGCCATGACCAGCGAAGTGTCTGTCTTCCCACGTGCGTCCGCCCTGATCGAAAAGGGCATAGAGGATGGTTTACACCTTGGCGCACAGCTGTACGTGTCTTTGGAGGGGCAGGCGGTGGGCGACGAGGCCTTTGGCGAAGAACGCCCCGACCATCCGATGAATCCGGAAATCATTTTGCTCTGGATGTCTTCCGTCAAACCGATCACTGCCGTGGCCGTGATGCAACTTGTCGAACAAGGACGCCTTGATCTGGACACGCGTGTGGCGGAGATCATCCCGGCGTTTGCGGAGGGCGGCAAAAGGCGGATTGCGGTCCGGCATGTGCTCACTCATACCGGCGGGTTTCGGACCGCGGACGCCGAATGGCGAGACGAAACCTGGGAAGATGCGCTGCAACGCGTGTGTGCCGCGCCGATGGAACCGGATTGGGTCCCGGGCGCGAAAGCTGGGTACCACATCGATGGGGCGTGGTATGTACTCGGCGAAATTGTCCAACGCCTGACGGATGAAAGCTATCCTGATTACGTGCGCAATCATGTATTCGCGCCCGCCGGGATGACCCATGCGTGGATCGGGTTGCCGGAAGAGATATTGGATGGCAGTGAGCTGAAGATCGGCCGTATGTTCGTTTCGAAGCCGACGGGACTCATGCCTCATCCGTTTGCCAATACCAGGGAGGCACGACAACACGTCCGGCCGGGCGGGAACGGACGCGGCCCCATCCGCCAGTTGGCCCGATTCTACGAGGACCTGCTCTCCGGCTGGTTACGCGGGGAAAGCAAACTGCTCTCTCGGGACATGATTCGTCTGATGACCAGCCGCCAACGCGAAGGCTTGGTGGATCAGACCTTTCAACATAAAATGGATTGGGGGCTCGGCTTTATGCCCGACAACAATCGCTACGGTGCGAAGACGGTGCCGTACGGTTTCGGAACGCATTGTTCCGACCAGGCGTTCGGACACGGCGGGGCACAATCCTCGGTGGGCATGGCCGATCCCGAGCACGAACTCGTTGTGGCCCTGGCTTTCAACGGGATGCCCGGCGAACCCCGCCATCAAAAACGAATCCGCCACGTCATGACGGCGCTGTACGAAGACCTGGATCTGGCGTGAGGAAGAGTGAGAAGTAAAAAGTCAAAAGTGGGAAGTACGTCCAGAGCCCTATTCACTTCTACCTTCCTGCTTTCTCCGTCTCACTCCCCGCTCCCTTGACGACACGCACGGGGAACGGATCGGTATCGGTGCCGCTGTACACCGTCAAGTGTGGGAACGCGATTTCGATACCTTCGGCGTCAAAACGTTCCTTGATCTCGCGCATGATCGAGTTCTTGAGATTCAAGAAATCCGCCTTGGCGAACCAGACCCCCAACAGCAGCTCGAGGGCGGAGTCGCCGAAGTCCTTGAACAACACCAACGGGCGCGGTTCGTCGAGCGAGTAGGGGTTGTTATCGGCAATCTCTACGAGAATCTCCATGACGCGTCCCACGTTCTCCTTGTAGGCCACACCGATGTCGATGTCCATGCGGCGAATGGGGAAGCGCGTGACCGTGATCACCTGCGATTTGATGAGCGTCTCGTTCGGCATGCGAATAAACCGATTGTCCGTGGTGCGGAGCTTAACGGACAAAAGATCGATGGATAGAACGATGCCCAGCGTGTCGCCGACCTTGATCATGTCCCCGGCTTCAAACGGACGCTCCCAAATCAGGAAAACCCCGCTGATGATGTTGGATAGACTGGTTTGTGAAGCGAAACCGATGGCCACCCCGAGAATGCCGGCCGCACCCAGAATGGCTGTCAGCTTGAAACCAAGGTTCTGCATGATGACGACGACGAGCAGGACGCAGCCACCATAGAAAATGCCTTTGCCCGTAAGCATGGCCGCCTGTTCATTGATGTGCCGCTTCGCAAATCGTCGGACCGTCACGGAGGCGATATGAAGTAGAGGCAGACTGATGGCCAGAAGGATGACCACACGTAGAAGCGCGTAGAAACGCGGACTCTGCAATAATGTGTTGAACCATTCCATCATAAAAAACTCACACCCCTCGCTACACACGCACAAACGATCTCAAGTCCGCAAAACTCTTTCGGAATATGCCTTGCTTCACCGGTTGACGCGCTTCGGTGATGACCTTGGCGTCACCGGCGGGTTTTGGAGCGCCCGTGTAATGGATGGCGTCCGGCTGGATTTCTCCGCCGTATGTCACTTCCACTTGATTGGTCCAAAACCGTTTGTCATCACGATAAATACGCAGGTGGGCCGTGTGAATGCAAAGGCGCTCAAATGCCAGCACTCTTTCGGAACGGTTCCGGATATGAACGCGACACGCCGCGAGATGGGGAAGAAGGCGCAATTGACGCGACGAACGCCGGGCGGTCGTCTTCAGCGCATAACAAAGATGGCCTTCCATCGAATCGCCGAACCATGAATTGGACAGGACAGACACCGGTTCATCGCGCAGGATATTATTGCCTTCGGAACCCGTGCACAGCCGCAGCCAGACCGGGATGCTGACGTAGAAATGCGAATCGCTTTCCGGCGGAAGCGAGTAGGCGGAATCGGGCCGGACAATAACCGGCCGGTCCGGCATGACGGGGAGGACCCGGAAGGTGTAATCGTCCGTGATCGCCGCCCAGCGGATCCAAGCAACACCCGGGGGCGCCTCTTGCGCCTGTGCCGTGACAAGCCCACTGTCCCCGTCGCGTTGAATAGCGAACTGCCATTCGTCTTCCGTGCGGCGGACCCACAATCTGCACGGTCCAACCTGCCAGTGCAGACAATCATCCACCTTAAATGTGACCGGTTCCCAAAACATGACCATACTCTATCAAATGACTTCCGAAGCATAAACAAGAATCAAAAGAGTATCTGGCTTGCGGGCCGAATCCTGAATACTTAATACTGAATACTGAACACTGAACACTTCCCCCTCTTCCCCTCTTCACTTCTTCCTGTCCAACGCTTCCTCGATCGCCTTAAGATCCGCACCGAACAGGCGTACCTCGAACCCGGCGCCTCTAATCGCCGCGGTCGATTGGTGCGCGAGCAGGAACAGCAGGAGGAGGTTTAGCAGCGGGATAAACATGCCGATCACCCAGATGGGGGGGTAGCCGATCTTAACCAGTTTTGCCAAGCGGTACGCGAAATAGATCTGAAAAGGCAGAATCAGTAAGAAGAGATGGGGAAGCATGGGCACGAACAGGTTGGCCAGCAGGCAGAACAATACCCCCTTCTGCGCTTTCGCGATCGCCAACGTCTTCCGCAATGAATCGAGTGTTGCGTTTTGTTCCATCGACCCAATCTTAACCTGAACCCCTTATCAAGTGCGACCGCAAAACCATCAGCCATTCCTCCTCTCACGCCGCCCGAGTGCCCGTTTCGCACGTGCCTCGCTCAATCCGCCGCGATTTGAGAGCGGACGAGAAGGTGACAAAGAACAGTCCGGTCTGAAACAGACAACGCAATCCCGTGGCTTCCGCTTCACTGAGGCCAATCCCGATACGCTGCGCCTCTATATCGCCCTTCCGTTTGCGGGAAAGCGACAAGTAATAGGTGCCGCGCTCGGCGTCCCGGGAACAGGAGATCAGCGTATTGCTCGTTCCTGAAGCGTGATACAGCCCTTTTCGGCCTCCGCCCACATGCGGGGCGCGGCCTTCCAGAACGATTATCATCTCGCAGATATCCAGGAAACCCAGTTTTACCGTGATCTTGTTATCCCAGTCAAACGTGGCAAAATCGCCCGCCGAACGATCACCTTTGGCCGTACTCTTCTGCGTCGCCATCTCGATGAAGAAGCAGTTGTAGCGGTCTTCGTCATGCCTATTCACGCGCGGTTCAACGCGCAAAGCACTCCCTGATCCGCGGCCGTTCGGGTGATAGAAACAGATCGAACGACCCTTGTAATCAGTACGCCCTTCATCTTCTCTCTGGTCGGTATTGTTCATTCCGTCGCTCCCATGTTTTGTCGATACGTTGTCCGTTACGGATACTGACTTCTTCTTCGCTACGAGCTCCCGCCTTGCGCGCCTTCAGGTTGCGAAGGCGTAAGCACTCGGCGGTGCGAGTCGGGGTGGGGGGACCGTCCCATCCCCGACCCGCTTTCCGCACGTTTGCCGCGCTGCGTCGCTCCAGGGTCAGAACGGCACCTCCTCCTCGGTCAACGGCGCCGCCCCCTCCGCTTTTGTCGAAGGTGTTCCTTCCGATTTCTTGTCCGGCGGACGGCTGAGAAACTGCACCCGACTGGCGCGCACGCGCAGCTTGCTCCGCTTCTCCCCGTTCCCGTTTTCCCATTGATCCAGTTGTAGTTTGCCCTCCACCGTGATGGGCGACCCCTTCTTTAAGAACTCGGAACAGGTTTCCGCCTGCCGCCCCCAAGCGGCGATGTCGACGAACACTGTCTTGTCGACGGTTTTGCCTTCCTTGTCCTTGTAGTTGTCCGACACCGCCAGACTCAGATCCGCCACCGCTGTGCCGGACGGCAATTTACGCATCTCCGGATCCCTTGTGAGATTGCCCATCAGGATCACATGATTCATGGAACTCATGATGTCTTTCCTTTCGTGTTGTCGTGTTCTCGCCTTTGTGACTGGGCACCCGCCCGGTCCATGATTCCGTAAAAGATAAAGGAACGAGTCCGGGCATTTTCCGGAACTATTTTCAGCGCCATGCGTAACCTGTTGGGTGTGAAGGAAATAAAAATGCATCTTGCCGGTCGCTTTCGGAGCGTTTTGCGTGGTATGCTTCGCATGAACGATTCAGTTGGAGAAACGCCTGCATGAAGCGAGTGGAACATCCAACCACGACGACCGCGTGGCATGCGTGGAAAAGCGCCTGCGCCATCGATTTATGTCCCCCGGAAGCCGTTGAATCCTTGCGCCGTTTCGGATCCCACCGCTTTTCACTCTATCTGAACCGGTACGCTTCCCGGATGGGGCATCGGGGACAGGTGCTGCGCGTCGCCGAATCGAAGGATGCTTGGCATCTGCTTGAAACGCATGCGCAGGTTGGGACCACTCGCGAGGGTAAGCGCTATAAGGATTGGCTCTTCGCGCGTGCGCCGGATTCGCCGGAGGCGTGGCTGAACGCCGTGGAAGGCGGTGCGACGGTCCTGATGCGAGGTGTTGTGCGCGAGTACTTGCGTCGTGAGCAGGCCGCCGCGTTCATGGAATCGCTGCAGCGTCCATTGGGCGGCGGTGCAGAACCATCCTTTACCCTGGAAGAACTACTGCCGGATACGGTGGAACCACTTGGCGAACTTGCTGAAAACGAATGGCGCGCTTTGGCCCGAGAACAAGCCGAACGATTCTTCCCGTCCCTCTCATCACGTGAACGGATTGTCTTGTGGGCGAGAGAATACGGGATATCCCTGGGCGACCCTGATCTGGCGCGATGGGCGGGTTGTCGCCGGAGCGCCTTGCACGGCGCGCATACCGACTCTCTAAAACGATTGTGCCAGGTTTTGAAGGACGCGTACCCGGACGAATCGCCCGGTATTTGGCTCATTTTGGCCCGAAAAACGCTCGAAGAACTGAACCAGCTCATTTTTTCGAAAATAATCGTGGAAAAACGAGCCGCTCGTTTCTTTAAGAAGAAAAGGATCCAAGTGGAATCAGGATTAACCGGCGATGAAGTGGCCCGCACATAATGTCAGGAAGACTGGCAGGCAGGAGCAAAAGAAGTTGGCTGCATGGCTGGCGGAATGGGAGCTGGAAGGCGTGCTGGCTGAACCGAGCACGCCGAAAAGCGATGCACGGGTGCACGTCGCCGGGCGAGCGGGTTTCTCCCAAGCCATGTATGACAGGGACAAACTCGCTGAAGGGGATATTCGTCTCCTGAGGCCTTCGCCCTCGACTGAACCTCCCGAGTATCCGCTGTATGTGGCGGTACTGCCCTCCGAGCGTCAGGACTATTTGTGGTGGGTCCCTTTCGGGCGATTCGCCACTCCGGCGTTAACCTCGGAATGGAGGACCGGGATGAAGCATGTCGCTTTGCAGGTGTTGTGTTTCTGGAATGCGCAGGAGGTGGAGAAAGGGCGGGCTCCGCCAAGTTGGCGCGTCAGGCGCCTCACCGAACGGCAACTAGAGGACATCCTCACGATACATAATAGTTTGGAGAACGGTGCGGCATTGCCGGATCGCTTGCAGAAAGGAATGGGTCCGCCACTCGTGCATCCGCTTGATCCGCGTCATGAATATCAGGCGGAGGACCGGGAGCGGATTCAGATTCACTTTGCCGATCGATTTACACAGGCCGTCACCAGGGACGAAGAAGAAGAGGGTCTTTATCTGTCCGAGTGGGTGATGGCTCCGGTCGCCTGGTTGCTGGCGGCTGAAGGGCGCGAGAAGTACGGTGTAGCAGGGGCCGTCTATGTCACGGACGATGGTGCGGTCATCGTGGCGGTCTTCGAGGAAGCCCGGAATCGCGTGCGGATTCGCATCATGAATCGCGACGGATTCCCCTGCCTGAGCTATGAGAAGGGGCATGTGGAGGCGAAGAACGGTGAGAAAAGCGAGCCCGTGCGAAATGGAGTCACGCACATGAGCATCGGTTTGGAGGCACCACTCGTAGCCCTGATTGATCCGGGGGGAAACCGAGTTCTATTGCGGAGAAGATACAGGGAAAACCCTAAATAATATAAATCAGCGAAAAAACTGTTGCACTGCCAGCGTATCCATGTATGGTACACACACCAATCGATCTCCGCCTGTTCTTGAGATTGATGACCCATGATTTATTGCGGGGTGGAGCAGTCTGGTAGCTCGTCAGGCTCATAACCTGAAGGTCCTTGGTTCAAATCCAAGCCCCGCTACCAATTTTAAGGGGTTTCCGGAAA
>SKXR01000275.1 GCA_007128275.1 Kiritimatiellia bacterium
AATCAGCACATTCGTTGAGCAGATGCCGGCCGATCATTCGTTAATGATTCTTCCTTGTCAGCCAATTCGCCAAGCGTTGTTATTCTACAATCTGCGGAATCGCGGGGAGCGGATTAGCCGCCGGTGTGGCGCATAAAGGGCAGCCGGGTGTGTGCTGTGTACAGAGGTCTGCGCCCACGCAGAAGAGGCGGCACACAGGGATGCGATATAGTTCAGCCAGCCGCTTCAAGTTATCTTTTGAGGGGAAGCGCTTGCCTCGTTCCCAGTCGCTGACCACGCTGACGCTCACCCCCAATTCGTATGCGACACGTTTGAGAGGCCATTGTTGTTCGGTACGACATCGCTTCACTAGTGCGCCGAATTGTTTTTCGAAATCATTCATGCGACCTCGATGGAGGAAGAACACCAGACCATGGGGCGTATCGCCAGGTATGCGGGGTATGGGAGGAAGACGTGATCCGGTCTTGAATCGAGACGGGACGCTGAAGAAAGGCCCAAAGAGCTAAGACAGGGTCTAGCAGGCAGGCAAAACGTTTTCATGTGAAGGGTTCGCTTAATTCCATACACAATACACGCACCGACAAACTGAGCTCTTTATATCGTCACGTCACATATTTGTCAATCAGGGAAAATATTACCATTTCATGGTAATGCGTTGCTCTGCGCCGCCAGAATGTTGGTCCAATCGTTCTCTATTCCATTCTCCAGGACGGCCCGGAGGACCGTCCTACGTAGGGGATAGGGCGGCAGGGACAGACACCATCGCGCATGCTCTGCCGTTCTTTTTGGACTGCGGCGGCAGAGCGCAGCGTCGACGCCGCTTTGGCTTGGATGTGTGCGTTTATGAAGCAGAAGCGATGGAAGCGATGGGGACAGAGAAGTAGTGGGTGCCGGCATGGGTGTCAAATCAGTGGCGGCTTGTGTTGTGTCGTCAGGGCCGAAGGGATATTCCTGAAACATGAATCATCTGTCGGTAAATCCATGAATTGTCCACGGTCCGTTGTGAAGTGCTCCGTATCTTTGTAGGATGCGCGATGATGGCACAATGATCAGAAAGGGACTTCATCATGAGCGATAGAACGGACGACGACCTTCGCGACGACTTGGTATCCGCGCATACGCAGACGAGATTCCCCGCCGGCCTGGTTCTTCTCTTCCTTTTTGTTGTCACGGCATGGCTTGGGCTGGGTTGTTTCGGCAGCGACAGCAAGAGCGATACGGTCGTTGTGGTCACCACGAACATTGTCGACGGTAGAGCCGTCGTTGTTACGAACACGGTACCCGCTGACTCGGTGGAAGCGGCGGATGTTCAAGCGTCGGGTCCTCGGGTTCTGTATACCAAAAGCGACCGAATTCTGGAAGGTCGCGATTTCAATACGCCCTGGTGCGCTGCGCCGGGTCCCGGCTTGATTACGGCGGAAGTGGACTGGGAAGAAGACGGGACGATGAGTGCTTGGTTGCGCGAAGGCGACATCTTGCGGCGCAGGCAATGGCACGGAAGACAGCCGATTGTGTTTTCTCATCCGACCGTCGCGGGTGCGGGTTGGAATGTGCATATCTCCGCCGGGGTCACGACCCGGTTTTCCGTCACAATAACGTATGTGCCGGAATAGGGTCGAGAGACGGCAGGCGTGCGGATTGTACCGGCCACGCCCCGGCATGTATTGGCTTGGGACGATCACTTGGCGACAGCGGTCCCGGCCTCCGGTCGCAGCGGATCGGAAACGGTAATCCAAGACCGCGAGGAGCGCGCGTGATCTATCTGGATACCAGCGCCCTGATTAATCTTTACCTGTTGGAGGATGGTTCTGAGGAGGTGTCTCGGATCGTCACCGGTCAGGATCATCCTTTGCCCGTTTGGGAATTACAGGAAGTGGAGCTCATAAATGCCCTTCGCCTGAAAGTGTTCAGGAAAGAGCTGGGCAAAGCGGATGCCAATCGGCAAATCGACCTCTTCTTCGCCCGCAAGGCCTCGGGACAGTACTTCTACCCGCCCATCAGCCGGTCCGATCTGCTCGCCGAATTTCACAAGACAGGGCAGTGGACGGTTGAAATTGGCTGCCCTACGCTGGACGTCATGCACGTCGCATGCGCCCTCCATATCAAGGCGGATGCATTCATTACCTTTGACCAACGGCAGCGCGAACTGGCCCATCGCTCAGGATTGCATTGAACCACATGCGACCGATAGCCTAAATGCTATTGGCGCCCGCGGGGTGATAGCTTATAGGCTATTGGTTGCGGAGCCGTCCGTTCATTCGGCGGGAGTGAGTTCCTGATAACCGGTGGTGCTCCTGAAGCCGGAGGAGAAGACCGCGCGAATGACGCCGTCCTCGTCTCGTTGGAAGAAGACGGCTTCGGCTTCCGGCGATGCTTCGATCCATGCGAGTCCTTCTTCGGGTCCCATGACGATGAGGGCGGTGGCGATGGCATCGGCGACCACACAGGTTTTCGACCAGACGTTGACGCCCGCCAGCGTGTGGTCCACGGGGCGGCCCGTGCGCGGATCGAGAATATGCGCAAGGATACGGCCCTCGTCGTCGAAACGAAACTGCCGATAGTCGCCGGATCCGGCCAAGGCGCCCCGCCGCAGATGGGCGATGCCGTGAAGCCGTTCGCCGGGCGGCGCGTCGGGATCGGGTTCTTCCACGCCGATCCGCCACGGACTGTTTTCCGGATTCACTCCGGCCACGACCAGGTCGCCGCCGATCTCGACATAGAGGTTGGTGGCGCCCGCGGCCCGAATCAATTCGGCCACGCCGTCGACGGCGAATCCCTTTGCGATGGCGTTGAGATTCAATTGAATTCCAGGGCGCGCTTTTCGGATATGGAAGTTGTCCGGAACGGATACTTCCCTATAGCCGGTCATGGCCAACGCGGTTTCGATTTCCTCCTGGGAGGGCAGGGCGTCGGGGTGCGCTTCATGGCCGAACCCCCATAGGTTGATTAACGGATCGAGTGTCGGATCAAACGCGCCGCCCGTGCGTTCCGCCCAGCGCAACGCCTCGCGTGTGACGGCGGCGAAAGAGGCTGAGACGGGGATCGGATCCGTGTCGGTGCTTTGATTGAAGCGATTGATTTCGCTGTCCGGGATGTAGGTGGACATTTCCTCGTTGATCCGGAGGAGGTAGTTCTTAATTTCCAGATTCAACCGGCGCGTTTCGACCAGCGTCAACGGGGAATGCGCGATCTTGATGTCGTACTGCGTACCCATGGTCCCGCCGGTCCAATGGATGTGTTCGGGTCCGACGGGGTCGCGTTTGACGGCCACGATGATCAGGATCAGGATGACCGTCCCGACAAAGAGCGTTTTGCGCGGGTTAAACGTTCTGGGTTGAATGACTTTCACAACGGGTGGCGAATCAGCCGAATTCGTCGTAGGCGATCATTTCCTGTTCGACGCCGAGGTCGAAGAGCATTTTATTGACCGCCGCGATCATGGGCGGGGGCCCGCACAGGTAGTACTCGATTTCCGTCGGATCTTCATGTTCCTTCAAGTACTCGTAGACCACGGTGTGGATGAATCCGGTGGGTCCGTCCCAGTTGTCTTCCGGAAGCGGTTCGCTCAGGGCCACGTTGAAGGAGAAGTTGGGGAACTCCTTCTTGATCGATTCGAAGTCTTCCATATAGAACAGTTCGCGTTTGGAGCGACCGCCGTACCAGAAGCTGACTTTGCGATCGGTGCGCTTGGTTTGGAACAGGTCGAAAATGTGACTGCGCATGGGGGCCATACCCGCGCCGCCGCCGATATAGACCATTTCGCGTTTCGTATCCTTCGCATAGAACTCGCCGAACGGACCGCTCAGCCAGACTTTGTCGCCCGGTTTCAGGTTGAAGATGTAGGAGGACGCGATGCCCGGCGGCGCGTCCGGTACGCTGGGCGGCGGTGTGGCGATACGCACGTTCAACATCACCATATTACCTTCGGCCGGGTGATTGGCCATGGAATAGGCGCGGAAACAGGGTTCGCTGTTGACCATTTTCAGATCCCACAGGTTCGCGGAATCCCATGCGTCGCGGTATTCCTCCTCGACGATGAAATCCTTGAAATTCACGTTGTATTTGGGGATGTCGATCTGGATGTATCCGCCCGCCTCAAAATCCAGATCTACGCCTTTGGGCAGGTCCACGATCAGTTCCTTGATGAACGTGGCGACGTTATGATTGGACCGAACCGTGCCCTCGAATTTCTTGATCTCCAGCACCTCGTCCGGGACCTTGATCTTCATGTCCTTCTTGACCTTGACCTGGCAGGCGAGGCGCATCCCGGCGCGCGCTTCCTGCTTGTTGATGTGCCCCGTTTCCGTGGGCAGGATTTCGCCGCCGCCTTCGGTGATGGTGCACTTGCACATGGCGCAGGTTCCGCCGCCGCCACAAGCGGACGGGAGAAATACGCTTTCATCTGCCAGAATATTGAGCAGGGTGGTTCCGGGATTGACGGTCAGTTTCTTGTGCCCGTTGTTGATGTCGACTTCCACTTCGCCGACCGGAGCCAGTTTGCGGGAGGCGACAACGATGCCTCCGATGAGGGCCATGATGATCACGGTGAAGATCGTCGTTCCGGCGACAATATTGAGTAGCATGTTTTCCATAATCTATTCCGCTTGATTCACTCTAGAGGTCGATTCCCGCAAAGCACATAAACGCCATCGACATCAGTCCGGTAAGGATCATCGTCATGCCGAGGCCCTGCAAGCCGGGCGGTATTTGCGAGTAGCGAATCTTCTTGCGCACGGCGGACAGGCTGACGATGGCGAGGGCGAATCCAAAGCCGGCGGAGAACCCGAACACGGCGGATTCGGCGAGGTCGTAATGGCGTTCGACCATAAACAGCGAGCCGCCGAGAATCGAGCAATTCACGGTGATCAACGGAAGAAAGATTCCGAGCGAGGTGTAGAGACGCGGGAAGAACCGGTCCAGCACCATTTCCACCAATTGCACGGTGGAGGCGATGACGGCGATGAAGCAGATGAGGTTCAGGAACGTGAGGTCCAGGTTGGACAGCGCGGCGATGCCGGTCCAGGCCAGGGCGCCATCGCGCAGGAAATAGGTTTCAATGAACCAGTTGAACGGCACGGTCAACGTCAGGACGCAGATGACCGCCAAGCCCAAGCCGAACGAGGTTTCCACCTTCTTGGAACAGGCGAGGAAAGAGCACATCCCGAGGAAGTACGCCAACACGATATTATTAATGAAGATCGTTTCTACGGCTAAGCTGATGTAATGCATGAAATCACCCTGTATCAATCATCTTTGAAATTGTTGGTGACGGTGCGCTGGATCCAGATGATCACACCGAGAATCAGGAAGGCGCCCGGCGCGAGCACCGCCAGACCATTGCCCATATAGGCTTCGGGCAAGACCCGGATCCCGTACCAGGTACCCGATCCCAGAATTTCCCGTCCCGTGGCCACCAGCAGGATGATGACGCTGTAGCCGATGGAATTGCCCAGGCCGTCCAGCAGCGAGGGGCCCGGCGGGTTCTGCGTGGCAAAGGCTTCGGCGCGGCCCATGACAATGCAGTTGGTGATGATCAGCGCCACGAAAATGCTGAGCTGTCGGGACAGTTCGAAGAAGAAGGCCCGCAAGGTCTGATCCACGAGCACCACGAGCGACGCAATGATCGAGATTTCCACAATCATGCGAATGCGGCCGGGAATCTGCTTGCGCAGCAGGGAAATAATGACGTTGGAGGAGGTGAGCACGAACGTAAGTGCGCAGGCCATGACAAAGGCGTTTTCCACCTGCACCGTGATGGCCAAGGCCGAGCAGATGCCGAGCACCTGAATCGTAATCGGATTATTGTCCGACAACGGGTCCGTAATAATTTTTGTGCGAGCTCCCATGGCGATTCCTCACTGCTTTTTCTATAGAGCCAATTTCAAGCGGTTTCAAGTCGCGACGGCGAATTATCGCGCTTTTCTCAGCCGCCTTCCCGAATGGTTTCAAAATACCGGTTGTACCGTCGGAAATCTGCGTTGATGAACCGGGCCACCCCTTCGCCGGTGACGGTGGCGCCGCTCAGTCCGTCCACGGCGCTCGGATGTCCGTCGGGATAGCGTCGTGATACGCCGCCTTTGATGACGCGAAAATCCGCCGGTTCGCCGTCCGCGTACAATTTCTTGCCTTCAAACTGTTCCTGCCACCAGTCCCGCTCGATTTCCGCGCCCAGCCCCGGCGTTTCGCCGTGATCGTAGAACGTGACGCCGAGGATGGTGGCGAGATCCTGATCCAGGGCCAGGTACCCGTAAATGGTGGACCACAGTCCAAGCCCGGAGATCGGGAACGCAAAGCGGGTGAATTCGCCGTCTTCTTCCCATTTGTAGAGGAGCAGTTTCTGCTTGTCGCGCAACTCGCGCGGGTCGAGGTCGGCGCTGGTCAGCCCTTCCAGCAATTCGCCGGTTTGGCCGTCCAGGATGACTTCCCGGATGTTGTCCGCGAAGATCTTATCGACCGCTTCCACGCCGAGTCGGCGTCCGTCTTCGTCGTAGATGTCCAGGCCGAACGCGCTGAGCACGTTTCGTTTGCGATCCAGCTCGACCATCAGGTCCTGCCGATCCTTGAGCAGGGTGGCGGCGGTCGATAACAGGGCGCTGACCACCACGCACACGGTAAGCGCAAAGGTAAATAAATGGCGATCGGCCTTAAGCATGACTCACTTTCCTCGACTTGATATACGCCTTTCGATTCCTAATATGGGCCTCAACCACGTAGTGGTCAATCATCGGCGCCATGACGTTCATAAACAGGATGGCCAGCATCACGCCCTCGGCGTAAGCGGGGTTCGCCACGCGGATCAGGACGATCAGGATGCCGATCATGATGCCATAAATCCATTTGCCCCGTTGCGTGGCCGCGGCCGACACCGGGTCGGTGGCCATGTAGACGAGTCCGAAAACCACGCTCCCCATGACCATATGATAATGGAAAGGCAACTGGGTGAACGGGCTGAACTGGTCGGCGGGCAACAGGTTCAAGGCAAACGCGCACAGCGCCACGCCGATCACACCGCCGACCATGATCCGCCACGCTCCGATGCCCATGGCGATCAGGATGACGGCGCCGATGAGCGAGGGGATCACCGCCGTTTCGGCAATGCTCCCTCCCATCAAGCCGCCGGCCATACTGGAAAGGGTGAAACCCGCTTCGCGCAGGGTTTCGACGACGTGGGTCCCGGCCGGTGCGGCGGCGGCTACCGCCAGCGGCGTGGCGCCCGTGAAGCCTTCGATCACATGGGCCGAATCCGCGACTTTGGTCCAGACCTGGTCGCCCGAGATCTGAACGGGATAGGCGAAAAACAGGAAGGCGCGGCCCGTAAGCGCGGGATTGAGCACGTTGAAGCCGGTTCCGCCGAAGATTTCCTTGCCGATCACCACGCCGAACGCGATGCCGACCGCCACTTGCCACAGCGGAATGGTCGGAGGCAGGGTCAACGGGAACAGCAGGCCCGTCACCAGAAAGCCCTCGTTGATCTCGTGTTTACGGATAATACAGAAAGCCACTTCCAGCAGGCCGCCCACGATGTAGGACACCAGAATAATGGGCATGACCAGGATAAGGCCTTGAATGACATGCATCATGAATGTGGCGTCGGGCACTTGATTGACCACGTTGTACTGATGCCCGGCGTTGTAGATCCCGAACAGGGTGGGGGGAATCAGCGCCAGTATGACGGTGATCATCGTGCGTTTGAGATCGAGCCCGTCGCGCACATGGGGAGGCCCTTTCGCCGTATCCGCCGGCGTGAACATGAACGTTTCCTGGGCCTCGTACAAGGGGTACAGGATTTCGAGTTTCCCGCCGGGCTCGAAAAGGTGTTTGTTTTTGTGGAGTTGCTTTAGAAGAAACTTCATCTAGATGCCTTCCTTCTCAATTTCTTCCAGCCCCTGCTTGATCACTCCGCAGATGTCCATTTTGGAGGGGCACACAAAGGAACAAAGCGCGAAATCTTCGGGGTCCGTCCCGAGAATGCCCAGCCGGATGGCCTCGTCCGTGTCATGGGCGAGCACCGCGCGGACCAGATAATCCACCATGATGTTCATGGGCACATACTTGTCGTAGAGCCCCGTCAATACCATGGACCGATAGCTGCCGTTGAGCGAGGTGGTCAAATCCCATTTCCGTTTATGGCCGAACCAGCCCGATAAGTAAGCCCGCGAGACGCTGAACTTGTTAATGCCGGGGGCCAGCCACCCCATGAAGTACTGTTCCCGGCCTTCCGGAATCACGGTCAACGCCGATTCCGCAAAGCGGACGTGTTCATCGGCTTTGACGGCGGCGCCGGCCAAAACGTTGCCGCTGACGATCCGCTGTTCGCCATCCTGGAGCCGGTCTTTCAGCACGGCCTCGAGGGGAGTCCCGATCCGTGCGCGATAGTACCCACGCGCTTCTTCTTTCACGCCGGGTCCCGCCAGGGTGAAGAGTTGGGTGTCGGGATAGCGGCCTGCGATCAACAATTCGCCGATGCGGATGAGATCGACGCCTTTGACCACCCATACCTGGTCGGTGGGTTCCATGGGGTCGATGTGATGAATATGCACGCTGCTGTTGCCGGACGGGTGAGGGCCGGCAAACGTGTGGATATTCACGTGCGCCGCTTCCGTCACCGCCTTCGACGGAGCGGACGCGTCCCGGGCGATGCAGAGATGCACATCGCCGTCCGTCAAGCGTGTCATGGCGTTCAAACCGGCTTGGAACTCTTTTTCCCGGCCTTGGACCGCCACATGCAGGTCGGGCGAGAAGGGCGCCGTATTCATGCCGTTCACAAAAATGGATTTGGGCGTGACGTCCGGATCGGCAATCCGCGAAAACGGGCGTTGACGGATCAGGCCCAGCAGCCCGGACGCCAGCAGCGATTTCAGGATATCCGCACGGGATACGCCCCGGAGCTGGTCCGGCGTGTAGGAGGGGAAGGATTCCTCTTCGTTTTTCGAGCCCCCTTCGATGATCACACGGTACAACGCACGGCGCGGCCCGTATTCAATGGCCTTTACCGTTCCCGCAACCGGCGAACAGAAGCAAAGGTCGGGCTGCTTCTTATTAATGAATAACACGGAACCCTGCTTAACCGTGTCCCCCTCTTTGACGCGCACTTTGGCCTTGAGCCCTTCGTATTCCTGATACACCGCTACCGTACTGGATTCGGGCAAGTCGATGATTTCAGGTTTCGGCGCGCCGGAGAGAGGTATGTCCAATCCCTTCTTGATCTGCATTGGCGTCATAAACTCCCTGGCGGTCGTGATTTTCCCCGTAGAAAACGATAACTTAGACGAAGCTTCGTGTAAGCCAAGCAAAATCTACAAAGACTTCCTCCAAAGTCAACCACTTCCGGTGTAAATCCGACGAACGCGCCCGGAGCGAGTGTCCGCGACATCAAATAGGGAAGCTGAAAGCCCGTTGATAAACTCGCGCCCACACCGTTCCACGCTCTCACGGGCGCGGCTACGTTCCGCATCCCTGGAGCCGCCGTGAGGCGGTGGATGATGCTTCCCATGTGCTTTCGTTAGAGCGGGTTCCGGGGAACCGTGCAGGCGAGGGTTGTTCCCTGACTGCGACAGGGAGGCGGACGGAGGGCGGTTCAGCTGTGAATCAGGTGCAGATGCTTTTCCAGGCCGGGCATGAGATCCTTTTCCATGTACACGTCCCACGCCTTCTGCACATCGGGCCATGGGCCCAACCGTTTCCGCGCCGATGCGCACAACGCTTCAATGAACGCGACCGGCTCAATACCTTCCGGGAGAAAGGTCATCACGGTGTTCTTGTCGCGGGCGGAATCGGTACCGAGCGTCTTGCCGGCGGCCACCGGACTTCCTTTGGCATCCAGAATATCGTCAGAGAGTTGGTACGCCGTGCCCACCTCGTAGCCGGACTCTTTCAGGGCTTCGCGCAGATCGGGATCGTCCCCGCCACAGACAAACGCGGTGAATGCGAACAGCGCGCCGGTCTTGCAGCGCGCGATCCGGACGCAATCTTCCCATTCGGTGTCGCGACCACGGAAGATCAGTTCCTGTTCCGATTCCGCCTGACACACTTCCCCGGTGAAGAGGACCAGGGGATGCGCCAAGCGACTGTCTTCCACTTGGCAAATCACATCGAGCGCCTTGAACAGCAGCATGTCGCCAAGGAGAATCGCGCCGGACACCCCCTTTTCGACCCAGAACGCGGGCGCTCCGCGCCGTAACAGGCCGCCGTCGATCACGTCGTCATGGAGCAGGCTGGCCGAATGAATCATTTCGGTGGCGGTCGCGGCGTGCAGGAGCGTCTTGTGCGGTACGCCGGTCACAGGCCCGATGCGAAACGGCATACGCGCGCGCAGCATCTTTCCGTTACCCAGCAATCCTTTGGATTCGCTGGCCAGAAAGTTCAGCGGGGTTTCCGCCAAGGACGACGCCATCAGCGCCTGAACTTCAATCAGGCGCCGGTCGATATATTCGTCCGTCGAAATGTCATTGGCTTCAAAAGGCATGAGGCAAATATCGCCGACTTGGCCATGACCGTCAAGCTTGCGCGAACATTGCAAATGTCTTGCACAAATACACGGATCGCCTAACGTACTGCCCGGGTTTGGGATTGCTGAATGGTTGGAAACATCAAGAATTTCAGTACAGACATGTTTTGAAGAAGGGATTTGAACGCGATGGGTAAGAACGAAAAGCCGTTGAAATTGACGCAATCGACCGAGTATCAGGGGCCGAAAGGGCCCGTGGTGCTGGTGATCATGGACGGGGTCGGCGTGGGAAACGCGGATGCGGGCGATATGGTGCACAAAGCAACGAAACCGCATTTGGACTGGTTGGAGGCACATACGGTCAAGACCCGCCTCAAGGCGCACGGGACCGCGGTCGGCATGCCGGACGACGGTGACATGGGCAACAGCGAGGTGGGGCACAACGCCATCGGCGCCGGCCGGGTCTTTGCACAGGGCGCTCGTCTCGTCAATGAAGCGATCGAGTCCGGCGCGTTGTTTGAGGGCGAGGTCTGGCGGGAGATGGTGGCGCAGTGCAAGGACAAGGACAGCGCCATGCATTTCATCGGCCTGTTGTCGGCCGGAAACGTGCATAGCCACATGACCCAGATTCTGGCTTTGGTGAAGCAAGCGGCGGAAGAGGGCGTACGCAAGGTGCGCATGCACGTCCTGCTGGACGGGCGCGACGTGCCGCCGACGTCCGCGCTGAAGTACGTGGATCAACTGGAAGAAGTCCTGGCGGACTTGAACGAAGAACACGATGCCGATTACCGGATCGCGTCGGGCGGCGGTCGCATGAAGATCACGATGGACCGGTACAACGCCGATTGGGACATGATCCAGCGCGGCTGGGAAACGCATGTGCAGGGGAAAGGCCGCGGATTTGCCAGCGCCCGCGAAGCCATCGAAACCGCGCGCGCGGAGAAGAAAGGCGTGATCGACCAGGATCTCCCGCCGTTTATCATTGAAGAAGACGGCAAACCCGTCGGACCCGTACAGGACGGCGATTCCGTGGTGCTGTTCAATTTCCGAGGCGATCGCGCCATTGAAATAAGCCGGGCCTTCGACGAGGAAGACATCAAGGAGTTTGATCGCGGTCCGCGTCCCGACGTGTTGTTCGCCGGCATGATGCAATACGACGGTGACCTCAAGATTCCGCGACGATTTCTTGTATCGCCGCCCGTGATTCGCCGGACGCTCGGCGAGTACCTGGCGCGCAGCGGGGTGTCGCAATTCGCCATCAGCGAGACACAGAAATACGGGCATGTGACCTATTTCTTCAACGGCAATCGCAGCGGAAAATTTGATGACAAACTGGAAACCTATGTGGAAGTGCCGTCCGATCGGGTGTCTTTCGATGAGCGACCGTGGATGAAGGCTGCCGAGATTACCGACAAGGTCATCGAGGCCATCGAATCCGGTGACTATCGGTTTATCCGTTTGAATTATCCCAACGGCGATATGGTCGGACATACCGGCGATCTGTTGGCGGTTGAGATTTCCGTGGAAGCCGTGGATTTGGGCGTCGGACGCCTCATGAAAGCCGTGAAGCAAGCCGAAGGCATTCTCATTGTGACCGCCGATCACGGAAACGCGGATGAAATGTACGAGATCGATACAAAAACCGGCGAACTGTCGCTGGATAAGAAGACCGGCGAACCGAAGTCCAAGACCGCCCACACGCTCAACCCCGTGCCGTTTTATGTTTATGACCCCGCCGATTCCGCCAAAATCCGCTTGTCGGAGCACAAGGAGCTGGGCATCACCAGTCTGGCGGCGACCAGCTTGAAGCTACTGGGCTATGAGCCCCCCGAAGATTATGATGCCAGTGTGGTGGAAGTGGGGTAAGCGTCCGTTGACAGCGGGGGTGGGCCGTGCTATATACGCCCCCTTCGATCAGGATTGATCGAAAAACAATGCGAGTTACAAGGCATTCCGAGGAGCATCATGGCCACGAAAAAGAAGAAGACCGTGAAGAAAAAAGCCGTCAAAAAGGCCGCAAAAGCCGAGAAAAAGGTTGTGAAGAAGGCTCCCGCGAAGCCCCAAAAGAAGAGCGCCGCCAAGAAAAAGGCGCCTGCCCGGAAGAAATCGCCGGTGAAGAAAAAGGCTGCGGCAACCAAGAAGAAGCCGGCTCGCCCCAAGAAGAAGGCGACTGCGCCCAAGAAGAAATCGGCTTCCTCCAAGAAGAAGGCAG
>SKXR01000146.1 GCA_007128275.1 Kiritimatiellia bacterium
CCACCGCAGTCCAAATTCCCTTGAGGCGGCCTGCTCGGTCGTTCCTTTTTGGACTGCGGCGGCAGAGCGAAGCGTCGACGCCGCTTTGGCTTGACCAGCACGGAATATCTCCCCCCTTACCTCTATATAGACTCGTGCAGCCCTATCTCTTGCCAAGTACACGTATCACTTTGGGGTGTCCCAATGTGGAACTCAGGAGGATGTATCCCCGGATGAACACGTCGTAGAGACACGTGCTCCGCCCGCTTCATCGCACGGGCCGGGCCGGGGTCAAGGGACGATCCGGATTCATGGGGCGATTCGGACGCAGGGGACGGTCCGGTCGGATGGGTCTGGTCGGCTGTCCGGTACGCTCCAATCGGGGCGGGCGCGCGGGTTGCCCTGCTTGTGCTTCAAGGAAATACGTTGCCAGAGGGCTATAACCGCGTTCCGCCATCAATGCGTCCCAGTCGGCGGGGAGATCGATTCGTATGGTTACAAAAGCGCCTCCGGGCATCGTCTGCACCTTGTTCCGGTCGGGATCGCCCGTTACGAGAATGGGGTTCATGCCGGTGCTCATGACCGGGACGGTATGGATCTTATCCACGCCGGGCAGTTTGGGGAACCAGGGCGGCGGTTCCGTCAGGTCGCCTTCTTCATCCCGGATGATCCGTTGCACATGTTGATCGACGGAATACCGGGCGGGATCAAAGGCGCTGCCGGGACTGGCCCAATAATTGGCAAAGGCCCGTTCGTACGCCGGTCGCCGGGCGGTGGCCACGAGCGCCTCTTCGAGCCGGTCCTTGGATGGATAGGCGCGGGCGAGGTCGCGCGCAATGAATTCGGTGACGAGTATGGTGCGATAGGTGTACGGCCTGCCGCTGCCCGTGGCGAATTGTTTCTTCTCAACGGCGTCCCAAGCCATCAGTTGCATGATGCGTTCCGGGTCGGACGTGGCCGGTGTAAGATTGTTGCCCCACGTGAGCGCGGATGCGCCGGTCAATGTGCTTTCGTTGAGACCGAATCCTTGTTGTACATGGAACGGCGCCCAGCCGATGCGGAGGCAGGCCTCCTCATCCTCGGCCAGCGTCCACGGCATCAGGTAGCCGAAGGTACCCATGCGGTCCTGTTTGATGTAGTAGCCGGCCAGGTTCATCATGGCCAGATTGATGAAGCGGCCCAGCGCAGCATTGCGCGGCTCGGAAATCTGACCCTGTTGACTGTCAAACCCCAACTGCCTGGCGACAGGCCCGTTTACCCAGCTGTAAGGGGTCCACCCGTGCGTGCTGCCCAGGCTGCGCCGCTGACTTGGATGGGCAAGCACACGCGTATAGGCGATGAGCAGCGGCATGAATTCCGGCGAACATCCGGCCATGACGCCATTGACGGCAACCTGCCACACCAGAATCTCGCGGTGCGCAATGGGAAGCACGCCTACGGTCGCATCCCAAGGCAGATCCGTGAATCGAAGAAACTCTTCAATCCGGTCGATCGTGGGCGGCATAATGGGAAGCCCGTCGGACCAGCGCTGTTCGGTGAAATAGCGGTTGATTTCGTCGAGTGACCCGGTCAACACGATCTCTTTGGCCTCGCTGCCGGCCGATTTCCGGCGCGCTTCGACTTCCTCGTCGGTGATCGGTTCCGTCAATCCTTGTACAATCTGGGGCCAGAGCACGGCGCGGGTGTTGTGAATGAGTTGTTCCCGGGTGTGGGTCGCAAAAGAACCCGGATACGTGGCGGCGCGCGGCACCGGTACGCCGTTATTGACCGAGGTGGAATAGACCTGCTCGACAAAGCCCGGCCCGGCGATGGTGACGGCGGGGATCCCCAGGTATTCGGCTGCGATGCTCGACCCTGCTTCCTTCGGGGTACATAAGCCGCAGCCTCCGTTCCCGGATATGACGGCGTCCACGCCCATCTCGCGTAGTCGTTGCTGGAATTCGTCTTTGGAACGTCGCGTTACGCCCGGCGGCGGAAACGCTCCGGCCGAGCCGATCTCGTTCAACAGGATCACGCGGGCGGTGGGATACTGTTGCTGGATCAGTCGCCTGATTTCGGGGTGGGTCACACTGGCCATGAAACTGCCGCCGACTACGGCGATCGTCTTGCCTTCCAGCGTGTCCAGGCGGGGCGCTTGATCGATCATTTCGACCGTTGCCTTGCCCACGGGCGAGACCACGGCATATTGATGAGGCGCGGTTGCCGCGTGATCATGCGCGCTGGTTGCCGCGCCGCTATCGCAGAGGGTACAGTCCTCGGCGGCCGTTACCATCGCTGCGTTTCCATAGGCGAGCATCAACGAGGCCGCCCAGACCACTCTGGTTCTTGTTCCATGCATCATGTACTTATCTCCAATGGTTCAGCCCCTTCCCAATGTCTTACACGTGAAACGCGTGAGGGGGTACCAGGCGCCGCAAGACGTTGCGTTCAGACTAGAAGAACGGACAGAGACGGAAAATATTGCACCGTTACACCCGATTATTTCGCCGACTCATACGGGGCATGCGTCGTTGTGTCCTGATTCATGGGGCTCTTGACTTGCCGTCCGCATTCGATAGAGTGCCGTCAAACGCTGGGGGAGTTCTCCATGGAGAACTGAGAGTCCTGCATGGTGCAGGTAACCCTTCGAACCTGTTTGGGTAATGCCAACGTAGGGAACGCGGTGATTGACTGACCCTCTATTCGCCTCCTTCCGCCCGGCGTCCGAGCAAAGGAAACGACATCATGGATCTGGGCTTTTCGGGTATCTGGTTGGTGGGCTTGTGCGCCGCCTTTTTTGCGTTGATCGGCCTGCTTGCCGTGCGCGCGAAGAAGCACACGCTGGAAGATCATCTCGTCAGCCGCAACACGGCCGGCTCTTTTACGGGCGCGGCGACGGTGGCGGCGTCCATCATCGGGGCCTGGGTATTGTTCAGTCCCGCGGAAACCGCCATGTGGGCGGGCCTTGCCGGCGTTGCGGGATACGCGCTCGGGCAAGCCGCCCCCCTCTTCGCCTTCGCCTGGCTCGGTCCGCGCATGCGACGCCTGATGCCGCGCGGTCATTCGTTGACGGAATATGTCCGGCACCGGTTCGGGATTCCCATGTACCTGATGACCCTGGCCATCATGCTCTTCTACATGTTCGTCTTTCTGGCCGCGGAAATGACGGCCATCGCCCAAGCCATCCGGCTCGTGGCCGACGTGCCGCTGTTCTGGACCGCACTCATCGTCGCCGTCGGCACCGTGGCCTACACCTCCTACGGCGGGCTTCGGGCCTCCATTTTTACCGACCGGATTCAGTTCATTCTGATTGTTCCCCTGCTCCTGTTCATGTTGATCGGCACCCTCATCCTGGTGGGCGGAACGGGCCCGGCCTTCGACACGGCCTATCGCGAGGCGCCGCACTTGTTTTCCATCACCCACACGGCGGGCATCGAATTCGGGTTCACCCTCATCATCGCCGTACTGGCCGCGAATATGTTTCATCAAGG
>SKXR01000122.1 GCA_007128275.1 Kiritimatiellia bacterium
CGGTGACCCTTGCACTCGTGTACCCGTTGACGGCTCGCTACGGGGTCAGCGGTACGGCGCTGGCGGGTCTGGCCGGCGTGCTGGCCCTGGCGCCTTTGATGGTCTGGGCCACACGCATTACCGGCATGTCCGTCGCCGCTGCCGCCCGCGCCCTGCTGCCCGGCCTGATCCTCGCCGTCTGTGTCGTGCTCGGCATCTTTTGCGCGCGCCTGCTACCCATTGCGCATCCGACGATCCTGCTCATCGCCATGGTGTTCATCGTTACACTCGTGGCCCTGCCCGTGGCGTGGGTCGTGTATCGGGTGTACGATGCCGGCCCGTTTCGCCTGCTCAAGGAGGGTGTTGCCGCAGCCGACATCAACATGCCAAGCTGGACCGAATCATGAAAGGAACCATTGCCTATTGCGCGGCGCCGCGCGCCGGCGGGGTCTTCGCCCATTACCGCACGCTGCGCGAAGCGCTGACACCGCATGGCTGGACCATGTATGCCGTGAGCGTCGGACAGGCCATCGCCCGGTTATGGCAGGACGACTTCGCCGATGACGGCTGTATCCGCATCGCCGACGACACAAACGATCCCGAAACCGCGGCGCGCGCGTTGGTTGATTGGTGCGCCTCGAAAAACATCGACGTGCTCTTTCTCACGGCGCCGGACTACAGCTTGCCCGGCTGGAATGCGATCCGACATATACCCGCATCTGTTCGCGTCATCTCACGCTCATACGATACAACGCCATTCAGTTATCGCGCCGTCGTGATTCATCCCGACCGGTTGTCCGCCGTGATCGCCACCAGTCAACGGCAATACGACGATCTGCTGAGCGGCGGGTATGTGGACACCGCGCGCCTTCACCTCATCCCGCATACCGTGCGCGCACTGTTTCTCACGGCGGGCCACCGGCGTGCAGAGAACCGTCCCCCCACCCCCATCCGACTCGGATATGCCGGCCGTCTCAAGGACGCGCAAAAGGGCATTTTTCTGCTCCCCGAACTGGGCCAACGTCTTTCAGCACGAGGCATCCCCTGGACGCTCGATGTGGTCGGCGAAGGCCCGGATGAACAGGCGTTGGCTGAACGATTCGCCCGGGCGGGCGTTCAGCCGTACGTCCGATTTCACGGTCGCCGGTCGCACAAGGATGTCGCCACGCATATGGCGCATTGGGACGTCTTTGTCATGCCCAGCCATCATGAAGGGTTCGGGATCGCCCTCATTGAAGCCATGGCGGCGGGCGCCGTGCCCGTCGCCCACCGAATCCGCGGTGTGACCGACTGGATCGTGGAGTCCGGGAAAACAGGGTGGATCGTGGAACCGGGCGATCTGTCAGCCATGGTCGACTGCATCGGGCGCCTGTGCGAAGATGACAACCTGTTGAACACCTTGCGCACCTCCGCACAACAGGCTGTACGAGAACGATTCCACCCGGATACCATGGCGCAACAGTACGATGCCTTGTTGGCGGGCGTGTTGCGGGAGAAGCCCCGCGACGAACCCTTGCCTTGGACGACGTTCCGGCCTGTCCGCTTCCGCCGGTCCCGCATGAACCGGTTCATCCATGCGCTCGTGCCCCGCGCACTACGAGACCGTATCGGGCACTGGACACACAGGATTTCATCATGACTCGTTACCTGCTCATGACCGCCGCGCGCAATGCGGAGCGCACGATCGAACGGACGATCGAAGCCGTGGTATCCCAGACGGTCCGGCCGCTGCGCTGGGTCATCGTCAGCGACGGGTCCACCGATCGTACGGACGACATCGTGCTAAACCACGCCGCGAAACACGACTGGATTCGTTTCATTCGCCGCGAAAAACCGGACGATGAACTGCGCCGTGTGGAACGCGCCGCGCCCGGCAAATCCGCCGCGTTGGCCGAGGCTTACGCGACGTGTACGGACCTGTCATTTGATTATGTGGCCAACCTTGACGCGGACATCACCTGCCCGCCGGAGTATTATGAACGGGTCATGGCCGTACTGGACGCCGACGAAGCCATTGGCATCGCCGGCGGGGCGGTGCGCAACATCCTGCCCGACGGGAAACCCGCGCGGGGCGGCTTCTACAAACCGGACTTCGTGGCGGGCGCGGTACAGATGTTTCGGCGCGCCTGCTACGAGGAGATTGGCGGTTACAAACCGTACGGGCACGAGGACTGCGTGGCGGCGCTCGAAGCCAAAGCCCGTGACTGGAAGGTGAAGAATATGCTGGATCTGGTGGTCGATCATCATCCGCCGCGCGAAGGATACGCCACGGATCTTCGATCAAAATTGCCGACCTGCTATTATCTTGGGAACATGCATTACATCATGCGCGAACCATGGTGGCGCGAAATGCCGCGCTGCATCAAGCGATGCCTCGCCCGACCGTGGATCCTCGGCGGCTGCGCCATGGCGGCGGGCTATGTCGCCGCCTGTTTGCGACGCGAAACGCGTATCCCCATTCCGAAGCGCTTACCCCGCAACGCATCGAACAGTGAATAGAAGCTATCCTACAGTCATACTGCGGCTCGGCAGGAGCCTCGCCCTCCAGAAGACTCTGGGGGGAGTTCCCGGGCAAATGGAGGGCGAGACTCCTGTCGAGCCGGGCATTCGAATAGTTTTCGGTACCGAATAAAGTCATTTCGGGCGGAGTCCCGCCCCGCAGGTGCGGGGGGGGACGAAGCTTGCCCCGCGTGTCAGCGGGGTCGAGCAATCTCCATACGCGCCCCGCGGTCCGTTCGGAAAAGGTGACACAGGCATCCTGCCTGTGATTGACTCTCCCATACGGGCGGGGCAACACAGGCGAGACGCCTGTGCCACCCTGATTGCCACTCACACACTCGTTCTGCAACAGTCTCCCGGATCCACGCCATGAACTCGTTATACCGCCTCCTCCTACGCCTGCGACCCGCATTGATTGCCTCGTTCCTGAAGCGCATGCTGTGCATCCGCCGGCGCGTGGTCGAAACGCCGACAGGCCGGTTCTACATTGATCCGGCGTCGAACTTCGGCTACGCGCTCCTGTCCGAAAAGGCGTACGAACCCGAACTCGCGCACGCCGTGAAGACCCTGTTGAGGGAAGGCGATGTCTTCCTCGATCTGGGCGCAAACGAAGGGTACTTTTCCGTATTGGCGGCTGCGCACGTCGGCAAGAGCGGCATCGTCCTGTCCGTCGAACCGCAAAGCCGCCTGCAACCGGTCATCTTCCGCAATCTTTCCGAGAACAAAGCGTCACAGGTCCGCGTCTTTCAGTGTGCTGTATCCGATTCCAACGGGTTTGCTGAACTTTCGCTCCCGCCCGACATGAACACCGGACACGGCGCCTTGTTCCAAAAGACGCGCTACCGGAACCCAACGGAGATCGTGCCGCAATATACCTTGAGTAACTTTCTCGGCTTGCTCAATATACCCCGCCTCACCCTGATGAAGATCGATATTGAAGGATTCGAATACGAGGCGATCCTCGGCTCGCGCGACGTTTTCGAGCGCGGATGGATCACGCATATCGCCTTGGAATTGCATCCCAGCCTGCTGAAACGCCGGGGGAAAAACGAACAGGACATTCTCGATTTCCTGACCGACTGCGGATACGAGCGCGATGGAAACTTCGTCAATCTCGTCTTGTCTCGAAAGGTATAGTATGGCCTCGCTCTACACAGTCATCGGACGGCTTTGGTGGCGCCTGCCCGAAGGCGTGCGGGTGCGCCTGCATCGACTTGCCCTCACCGCTCGCCTGAAACGCGCCTTCAGCCGCCTTTCCGGCTACGTCGATGCCGCCGGTAAATACGGCCCGCTCCGCGGCCCGCGCATCTGGCGGCGCATTCAGGGGGCCGCGGAGGAGGCACCGTATCCGGTTCCCGGCTCACGGCATCGCGTAACCATACGTCCCGGCACCGAGGACGCCGACGTCTTCCGTTCCGTTTTTCTGCGCGATGAGTGCCGCGTACCGGCAAGTCCGGCCCGCCCCCCGCGCGTCATTGTGGACGGCGGCGCGTATGTGGGATACAGCACGGCGTATTACGCGCTCGCCTATCCGGAAGCGCGCATCATCGCGGTTGAACCCGAACCGAACAACCTGGCGCAGTTGCGTGCAAACACCAAAGACCTGCCCAACGTCACCGTCGTGCACGGCGCGATCTGGCATCGACGCGAACGGCTTCACATCGAAAATCCCGGGGCGGCGTCCTATTCGTTCCGCATGACCCCGGACACGGCCGGCGCCGAGTTCGTACAGGCCTTCACGATCCCTGACCTGATGGCATTGGCGGAAACCGATTTCATTGATATCCTCAAGCTCGACATTGAGGGCGCCGAACGCGAAGTGTTTCAGCATGCTGGACCATGGATCCGGCAAACAGGCATACTTTGCGTAGAAGTGCATGACCGGTACAAGCCGGGCTGCTCGGCGGCGCTTCTCGACGCGATCAAGACCGGCTCATTTCGGCTTGTGGTGGAACACGGCGAGAAACTCGTGGCCCAACAAACAGCAACGTGATGGCGGAACAATCTCATAGCCACAGAAACGACGAGGGCCGCCCCGGCTGGGTCAGCGTCATCGTGCCGACATACAACCGGGCGAGGATGATCGTGGATGCGCTGGACAGCGTGCGCGTGCAGACGTATCGGCCGATCGAATTGCTCATCGTGGACGACGGATCCACAGACGATACGCCGGACGTCATTCGGCGTTACGCCGAAGCGCACACCCATCCCGATTCGTTGATAATCCGGTACCTGCACCAGGACAATCAGGGCACTACGGCGGCGCGCAACCATGGCCTGCACGAAGCGTGCGGCGAGTTCATCCAGCACCTTGATTCAGACGACCGGCTCCTCCCGGACAAACTGAAGAAGCAGGTGCGCATACTCAAGGATGATCCGTCCATCGATTATGTGTACGGCCGAGCGCAATACATGGACGAATCCGGACACATCATGAAAGAGGTCGGCCGCCCCATCGAACGGGACGAGACATGGACGCATGTGGCCGTCTATCACTGGCAAACGTGCGCGCCCCTGTATCGACGGCGCATACTGGACGCCATCGGCTCCGCCGACGAACGGGTGCGCTGCGCGGAGGACCTGATCAACCCGGCCCGCCTCAAAGTGCGCGGCTTTCGTGAACACTTCATGCCCGAACCGGTATGCGTGTGGCAAGTGCACAGCGGCCCGCGCAACGTCGAATCGAGTCTGTCCAGCGCCATGACCTCGGAAATCGTCGCGGACGACATTCTGACCAATCTTCGCGCGCAGAACATCCGCTGTGTGAAGACGGAGAACACCCTGGCCCGCTATTACGCGCGGGCGGGCTTGATCATGGCGCGCGAAAACGATAAGACGGGCGCGCGCCGCTGTCTGCGAAAGGCGACGGACACGGCTCACGGCACATTCAAGGGACTCGTCTGGATCGGGCGCATGGCCGAACGCGTCCTGCCCGCCGCGTTCCTGTGCCGTATCACGCACGCGATCTGGTGGCGCGCCCGGCAGAGGGCCATTCTAAATCAAGCCATGAGACCCGGCTACCGGAAAGAGTAACCGCAAAGGACGCCAAGCGCGCAAAGATAAGGCAACGCAAGAGTGAAGCAGCTAGAAAAGAAGCCTGGAAGATATATGCAACAACATCCCGAATATTCCTTCGCGTTCTTGGCGCTCTTTGCGGTTCATCCATGAATAAGCAAGCGAAATCGGACAAGCCCCTCATCGGCATCGCGCACCCGCGCCTCTATCGCGGCGGATCGGAATGCGCCCTGATGTGGGCGATGGACGCGCTCGTGAAAGAGTATCGTGTGCACCTCATCACGACCGGAGACCCCGATCTCCAGTCGCTGAACGCCCTGTACGGCACGTCCGTGCCGGCCAACGCCGTCACGGTCATACGGGTTCCCCTGCCTCGCTTGCTCGCGTGTACGCATAAGGCCGCCGCGCTGCGCGGACATTGGCATCAACGATACTGCCGACGCATCGCCGACCGATACGATGTATTGTTCAGCGCCTACAACCTCTGTGATTTCGGGCGGCCGGCCATTCAGCGTATCGCCGACTTTTCCTGGGCCCCTGACGTACGCGCAGCCGCTGATCCCGCGTCGACGGGAAGCCGTGGCTTCCACCAAACCAATTTTCTGAATCGTCTCTATCTGGGCGCGTGCCGAATGGTTTCGCCACCGTCTGGTCGCAACCTGTTCACGAATGACCTGCTCATCGCCAACTCGCAATGGACGGCGTCTATACTGAAAGAGAACTATGGGGTTCGCAATGTGCGGGTCATATATCCCCCTGTTCCGGGCGACTTCCCGGATGTTCCGTGGGAAGAACGCGCGCCCGACTTCGTCTGCCTCGGTCGCCTCTCGCGTGAAAAGCGCATTGAGACCATCATCGACATCCTCAAACGCGTTCGCGCGATGGGGCACACCCCTAAACTGCATATCATCGGCGGGACGGACGGTTCCTCGTACGCGCGTGGCGTGATGGAAACGGCGCAGACCGAGGGCGATTGGATCGTATGGCACGGCGAACAGCAGGGCGAAGAGAAACGTCGCCTGCTTGCAAAATGCCGGTACGGCATTCATGCCTGTCCATTCGAAGGATTCGGCATTGCGGTCGCGGAAATGGTGCGGGCGGGATGCGTCCCCTTCGTGCCCGCCACCGGCGGCGCAGCAGAAATCGTCGGCCACGACGCGGCCCTGTGCTGGCGCTCACCGGACGAGGCCGCCGGGACAATCGATGGCATGCTGCGCGCTGAGTCCGCACAAACCGCCGCATGCCATGCGTTGCGGCAACAGGCCACACTCTTCAGTACCGCCTCGTATCAGGTCGCCATTTGTGCTACGGTCCATACCATGATCGCATCACCGCGGCACACCGAGGCGAAGCAACAACCATGAAGACAATAACCAAGAAGATCATTGGACTGCGCGCGATGTATGCCCCTTTGCGGGTGTATAAACTGCTCCTGCACAAATCATCGTATCTCCACGCAACCGGGTGGAGCCGCAGCCTGCGCGAGCGCAAACCCGTCGACGCCGCGGGAAAGCCGTTGCCCTGGATGAACTACGCGGTCATTGCCCTGCTCAAAGATCGCCTGAAGAAGGATATGCGCGTGTTCGAATACGGGTGCGGTCATTCAACCTTGTTCTATGCGGATCGGGCGGAGTCGGTCACCGCGGTGGAATACGACGAGAAATGGTTGGCACGCATCAAGGATATCGCCCCGGGCAATATACGGCTGATCTATCAAGCCGACGACGTGGATGGCGCGTATTGCCGCTCCATCCATACGACGAACGAGCAGTACGACGTCGTCATCGTAGACGGCCGGGATCGCGTCAACTGCGTTAAGCAGGCGCTGGACGCCCTGACCCCGAACGGCGTCCTCCTACTAGACGATGCGCAGCGCGAGGCTTATGCCGAAGCATTGCGCCATGCCGAATCACGCGGTTTCCGCCCGCTCGCGTTGGAAGGCCTAAAACCGACCGGCACAGACCTCGAACGAACCACCCTCCTGTACCGGCCGGACAACTGTTTCAACATCTGACCCATGCGCATCGCCTTCATCACACCCACCCGTAACCGGCCGGCCCACCTGGACCGCATGCTGCAAAGTCTCGCCGCACAGTCGCGCCAGCCGAGTCAAGTGATTGTGATCGACGCCGGTGACGCATCGAAATTCGATGCGACGCGCCAACCCGACGGATTGCCCGTGGAATACGTGCGCTGGACCGAAGCGCCCACGTCCGCCCTACAACGTAATGCCGGTATCGCACAACTCCGCGATGATATCGATTTGGTATGTTTCTTTGACGACGATCAGGAACTGCATCCGGACGCCGTAGAGAAGATGCTGCAGTTCTGGGAATCCGCGTCGGCCGACATCGTCGCCGCGAGCTTCAATGAAGCCACGTACGAAGATCGGCGCACGCTCTTCTGGAGGCGCCTCGGCTTGGGTGCGTTGCTTGGTCTTTACAGTCGCAAGCCGGGACGGGTTGCGCGGTCCGGCTGGCATTCCCTGTACGGCAAGGTGGATCGAAACACCGAATGCGAATGGCTAAGCAGCAAGGCGCTGGTGGTCCGGCGGAATCTGCTCAATACGTATCAATTCGATCCGTTCTTTGAGGGCTACAGCTATTTGGAGGATTTGGAGTTCACATACGGCTTGAGCCGTCATGGTCGTCTGATGATCGTGGCCGACGCGTTGTTCGACCATCACCAGCCTCCGCGCGGCGCGGATTTCAACTGGCACGATTTCGGACGGACGGAGGTTCGGAACCGCCTCTACTTTGTGCGCAAACACGGGTTGTCCGTGCCCCGCTGTTATCTCGGCCTGCTGATCCGCCTCGGCATGACATTGGGTGAGGCCCTCTTCAAACTCGACCGAAACGCCCGCCGCCGCGCCGCGGGAAATGCCGAAGAATTAACCGCAAAGCACGCAAAGAACGCCAAGGAAGATTAAGAATGGGAAGCAAATAGGAGCGAATGTTCCCATCAAAAGAAACCTTTGCGCTCTTCGCGCCCTTTGCGGTTGATCTTCTTTCTTAACCGCAAAGCGCGCAAAGAACGCGAAGGAAGAAATAAGTATGGAAAAGGAACAGGCAGGAAGCTTCCCACAAAAGGAATTCTTTGCGATCTTCGCGCCCTTTGCGGTTAACTCTTAGAATAGACCCGGAAAGGAGATCGGCCATGGATATCGAAACACTCGGGGAATAAGGTCATCGGAGCGGCCATTGAAGTGCATAGAACACTGGGCCCGGGCTTGCTGGAAAGCGCTTATGAACGCTGTCTCCTGCACGAACTCACGCTACAAGGCATTCAAGCCCGCCGCCAGATTGTGCAACCCATCCATTACAAGGGCCTTGATTTGGATGAAGGCTACAGAATCGACATATTGGTCGATGATCGAATCGTATTAGAGCTCAAGGTTGTTGACCGCCTCACGGGTGTACACACCGCGCAACTGATCACCTATCTCAAACTATCCGGTTGCACCCTTGGATACCTCATCAACTTCAACGCGAAACTCTTGAAAGAAGGCATGAAACGAATCGTTCACCAACACAATAAATCTTTGCGCTCTTAGCGCTCTTTGCGGTTTATCTTCTTTCTTAACCGCAAAGTGCGCAAAGTACGCGAAGAACGACTGTTCCCATAAAAAGAAACCTTTGCGCTCTTCGCGCCCTTTGCGGTTAACTCTTCCACATTATGAACACACAAGCTTTTGAAATGCCTCCGACTGCCGACATGCTTGGCTCTAAAGTCCACATGGTCCAGGTCGAAGATGTCATGAACATCTTCCGCTGGTGGATCGAAAACGAACCGACCCAGAACCACATGGTCGTCAACACCGGCATGCACGGTGTCATCGAAGGCCACGACAATCCGGACTTTCTCGAAATCCTCAACAGCGCCGACCTCTTCACCCCGGACGGCGTCTCCGTCAAGTGGATCGGCCAACTGAAAGGGTTTCCCCAGAAACGGCGCGTGAACGCCGTCGACCTGCTCGAAGCGACGTTCGCCATGTCCGAACAGGAAGGCTACAAACACTATTTCTACGGCGATACCGACGAGACACTGGCGCTTATGCGCGACAAACTCATGGAACGATATCCGAAACTTCAGATCGTGGATTTGCATTCGCCGCCCTTCCGCGAGCTGACCCCGGAAGAGGACGAGGCAATCGTGCAGCGCATCAACAACTCCGGCGCGCATTTTCTCTGGGTCGGGCTCGGCCTGCCCAAACAGGAACGATGGATGCACGCGCACCGGGATCGCCTGACCGTGCCCATCGCCGCCGGCGTCGGCGCCGGCTTCAAATTCCTGGCCGGCAAAGTGAAACGCGCTCCCTCCTTCGTTGGCGAACACGGCTTTGAGTGGATGTGGCGGCTGGTGCAGGAACCGAAACTGATCTGGCGGCGCGTCTTTCTCATGGGCCCGCGTTTTCTGTGGCTCGCCGGCAAAGACGTGTGGCATTCCCACCGCACACAATGAATCCGTATGACCTCCTCTACGCAAGCCGAATGGATGAAGAAAGCCTGTGAGGAAGGCCTGGTCAGTATCATTGTCCCTACGTACAACCGCGCCGACCTCCTGCAGGAAACGCTCGACTCCGTCGCCGCGCAGTCTTATCGCCCCGTTGAGTTGGTGATTGTGGACGACGGATCCACCGATGCCACGTCATCGACCGTTCAATCATGGACGAAACAGTATCACGCGGATCATCGGTTGACGGTGCGCTATCTGTCCCAGCCCAACCGCGGTGCGTGCGCGGCGCGGAATCATGGCCTGCGCGAATGTCGAGGCGAATACATTCAATTTCTCGATTCCGATGATCGCCTGCGTCCCAACAAACTCACCCAACAAGTTGACGCCCTGGCGGCCGAACCCGGCCTCGACTACGTGTATGCACAGACCATACAGATCGGCCGGGACGGCACGGAGCGCACAACAACCGGCCGTCCCATGGACCGCGGGGTGCCGGCGCGCAATATCCCCCTTCACCTCTGGCATACCACCGGCCCGCTCTACCGGCGACGCGTCTGCATCCAAGCCGGTCCGTGGGACGAAGCTTTGCGTATGTCGCAGGACTGGGATTATGCCGCACGGATCAAGGCCGTATCGCTCAATGGCCGATATATTCCCGAGATCCTTTCCGAATATGTGATGCACGACAGCGGACAAATCGTGAAGCAAGGAACAATGCTCGAAGTTGCTTCGCGCAATCGGGCGATCCATAACGTGATGGACCGGCTCACCGGATCGGCGGTCCAAGAACGCGCGGCCTGGGATGTCTGCAGTCGCGCGCTCGTGGCGGCGGGGATCCATGCCGGGGTATACGGGGATCGAAAACAAATGCGACGGAATCTCGCCGAAGCACAGCGCCTCGGGTATACTCGCACCCGTTGTGCGGCCTGTGCCTTAGGCGCGGCGTCGTATCTCGTGCCGCCCAACGCATTTAAATGGCTATTAAACCGGATCCGATAAGATGAAGATTCTACTTTGCGCCTTTGCGTGCCATCCGCAAGGCAACAGCGGCCTCGGGGCCGGTGAAGATATTCTGGGTTGGAACATTGCCCGCCAGGCGTGCCGCTTTCACGAAACATGGGTGCTGACGCATGCGGGCAACCGCAACGCGCTTGAAGACGCCTGCCATATCCTGGACCTGAAGGATCGGTTACATTTCGAATATGTGCGTGTGCCCGGCATGGAATGGATGGCGCGCAATCATAAAGGTCCCCTGCAACTCTATTCCTGGTTCTGGCAATGGACGGCCTACCGGGCGGCGCGGCGATTGCATGCGCAACACCACTTCGCGCTGTTTCATCATGTCACCTTCGCGAACGACTGGCTTGCCAGCCCGACCGGCGCGTTTCTGCCCGTGCCCTATGTGCGCGGGCCCGGCGGCGGATCGCATCGAATGCCGAAGGGCCTCTTGCGCTCACGACGATTCCTTTCCCGGTTCTGGGAACGCGTGCGCAGTGTCGGCCAGGGATTGTACAAGCTCGACCCCATCTACCGGAGGGGCCAGCGGCGCGCACGCGCGATCCTGCTGTGCAATCACGATGCCGTGCAGGCCGTGCCCGCCGCGTGGCGGAACAAGGTGCGGCTCTTCCCGGTGAACGGTATCGCGCCGGAAGACGCGGTCGAACTCACCGCGCCGACAACCCGATCCACCGCGGAACGAAATCGCTTCCTCGTCGTCAGTGCGGGCCATTTCATTTCACTGAAATGTTTCGACCTCGGCATCCGGGCCTTTGCCCTGTTTGCCAAAGAATATCCGCACGCCGTGCTGGAAGTCGTGGGCGACGGGCCCGAACGGGAACGGCTGGTGCGCTTGGCTCAGCACTTGGGGATCATCGAGCAGGTGCGCTTTCCCGGTTGGTCTTCCCGCACCGAACTGCTCCATCGCATTGCACAGGCGGACTGCTTTCTGTTTCCCAGCGCGCGCGACGGTGGCGGGGCGGTGATCGTGGAGGCCATGGCGACCGGTACCCCGGTCATATGCTTGGACATCGGCGGACCGGGCTATCATGTGCAGGACGCGTGGGGCATCAAAATCGCGCCGGGAGAGCCCGCCCAGGTCATTCGCGACATGGCCCACGCACTCGAGCGCCTGCACAACGGTTCCGCGCTGCGCACACACATGGGGAGCGCTGGCAAGCAACGGGTACAGGACGTATACTTGTGGGAACGGCTGGGAGAAGAATTGAACCGCATCTACGAAGAACGCTAACCGCGAAGCTCACTGAAACCATATTACCTTTAACGAAAACGCATGTGACAAAATCATGATTGGCAGAATCGTTAGAAAATATCCCTTTCGTCCGAAGAATGATTTTGCCAACAATAATTCTGCCGATATCTTCTTTTCACTTCGCGCCCTTTGCGGCCTTTGCGGGTAATTATTCTTATGCATAATCACATGCACATGCCCCCCCCCGCACAACCGTCCCTGTGGCGGCGGTATCTGATCTGGCCCTTCTTTCTCTGGGTCTTGGTGTGGGGCACGGTGAACACCGGCCCATGGCGCCTGCCGAACGCAGTCAGCACCATGGACTTCGTTCACGGATTTCGCGCCTACGCCGTCTTCGCGGCGGCATTTTTCGCACTGAACTACCTGTTAAGAAACGCGTATGCGC